>JBDUBA010000326.1:0-13885 GCA_040004335.1 Gemmatimonas sp.
CCATTGCCGACAACATGACCGGCAAAACGATTTGTGTGTTGAGCGATTCGTGCGCAACACCAGTAGTGTCTGGCCTCAAGAAATTCCGGGGCGAGTTTGAAGCGAAAATTCAGATCAGCCGCAACAAGATCGTGTCGCCGGGATTGCCGACATCCACGCCCCCCGGTGCGCCGTCCCGCGCCTCGGCCGCCTGAGGTATCCGATCATGGCTGACGCGAAGATGATCAACCTCACCATCGAAGGGCGCCCCGTTACGGTGCCCGATGGTCTGTCGATTCTTGAAGCGGCGAAAACCGTTGGCGTGCTCGTGCCGCACTACTGCTACCACCCAGGTTTGCCGGTGGCTGGTTTGTGCCGCATGTGCCTGGTGGAAGTTGAAAAAGCACCGAAGCTTGCACCCGCATGCGCAACTGCGGTGATGGAAGGGCAGGTGGTCCACGTGCATTCACCCAAGGCGCTCGAAGCGCGTAAGGGTGTGCTCGAATTTCTGCTCATCAATCATCCGCTCGATTGTCCTATTTGCGATCAGGCTGGCGAGTGCGAACTGCAGGACTACACGTTTGCCGAAGGTCGCGTCGACTCGCGGTTGCGCGAGCCAAAACGATTTACGCCCGCCGAAGATTTTGGCGGCGACGTTCTGTACGTCACGAATCGCTGCATCCTCTGCACACGTTGCGTGCGTTTCATGAGTGACGTTGCACAGGACCCGGTGCTCAACGTATCCGAACGCGGCGATCGTGCATTCATTGGAAAGGCCGAAGGTCACGACCTCACGAATCCGTGGGCGGGTAACGTGGTCGACCTGTGCCCGGTTGGCGCGCTGCTTAGCAAAGACTTTCTGAACAAGGCGCGTGCGTGGGAACTCGATCGCGCACCGAGTATCTGTACGGGCTGCAGTCAAGGTTGCAACGTTGTGCTCGAAACACGCGACGATGTCCTGGTGCGGCTCAAGCCGCGCACCAACACCGATGTGAATCACTATTATGCGTGCGATGTTGGCCGCATGTCGTACCGCGAGTTCAATCGCCGAGATCGCGTGGAACAGCCGCAGGTGCGTGTTGGGAACCAACTGCAAACGGTCGATTGGGAGAACGCATTAGGCGCCGCCGCAAAAGCGCTTGGCGGTAAACGCGTTACGGTAGTCGCTTCACCCAATTTGTCGAACGAAGCGTTGTTTCTGCTGGAACGTATAATCAAACAGGTTGGCGGCGCCGGTGTGTTTCGTTTGAAACGTGGCGGCGAAGCGCCGTTGCCGGGTGTGAAAGATCTGGCATTGCGCGAAGAACGGGCGGCGAATGCAACCGCCGCGCGCAATCTTGGTTTCACTGAGTGCACGTCGCTCAACGGAGCGCTGCGTGATGGTGATGCGCTGCTGGTTGTTGACGAAGCGTTGACGACGGCCGATGCTGCCGACGTTTCGCGCGCGGGTGTGATTGTTCACATCGGAGCGACGTTGCCTGATGTGCTGCGTGAGCGCGCGGCTGTCGTGTTGCCAATTGCAAACATTGCTGAAGAAGAAGGCACGCTCACGAATCTGCGCGGACGCGTTCAGCGATTCATGCAGGCAAAAGCTGCACCCGGTATCGCACGCCCAAGCTGGTACGTGTTGGGTGATCTGCTGCATGAGTTGGGCGAGAGCGACAGCTTCTATTTGCCGTCCGACGTGTTTCAGGCATTGAGCGCCACCCATTCGGCATATGAAGGGCTCAACTATCACGAGCTTGGGTTGATGGGTTCGACGCGTCCCACCGCGACGCCCGATGTACCAGCCGCAACGGCAAACGACGCGACGTTGCCTATGGGGATCAAACCGTGATTCGCGAGGTCGGACTGTTTCAGCTCGACTTCGCCAGTTGGTTTCCGAAGGCCGACTCGCAAACCGCTCCCGATGCACTCGGCACGTTTGCATTGGCGAGCGCGATCAAGGTGTTGGTTGTCTTCGTTGGATATCTGGTGACGGTGGCCCTGCTCACGCTTGCCGAACGGAAAGTGGCAGCGTGGATTCAGGATCGTCGCGGGCCCAATCGCGCGGGGCCATTTGGTTTGCTTCAGCCGGTCGCGGATGGACTCAAGAACTTCATGAAAGAAGAAGTGACACCGGGCAGGGCGGACAAGATGTTGTTCCTCATCGCGCCGGCCTTGTCGTTTGTCCCGGCGTTACTGGCCTGGGCGGTAATTCCGTTGGCCGCGCCGCTGCCAACACCGTGGGGATTGATCAACATGGCAGTGGCCGACTTGCCGGTGGGTTATCTCTTTACCCTCGCGATTTCGTCGCTTGGCGTGTACGGCATCGTGCTGGCCGGTTGGTCGTCGAACAACAAATACGCGCTCATTGGAAGTCTGCGTTCCAGTGCGCAGATGGTTTCGTACGAAATCGCAATGGGCATGTCGACAATTCCGGTGCTCTTGCTGGCGGGCAACGTATCGCTGTCGGCGATTATCGCGCAGCAGGCGCACATGGGATGGAACGTGGCATGCCTGACCGTCGCCTGGTTCACGTTCCTGGTTGCGGCGTTCGCCGAAACCAATCGTTTGCCGTTTGATTTGCCCGAAGCCGAATCTGAATTGGTCGCGGGTTACCACACGGAATACAGCGGCATGAAGTTCGCCATGTTCTTCATTTCGGAATACGCGAACATGGTCACGGTGAGCGCGATGACGGCAACGCTGTTTTTTGGCGGATGGGACATCCCATTCACGACCTGGGACAACATTCCGCCGTGGACCATTCTCAAGACGATTGTCACACTGGCCGCATTCGCCACCAAAGTTTTCAGCTTCATTTTCCTGTTCATGTGGATTCGCTGGACACTGCCTCGTTTCCGCTACGATCAACTCATGGCACTTGGCTGGAGCGTGATGTTGCCCATTGCATTAGGGTACGTTGTGCTGATCGCGTCCTACACATTGGCGCTTGATGCAATGGGGCTGGCGCGCGGACCGTTGTTTGGACTGGCGCTGCTCGGACTCAATGTTGTTGTGGTCGCCATGCTGCTGATGTGGCTCGACCGGGGCAAGATGATCAGTCCGGCAAGCGCACGCGTGGGTGGTGCCGACCTCGCGCGCCTTCGCGCGCGCGGGCTGGAGCTGTCACGTCGCGCACTGGCCGAACAATCGGTCGCCACAGAGCGGGCACTCGCAGAGCGGACACGCGCGCAGCGCGCACTCGAAGTGGGAGGAACCGACTGATGGCCATTGGCGTGAAAGTCATGGAGCGCCCGCTCGCAGACGTGAGCTACATTCGCGCGACACTGAGCGGCATGGCGCACACCATCAAACACATGGTCGACCCGCACAAGGTCACCATGCAGTATCCCGAGGAAAAATGGGACCTTTCTCCACGGTGGCGCGGCACGCATCGCATGCTGACTACCGAAACGGGCGCGGCCAAATGTGTCGCGTGCGGTTTGTGTCCCAGCGTGTGTCCGGCAAACTGCATCAAACTCGTTCCGGGTGAAGACGAACAGGGCAATCGGTTTCCGCTCGTGTTCGAAATCGACGAGTTCCGGTGCATCTTTTGCGGCTACTGTCAGGAAGTTTGTCCCGAAGAAGCCATTCATCTTGGGCGCCACTACGAAAACGCCGAGTTCAATCGCGCTTCGTTTGTGTACGACCTCGAGCGGCTCACTGCGCAAACACACCCGGTGAGCGAGTTGTGGGATCCCTCCGACCCGAAAGGCGAATGAGTTCCCTGGTTCGCTTTGAGTTCTACTTTTTCGGGCTGCTGGCCATTGCGTCGGCACTCTGTTTTGTTACGCGCAAAAATCCGGTGCCGGCTGCATTGTGGTTGGTGAACGTGATGTTTTCGCTGAGCGGTTTGTACGTTATGCTCGACGCGCCGTTCGTTGCGGTCATTCAAGTGCTCGTGTATGCGGGCGCGATCATGGTCGTGTTCGTGTTCGTCGTCATGCTGCTCAATCTGGGTCGAGCGGGTGAGTTGGCCGATGTGAGGTCGGCAGCGTCACGACTTGGGGCAGGGGCCATTGGAATCGGGTTGGCTGCCAGCGTGCTGGTGGTGCTGCGCGACAAACTTCCCGACACCGAATTCGCCGCGGCGTCCGACAACGTCGTCACGCCCATCGCGTCGGCGCTTTTTACTGATTATCTCGTCGCCTTCGAAGTGACGAGTCTCGTGTTGCTGGTGGCGGTGGTTGGTGCGGTCGTCTTGGCAAAACGCCGGGTGAGCGCATGATCAACGACGCCATCATTATATCGGCTGTCCTTTTTGCGATCGGCGTTGTCGGAGTGCTCACGCGCCGAAACGCCATCATCCTGTTCATGTGCGTCGAGTTGATGCTGAACGCGGTGAATCTTTCGTTTATCGCGTTTTCCAAACTGCACGGCGTCACGGGGCAGGTTTTCGTGATCATGGTGATGACGATTGCCGCCGCGGAGGCCGCGTTGGGACTGGCCATCGTGATCGCGGTGTTCCGTCATGTCGGCAGCGTGGATCTGGCTGAACTCAAGTTGTTGCGCGGCTGATGATGACTTCACTCGCGTTTATTCAGGCGGCGTCGTCACATCCGCTCACGGGCGGTATTGCCGAGTGGGTGGGCCTGTTGCCGTTGTTGCCGTTGCTTGGTGCCGTGGCCAACGGTCTCGTATCACTTCGCCCAAGCGACGCTGCGTCGTCAAAAACGCTGCCCACGCTGATCGGCCCCGGCGTGTTGCTTGCCGCCTTTGCATTGACGGTCGCAATTTTTGTAGAGATGCTGGGCCTTCCGCGTATCGCCGATCCGTTCATTCGGAACTACGCAACGTGGATGCCGGTCGGCAATCTCAACATCAACTGGGGTGTGCAGCTCGACCAGCTTTCCATCCTGATGTGTCTCGTGATTACCGGCGTCGGCTCGCTGATTCATGTGTTTTCGGTCGGGTACATGAAGAAGGATCCGGGATACGCGCGCTATTTCGCGTACTTGAATCTGTTTGTGGCAAGCATGTTGGTACTGGTGTTGGGTTCCAGTTATCCGATGGTGTTCGTGGGTTGGGAAGGCGTGGGCTTGTGTTCGTATTTGTTGATCGGATTCTGGTTCAGCGACAAGGCCAACGCCGATGCTGGCAAGAAGGCGTTCGTTGTTAATCGCATCGGCGATTTCGGTTTCTTAATCGCGATGTTTCTGATCTGGGTCAACACCAGCACGCTGGACTTTGTCGCGTCCAACACTGCGTTTTCCGTAATGCCCTTCGGATCGCCAGCGATCGTTGCGGTTGCTCTGTTTCTGTTTCTTGGTTGTGCCGGCAAGAGCGCGCAGTTGCCGTTGTACATCTGGCTGCCGGACGCAATGGCGGGCCCCACACCGGTTTCGGCATTGATTCACGCAGCAACCATGGTGACGGCGGGCGTTTACCTTATTGCCCGCACATCTCCCGTGTTTGCCAGCGCGCCGCAGGTGTCGTTGCTGGTGGCTTTGATTGGTGCGCTCACCGCATGCTGGGCTGCAACAATTGCCCTCCGCCAGTGGGACATCAAGAAAGTGCTGGCGTATTCAACGGTCTCGCAGCTTGGCTACATGTTTGTCGGCGTTGGCGTGGGAGCGTATTCCGCTGGCGTGTTTCATCTCGTGACACACGCGTTTTTCAAAGCGTTGTTGTTCCTGGGCGCGGGCTCGGTCATTCACTCGTTGCATCAGGCGTATCACCACACGCACCGCGACGCGCAGGACGCACAGGATTTACGCAACATGGGCGGCCTGCGCAAATACATGCCGGCCACCGCCGTCGCCATGACCTTGGCCACGCTGGCCATTGTTGGTATCCCACCGCTTGCCGGGTTTTTCTCGAAGGATGAAATCCTGTCGTCGGTGTTTGCTCGGACACAGGGTTCGATGTTTTCGAACGTCGCCATTGCTGGCGTTCCCGGCAACGTCGTCTTGTACGTGATCTACGGATTGGGCATGCTGACCGCGTTGCTCACCGGCATCTACATGACACGCATGTTGTTGCTCGCGTTTTTTGGCGTCAATCGCACAGGCAGCGCGGAGTGCGAAGCGTTGCACGAAGCGCCCGCCAGCATGACAGGCCCGGTGCTGGTGCTCGCGCTGTTGACCGTTGTTGCCGGCTGGCTCAACGTGCCGGAAGTCGCGTCTTCCGTCGGTCGTCCTGAATTGCTCACCGAATGGTTGGAGCCAGTCACGGGCATCGCATCAACCGTGCTTGCGGGCAAGGGGCACCTCTCGCACGAAACGGAACTTGCCTTGATTGGAGCCGCGGTTGGTGTTGGACTGCTCGGCATGGTCATCGCGTATTTCATGTCACGTACACCGGTCGTAGCCAAGGATCTGTCGCCGGCCGACACCGGTTTTGCCGGACTGCTGGCGAAGGCCTACAATGTCGATCGCGTGCTCGACACGATCGTCCTGAAACCGCTCAATGCGCTGTCTGACCGCGTGCTGTCTCGTGGCGTCGATCGCGGCCTTGATCGAGGCATCGAACGTGGTTCAGCCGGGTTCGTGAAACTTGTTGGTCGCGTTGGTGCACGATTGCAGAACGGTGACGTTGGCACGTACGCGTGGTTGGTCGCAGCCGGTGCGCTCGCAGTGCTCGTTTCTCTCACGTTGAGCAAATAATGGGAGAATCGATGACGGCTGCGGGCGCGTCTGCCTGGCTGTTGCCGGCCATGCTCCTGTGGCCATTGCTCGCGGCAGTGATCGTGCGTGTGGTTGGCCGCGATGTGTCGCCTGACGGGGAGTCCGGCGGCATTGATGCTCGCGTGCTTACACTGCTCGCGCTCGCTGTTGAAGCCGGAATGGGAGTGGGCGTTTGGATGATGTTCAAGTCCAGCGAGCAAACCTGGCAGCTGGCGGTAAACTGGCCATGGATTCCCGATATTGGCGCCAACTTCTCGTTGGCCGTAGATGGGCTGTCTGTGCCGATGCTGGCAATGACCGCGTTGTTGATGCCGCTCACGTTGTTGGGTTCGTGGAACAACGTGAGGATCAGGACGCCAACATATGGCGCCCTCGTACTCACGCTCACCGCTGGATTGGTTGGCGTGTTTGTCGTCACCGATCTATTGCTGTTTTATGTCGCGTGGGAGTTGATGCTCGTACCAACCTATTTCATTGTCGGAATCTGGGGTGGCATCGATCGCCGGAAAGCGGTACTGAAATACGTGCTGATGACAATGGTTGGTTCGCTGCTGATGCTGGTTGCAATCATCTCGTTGTGGGGCATGGGCGGCAGTACGTCATTTGCGCTCGATCACTTGCGAACAATTCAGTTAACCGAAACCGCACAGCTGTGGATGTTTGTGGCGTTTTTCCTCGCATTCGCGGTGAAGTCGGGACTCGTGCCGTTTCACAGTTGGATGCCCGATGCACAGCAAACGGCGCCAACACTTGGTGCAGTAACGCTTGGTATCAAGGTTGGTATGTACGCCATGCTGCGGTTTGCGATTCCGCTGTTTCCGCTCGCGGTTTCCAATCCAACAACTTCGCGCGTTATTGCCATCCTGTCTGTCGTTGCCATCATCTATGGCGCGCTCGTCGCCATGGCACAGTCGGACCTCAAGCGACTGATCTCGTACAGCTCCATCAGTCATCTCGGGTTCATCATGCTGGGCTGCTTTGTGTTGTCGCCGGCCAGTGTGCAGGGTGCGGCCTGGATAACAGTCAATCATGGCGTCACCACCAGCGCGCTGTTCCTGCTCGCCGGAATGTTGCAGGATCGGAAGGGCACGAACGTCATGACCGCGTTTGGTGGACTTGCTCGCGTAATGCCGCTGTTCAGCATCATGCTTACCGTAGCAATACTGTCGACTGTTGGATTGCCCGGCACCAATGGCTTCATCGGTGAATTCCTGGTGCTCATCGGTTCATACAGTACCTGGCCCGTACTCACGACCGTCGCAACGGGCGCAGTAGTCCTGGCCGCAATTTACGGATTGCGCGCGCTCCAACAGGTTTTGTACGGACAGCTCGATCTTGCCTCCAACGGCAACATGCGTGATTTGTCTCCCCGCGAGCTGTCGGTAATGACGGTGTTCATAGTAGCGATCATCGGACTCGGCATTTCACCAAGCGGAGTGCTGCAGCGGATCGAGTCCGGAGCGCTTCGTCTGCAGCGGATGTTTCCCGCCACTTCGCTGTCAGCTCCGCCTCAGGTGCGAGTTGTCGGCACGCCCGCTGACGTCAACGCCCGCGCACCTGGTGCGCTTGTGCAACTCACAACTTCAACCACGCACTGACAGATGCCCGGAATTGGTTCACCCGGCGCTTTTGTGAGCGCGTTGTTGCCCGATCTGGTTTTGGCGGGTGGCACTTTATTGCTGCTGCTGCTCACCGTGGTGCGTCCACAACAAACCGTGCTCGGACGCGCGGAAGGCGCCGAACGTACCGCGTTCATCACGCGTTTCGCACTTGGCATCGTATTGATCGTTGGCGCAACCGTCGCGATGTCGTGGATGAAGGCGGTGGCCGGCACGCCCGATCAACGTATTGCTGGTGACGGATTCCGCTGGGCCATCGACCTGATCGTGATTTTTGGAACGGCCTGCACACTCATGTTGGTCGATGCGGAGCACGAAAAGAGCCACGCCTTCGGCCCCGAAATACCCGTGCTGCTGTTGTTGTCGCTGTCGGGCATGATGTTGCTGGCTGCCGCGCGCGATTTGATGTTGGTATTCCTGGGCGTCGAGTTGATGTCGCTGGCGGTGTACGTGCTGGCCGCCGTCAATCGCCGGAGCGCGCGCGGTGCCGAAGCCGCCATTAAATATTTCTTGTTGGGTGCATTCTCGACCGGATTCATGCTGTACGGAATGGCGCTGTTGTTCGGTGCAACGGGCAGCACAAAACTTGTCGACATTGCAGCGTGGAACGCAGCGAATCCCGGCGGCAGTCAACTGTTCGCAACGGGCCTGGGCCTGCTGCTGATTGGATTCGTCTTCAAGGTTGCGGCCGCGCCGTTCCATGTGTGGACGCCCGACGTATACGACGGCGCACCGTTGCCGGTCACCGCGTTCATGGCGGCCGTTGTCAAAACTGCTGCCTTCGCGATGTTTGCCCGCGTCTTCTACGAGGCGTTGGGCGGATCGGTGGAACGGTGGCACCCGGTGTTGTGGTGGCTCGCGGCTCTCACAATGATTGTTGGCAACGTGTTCGCGCTGGCACAGAAGAATCTTGTGCGGCTGCTCGCGTATTCCAGCATTGCGCACGCGGGTTATCTGCTCGTCGCGCTGCTTGCCTATTCGCAGGCGTCGTCCACCGCGATTGTGTTCTATCTCGTCGCGTACACGCTCACCACGATGGGCACGTTCGCGGTACTCGTTTCCGTAAACGGTGGCCGAGATCAATCGCCAACCATTGCTGATGTCACGGGGCTTTGGCAATCGCGACCAATGGTGGCGGTCGCAATGGCCGTGTTCATGTTGTCGTTCCTCGGACTGCCAATCGTTGGCGGTATGGGATTCTTCGCCAAGTGGTACGTACTGCAGGCCGCGCTGCAACAGGGTGCGCCGCAAACGGTTCTCGCAGTCGTGCTGGTGCTTAGCAGCGTGGTTTCTGCCGGCTATTACCTGGGCATTGTGTCCGCAATGTTCATGAAGGGCCGTCCCGAACACATTGCAATTCCCAGCGCACCTCGCCCAATGGCCAACGCACTCATCGCGATCACCGTCATTGCGCTGCTCGTGCTTGGCGTCTATCCCAATCCGGTTGCGCAGTTGGCCCGAGTGAGTTCACCGTTTGGAGCACCGCATCATGGCGATTAGTCAAAACATCTTTCGGCAATACGACGTGCGCGGTGTAGTGGGCCGTGATCTCACGGAAGAGGTGGCTCTTGGTCTCGGAATGGGCTTCGCCGCATATCTGCACAGCAAAGGCATTCACGGCGCCGTCGCAGTGGGCCGAGACAATCGGCCGAGTGGGGTGATGTTGCGCGAAGCATTGGTGCGCGGACTGACACATTGTGGCTACGATGTCGTGGATGTTGGGGTCGTGCCAACGCCGTTGTTGTACTGGGCACTCCATCACGAACCAGTCGTTGCCGGCATTCAGATTACGGGTTCACACAATCCACCTGAGTACAATGGCTTTAAAATGTGTGTCGGTACCGGATCATTGCACGGCGCTGAAATTCAAAAGTTGTATCAGCTGGTAGTGGGCAGTTCGTTTCCGGGCGGCGTTGGCAGCGTGCTTGGTGCAGAGGTAATTGATCGCTACGTCAAGGACGTTGCCGAACGAATTGGTGCGCCGATTACACGTGCGGATGGTACGCGGTTGCGCGTCGTATTCGATTGCGGCAACGGGGCAGGCGCGGTGGTGGCGCCGCAGTTGATGAAAGCGTTGGGCATCGACGGTATTGGATTGTTTACGGAAAGCGATGGCACGTTCCCCAATCACCATCCCGATCCCACGGTTCCGGAAAATCTCGCCGATTGTATCAAGGCGGTGCGCGAACACAAGGCCGATTTCGGCGTAGCGTTTGATGGCGATGCCGATCGCATCGGGCTTGTCGATGGCAGCGGCGAAATCATTTGGGGCGACCACATCCTCATCCTGTATGCACGCGACGTGCTCGCGCGAACAGGCAAGGGACAACCGATCATCTTTGACGTGAAGTGTTCACAGGCATTGCCCGACGCCATTCGCGCGGCCGGTGGCGAGCCCGTGATGTGGATGACCGGACACTCGCTCATCAAGGACAAGATGAAGTCGTCACATGCGCCAATTGCCGGCGAAATGTCCGGGCACATGTTCTTCACCGAAGGATTTTACGGACACGACGACGCATTGTACGGTGCGGCGCGACTCATGCGCATTGTTGCCGATTCTGGCAAGTCGGTTACCGAGTTGTTGTCCGATGTGCCAAAATTTGTATCCACTCCGGAATTGCGCGTTGACTGCGACGACGATAAGAAGTTCGGCATCATGACCAACGCCAGTGCGCACTTCAAAGCGCTGCATGACGTGATCGATGTCGATGGCGTGCGTATTCAATACGGCGACGGTTGGGGGCTGGTGCGCGCGTCCAATACGCAGCCGGTCCTGGTCATGCGTTTCGAAGCACGCACCGCCGAACGTCTGCAGGAAATCCGGAGCGAGATGGAAAACTGGCTGCGGGATCAGGGCGTCGATCCCACTGCTGGCGCGGGCCATTAACACCCGTTTGCGTCGCACCGCGACTTGTCTCGGGTAACGAACCGCCATGCGACGCAGTAGATGGATCATTTCTATCGTAGCGGGCATCGCGGTCCTGTTGCTGGGCGGCCGCGCATTCACCGCGCTATTTGTAAACAAGGCGTGGTTTGCGGCACTGGGCGGCGAACCAGTGTTCTGGGAACAGGTACAGGACATCGCCTTGTGGCGCGGCGGATTGTTCCTGGCTGGCGCGCTGTTTGCATTTCTCAACCTGCACGCCGTCCGTCGCACCATTCTCGCCGTCGCAGTGCCAACCAGTGTCGCCAACATCGCGTTCACCGAGATGCTGCCGGCCCGACGCCTCTTGGCATTTACCGTCGTTGCCGCCGCTGTTGTCGGTTTGTTGCTGACCGTTCCGTTCGACGACTGGACCGTGCTCGCAATGGCGCGGCACGGAATCAGATTTGGCGAAATGGAATTCTATTTCCAGCGCGACCTCGGGCATTACGTGTATTGGTTGCCGTTGGAGCAGGCGCTGTACGTGTGGTCGTTGCTGTCCATCGTTGTGATGGTCGCACTCGTCATCGTGCTGTACGCGCTCATGCGCAGTTTGCGACTTGAAGGGCGCCGCATTGTCGTAACAACCTACGCGCGTCGTCACTTAACGGTGCTTGGTTCGCTGATGATGGCGTTGTTGGCGTGGAGCTATCGACTGGACGGGTACGACTTGTTGCGGTATGGGAGTGGACTGGAAGGACAGTTTCTGTACATCGATCGCATTGTTGCGGTCCAGCTCGACTTCGGTCTGTCTATCCTCACGTTGTTCGGGTCGATGCTCTTGCTGAGCGCGGGTTGGGCCGGTCGCGCGCGAATGGCGACGTTCACCCTGACCTTGATTCTTGTCGGCGCAATCGGCATACGCCACGGTGTTCCAATCGTGCTTGAGCGCAGCAGCAAATTGGGCGATCCCGCGCGTCGCGAAATCGACTTCATTTTGACGCGTGCACTCGTGTCGCGCCGCGCCTATGACGTCGAGGGTATGACGGTGATCAACTCCGACACCTCAGCCAAAAAAGCTACGGGCGTGCAGCTGCGCGACTTGCCGCGCGTGTTGAGCGTGTGGGACGCGCCATCCCTGGCGCGCACACTGAACGGCGGTTCCGTGCCTCGCGTGAATATTGGCTCGGTCGCGTGGTCGCCACATGACAACGCGCTCGACGGATTGTTGTTGCAGCGACCAGTCGATGGCGATGGCCCGTGGACGATGGTGACCGTACCGGGTGCCTCCGCCGATGATCGTGGTGCGCCCATGAGTGAAGTGCTGGCCTTGGGCGACGCATTGGACAGCGCTTCGATTTCCATTGCGGATAACGTTGGTGCGGGTATTGTTGGCGCTCCTCTGATTGCTCCCGATGCAACGGGCCATGTGTTAGTGGTGGACACCACCACGCGAATTGTCGGTGCGCGTCTCGCTACCGAAGGCCGCCGAATCGCGCACGCGTGGGCAACGCGTGATCCGCGGTTGTTGTCGCACGATGAAAGTGGTCTCGTACCAACGTTGGTGATGTGGCGCGACGTGCGCGAACGTATACGCAAACTGGCCCCAATTTTTGCACAGGGTCGTGATGTCGTTCCCGTGATGTACGAAGGCGCGCTCTATTGGACCGTGGAGTTGTACAGCGCCTCCGACATGTATCCCTTGTCGCAACGATGGATTCTGGCGGGTGATGTCCGGAGCTATTTCCGCCACGCGGCCACCGCCATGATTCACAGTCGCACGGGCCGCGTTCGATTGATCACGGTGGCAAAGCCCGATCCAATCGCGCGCACGTGGATGGCACTCGCGCCCGATTTGTTTGTTGCGCCCGAAAAACTTGCCCCAGCGCTGTTGGCGCAACTCCCACCGCCCACCGATGGAACGATTGCGCAGGCACGCGCTTTCGCGCGATTTGGTTCAAACCTGGACGGGCCAATCATTCGACAGTTGCCCGACAGTATCATCGCGGGCGATAACCTGCCGGGTATTTTGTTTGACGGACGGTTTCCGGCAGCGGGATGGAGCACGCCAATTCTGAACGGTCCCCAGCAGATTGCGGGCATCGCGCTCTCAGTTGGCGGAGCTCAGCGTGGATCACGTTGGATGCCGGTGAACAAACTCGACACGCGCTGGGGCGTCATTACCGATCAACTGCGCGCCGCACTCGATACCAGCCGGCAACAGTTGGCCGAGCCGGGGCGGCGCGAGCCGCAAACGGCGTTTGGTCGGGTTCGGGCCGTGTTGGTTAACGGGGCTCCGGCCGTGATGCAACCGATGTACGTTACCCGCCTCAATCAGGCGCAGTCGCTGGCGCGCGTGGCTGTCGCGTATGAGGGAAAAGTCGCTGTTGGCGCCTCAACATTTGATGCAGTGCGTCAGTTGGAGTCTCCAGGTTCCGGCGCGCCGAACAACGGTGCCGGTACCTCAAACGTTCCCTTCTCGGCAGCGGCAAAACAAACCACAGTAAACCGTTTGTATGACGCGATGCGCGCCGCCATGCGGCGCGGAGACTGGACCCGCTTCGGCACCGCATTCGACAGCCTCGGCGTGATGTTGGGGCGGCCGCCGCAGTAGGAAAACGCAAGCTGGACGGTACTGGATCGACAGTGTCACAGTCGTAACGCAGAAGTTTTCAGTTCGCACCGCAACACCCAGTACCCCTGCTATCTTGAGGGCGCTTCTATCCCCCCGATTTTTTTGGAGATCGCGTGAACTTACACGAGTACCAAGCGAAGGAACTGCTGCGCAAAGTTGGCGTTCCGATCCCGCC
>JBDUBA010000196.1:0-13853 GCA_040004335.1 Gemmatimonas sp.
GCACGACGTGAACAACGCGCTCAATCCGATCATGGCGGCCGCGTACCTGTTGCGGGTGCACGCTGACAATCCCGACGCTGTGCGCGACTACGCCGAGCGGATTGGAAAGGCGGCCGAGACGGGTGCGGCCACCGCGTCGCGCGTGGGAAGATTTATTCGACAGGACCCGTCTACTGGAGATGCGACGCAGATTGTCGATCTCTCGGTGCTGACGGAGGAGGTGCTGGCCTTTACGCAGCCGTTGCGCGCTGAGCGGCGCGGTGATGGTTTGCATGTGGAGATCGTGCGGCAGTACCACATCGGTGCATGCACGCGCGGTGTTGCTGGTGAAATTCGAGAAGCGTTGCTGAACCTGGTGCAGAACGCAATACACGCCATGCCGGGCGGCGGCAGGGTCATCGCGCGCACGGGAGTTACTGAAGACGAGGCATGGGTCGCGATCATTGACAACGGACAGGGAATGTCCGACGATATTCGTGAACGTGCATTCGAACCATTTTTCAGCACGAAAGGTGCCGCCGGATCAGGCCTTGGACTCGCTGAAGTATATGGCATTGTGCGTCGTCATCGCGGCCGGGCGGAAATCACGTCCGTCATGAAGGAGGGAACGACGGTCACGTTGTATTTTCCGCTTGAGACAACGGCTGTTGCGCCGCCACTCGAGGAACGGGTCGCGGTGGAGTCACGACGGGTGCTGGTGGTGGAGGATCACGACGAAGGCCGTGAGTTTCTGCGGCAGTTGCTGCTCGCCGATGGTCACGAGGTAGTAACTGTACAAACGTACGAACAAGCGCTGACCTTGCTTGACACCAAAGAGCCGTTACCGTTTGATGTGTTGGTGACGGACATTGGATTGCCAGACGGCAGCGGCTGGGAGCTTGTAACTTTTGCGCGCAAGAAGTGGCCCGCGCTTCGCATTGGAGTTGTCACGGGTTGGGAGCCAGCAGTTGTGGGCGACGATCCGGCGGGCGCAGATTTTCTTTTACGTAAACCGTTCCGTGCTGTAGATCTTTTGGCCCACGTGGCGGGGCATGCATCAACCGCCCATACCGAGTAACGCCATGAGCGAAACCCCATCAACGATTCGCGTCCTGATTGCCGAAGACGACCAGTTGACGCGCTCGACCATGACCGAACTGCTGGTCAGCCTTGGCCATATGGTTGTGGCGGAAGTCGAGAGCGGTGCCGAAGCCATCGAAAAAGCAAAACAGTTTACGCCCGATGCCGTGCTGCTCGACGTGCACATGCCCGGATCGGGTGGGGTGCAGGCCGCCGAAGAAATCGCTGCGTTATTACCCGGCACGGCAGTGATTCTTATCACCGGTGATCTGTCGGTGTCGTTGTCGGCGTCGGAAGTCGCAAAGTCCGGTGCCGTGGCGTTGCTCTCGAAACCGGCGCCGCCCAGCACAATCGACACCACGTTGCGTCTCGCGGTCTCACGCGCCCGCGAAATGGTGGCGGTCAAGAACGAAGCGGTGCAGGTCAAGCAGCAATTGGAAGCACGCAAGGTGATCGAACGTGCGAAGGGCATCCTCATGCGCCGCACCGGAAGCAGCGAACAGGAAGCGTATCGCATCATGCAACGAAGCAGTCAGGATCGTTCGGTGCCGATGGTTGATATTGCGAAGGCGGTTATCGATTCGGAGCCGGGCGCGAAGGGCTAACGAGATCTACGCGGCCGGCGCCGTCTTCACCACACGCGGCGCGTATTTCTCGAGATCACGTCCAAGCAGCAGCGTGCACGCAACAACACCCGCTGAAATGACGAACGGCCACGGAGCGCCAATGTATTCGTAGGCGAGGCCAAACAGCGGTGGAAACAAAACGCGCGCCGCACCACCGAATGTCTGCTGCACACCCATGTACAATCCACGCTCACTCGCACTCGTGACCCGCGACAACATCGCGGTCACACACGGGAACGTCAGCGCCGTGCCAATCGGGAAACATCCGACGGACAGCGCCAGCGTCAAGTAGTCGTGCGACGCAGACAATCCCAACAACCCACCACTCAGAAATACCAGGCCGTACCGCGACAGGCGAGCTTCGCCAAAACGATCGAGCAACCGCGGCAGAATACCAGCACGCATGAGCACACTCAGCACGCCGATGTAGAGAAAGAAATATCCGATCGTGTCGGCGGTGACACCGAAGCGCCACGCCAGAAACAGCGCGAGCACCGAAGTGACGCCCTGAAACGCGCCAATGGCAATCGAATAAATGAAGATGAGTCGCGACGCAGGTTCGTCAGGGTGGCTCACGACGCGTGAAATCGCCTCGCGTGACGTTCGCGGCACCACTTTCTTTTCGCCGGCTTTGGCCACGGCGCGTGATTCTTTCAGAAAACGCCATGCGAAAATCATGTTCACAACGCACAACACGGCCGCCAGCAGTCCGGGCGTATGCGGTCCGAGTTTCGAGACCAATGATCCGATGACCGGACCAATTGCAACACCAGCATTCGTTACGGCGGACAACCAACCGAGCGATTTGGCGCGATCTTCAGGTTTCGTCACATCCGCGACGTACGCCTGAATGACGCTCACGGTACCGCCACCAGCGCCCTGAATGAGGCGCGACACAAACAGCAACCACAACGAATCGGCGTACGCAAAGACGACATACGCGAGCGCCGACGCAAATAATCCAAATAGCAGCGCCGGTCGGCGGCCGTAACGGTCCGAAACGCGTCCCCAGAACGGCGCGCTCACCAACTGCGCCAGTGAGAACGATGCAACGAGCAGCGTGACGACAAATCCGCCAGCACCCAGTCCCTTGGCGTAGAACGGGAGCAGCGGCAGAATCATCAGCACGCCGACCATGTCCATGAACGCCGTCACCATCAACACCACCAGCTTTCCCGCGCCGCCTGACGGAGTGGGATATTCTCCCGTCGAATTTACGTTGGCTGATGTCTGCCCTTCCGGAATACTCATTCAGCCTTGCCAAGCGCCGCCGGAGGAACAGATCGACCAACCACACCGGCCAGCGCGATAATCGTCAACACGTACGGGATCATCTCCACAAACTGTGAGGGCACCAGTTGCGCACCCTGTAACTGGATTTGCAGCGTTTCGGCCGCCGCAAACAACAAACACGCGATACCAACACGCACCGGCTCCCAACGTCCGAATATCACCGCGGCGAGCGCGATGAAACCGCGACCTGCCGTCATGCCATCGGTGAATTGATGTTGATCGAGCGCCAGATACGCGCCACCCAACGCGGCCAGCGATCCAGACAACACAAGTCCCTTGAATCGCAGCATGGTCACACCAACACCAAGCGATGCGGCCGCTTCCGGCTTTTCACCAACGGCCCGCGCTCGAAGTCCGAATGGTGTGCGATACAACAACCAGGCAAGCGCAGGAAGCGCCACTAAACCGACATACACAAGCGGATTGTGAAAGGATGCAAACATGCCGCCCCCTTCACCACCAAAGCCCGGAACCCGCGGTGAATTGGACGCGCTATCGAACGCCAGTCGCAGATAAAATCGCGTTGCACCCACCACCAGTAAGTTGATGGCGACACCAACCACCACCTGATTGGCTTTGAAGCGGAGCGTGGCCACCGCCAGGATGCAGGTGATGACGAACCCCGCGACGACCGCGCCCAACAAACCGATCCACGCGTTTCCGCCGTAATAGCTGCCAATAGCCGCACCAAACGCGCCGGACAACATCAAACCTTCGAGCCCCAACGCGATAATACCGACGCGTTCCGACATGACGCCGCCCGCCGCCGCCAGCAGGTAGGGAATGGCAATTCGAATCGTCTGCAGGAGAAAGCCAAGAACACTCATAACTCGGCCTTTTCGTTGGCGATGGTACGACCGGCGACTGAACGCGCAACTGAAGCCGCTGCGGCACGCAATTGTCGTTGCACTTCGGGTACGGCGGTTGCAACCGCCAGAATAACAACGGCCTGCAAAATATCAACGAGCTGTTTCGGAACGAGCGCGTTGACCGCCAACCCACCCTGCGACAGAGTCGCGAACAGCAGCGCGGCAAAGAGAATGCCAATGGGATGGTTGCGTCCAACCAGTGCAACGGCGATGCCCAGGAATCCCGAACCGGCAGCGAAACCCTCTTCGTAATACCCCTTGTAGCCGAGCACGAAGTTGATGCCGCCAAGACCGGCGATCGCTCCCGACCAAGTCATCGCGCGCATCATCACACCCTTCACCGAGACACCGCCGTACTCCGCCGCATCCGGTTGCAAACCCACTGCGCGTAATTCGTAACCGCCTTTGCTGCGAAACAGGAAATACCAGAGACCAATTGCGGCAACAATTGCAGCCACCAACGTCCAGTTTGCAGCCGAACCGTGAAATGATGCGAACGAATCGGACAGGCGACCAACGGTCCCCGCATGCATTTCAGGCGTGTGCAGCGTTTCAGGAACGTGCAGATGCGCAGTGATCGTGTAGTTGAGCAGTGCCAACACCACAAAGTTCAGCATGATGGTGACGATCACTTCACTCGCGCCAAACTTTGCACGCAACACACCAGGCACCGCTGCCGTTGCGCCGCCCGCCATCATTGCCGCCAACGCACAAATTGGCGCGGCAACAACTACAGATGTTCCGGCTGGCAAGGCCAGTCCCGCTAACGCGGCGGCAAAACCGCCCATGGCGAGTTGTCCCTCTGCACCGACGTTGAACAACCCCGCGCGCGCCGCAATCGCAAACGCCAGTCCCGTGCACGTGAGCGTGGTTGCCTTGTAAATGACCTGTCCAAAACCGTACGAGTTACCCCACGTGCCATCGATCAACAGGCGATACACGGTTGCCGGTGACTGTCCGTACGACAGAATCAGAATGTCGCCAACAACCATCGCCACCACGATCGCAACAATCGGCGGCAACAACGTTTCTTCCAAATGACGCCGGAAGGCGATTTCAGTTCTCGTCGTGACGGTCATCCGTTGGCTCCGGTCATGTAAGGGCCGAGGCGCTCTGCGTCGCAGTCGGCCGCCGGAAGCACGCACGCAAACTGTCCGCCGTACATCACAGCAATGCGGTCCGACAGCGCGAGTACTTCCGCGAGGTCGGCCGACACCAGCAGAATGGCTTTGCCCGCATCTCGTGCTTTCCGCAACTGCGCGTGAATGAACTCGATGGCACCGACATCAACTCCACGCGTTGGCTGGGCGGCGAGCAACACGCGAAACGGTCGTCCCATTTCGCGCGCGATCACAATCTTCTGCTGGTTGCCGCCCGACAACGCGCGCGCTGGCACCTGCGGTTCGGCTGGACGAATATCGAACGCTAAAATCTGATTGCGGGCTTCGGTTGCAATCTTGTGGTGATCAAGCCCCGCGGCGCTCACGAATTTGTGCTGACGGCCGAGAATGAGATTGTCCGCGATGGAATAGTCGAGCACCAATCCGCGACGTTGGCGATCTTCGGGAATGTGCGACAACCCCGCATCCGCGCGATCGCGTACGGTCTGCTGGGTAATGTCGGCGTTTTCCAGCAGGATTCTGCCACTCCGCGGACGGCGCAATCCGGCGAGGGCTTCGAGCAACTCCGTTTGGCCGTTGCCTTCAACACCGGCAATACCAAACACTTCGCCGGGTGCGATCCCAAAAGACAGATTGTTTACGGCAACCGTGTTGCGATCGCTCGCGACCGTCAGCCCGTCAACACGCAACGCCGCCGGTCCAGTTGGCGCGGGCGGCATAGGTGCTTCGTGCTCGGACGTTATACGCACGCCTGGAATCATGTCCAAGGCGAGCGAGACATCGCGACCGACCATGGCGCGGGCAATATCGCGCGGCGTGGTGTCGTACGTGTTCAGGCGCGCCACCGTGCGTCCGGTACGCATCACGGTAATGGCCGATGAAATCTCAATCACTTCATCGAGTTTGTGCGTAATGAGAATGACGGTGTTTCCCGCGTCACGCAGCGTGCGCAACACCTGCCACAGTTCGCGCGTTTCGGGCGGCGATAACACCGCAGTTGGCTCGTCGAGAATAAGCACGCGCGCACCGCGATACAGCGCTTTCAGAATTTCAACGCGTTGCGCTTCTCCAACCGACAAGTCGGACACGCGCCGGTCCGCATCAACCGCCAAACCTGTACGCGCACTCAACGCACGCACATCCGCGCGCGCCTTGCCGGTATCAAGCGTGAGCCCCGACAGCGGTTCCATGCCCAACACCACATTTTCGGCAACGGTTAGCGTTGGAACGAGCATGAAGTGCTGATGCACCATGCCCACGCCCGCGGCAATCGCGTCCGTCGTTTTCCAACCCGTGACATCGCGGCCCAGTACTTCGACGGTTCCCGCGTCGGGCGCGTACAGACCAGCCAGCACACGCATGAGTGTCGACTTGCCTGCGCCGTTTTCGCCAACCAGTGCGTGAATTTCGCCAACACGCACCTCGAGCGACGCACCCATGTTTGCGTGAATCGGACCGAACGACTTCCGGATGTTCATCATACGCACCGCCCAGGCCGCGCCACTCCCGCCATCCGTCGCCACCGCAACACCCTGACGCGGAGGTACGATCGAAAATTGCGGTTCCACGTTTGGTGATCCCGGCTCGGAATCGCTGGACGATCCGCTTTGATAGAGATTCATCGCGTGCTCGGCACCTTGATTCGTCCAGCGATAATCTCTGCTTCGAGCTGCAGGAGACGTGTGCGCACGGAATCGGGAATGAGCGCCTTGTTGTTGGCGTTGTACACGTAACCAACACCTTTCTCTTTCAATCCGAATTGCTGAATGCCGCCTTTGAATGTGCCTTCCTTCACTGCTTTCACCGCCTGAAACACTGATTCATCAATACCTTTCACCATCGACGTCAGAATGTGTCCGGGTGCTTCGGCGTATTGATCAGCATCAACACCAATGGCGAGTTTGTTTGCCGAACGCGCCGCTTCAAACACGCCCAGTCCGGTTGAACCAGCCGCCTGGAAAATCACGTTCACGCCCTGTGCGTATTGACTGAGCGCGAGTTCCTTGCCGCGACCGGGGTTGCGAAACGCCTCGGGCGTTACGCCGGCGTATTGCACCACCACTTCACAATCGGGGCAGACATGTTTTACGCCGGCCTTGTAGCCCGCTTCAAACTTGTGAATGAGTGCGATGTCCATGCCGCCCACGAATCCGACCTTCTTGGATTTACCGGTGAGCGCAGCGAGTGCACCGACAATAAACGAGCCTTCTTCTTCGCGGAATTTGAGCGCGACTACATTGGGCGGCATGGGCAACGGATTGCCGGCCGCATCTAACGAGACCGAATAATCGACATCGGCAAATCGAACATTTGGATATTCCTTTGCAAGCGTGTTGATGTCGTCGCTGAAGATGAAGCCAACACCAATGACAAGATCCATCCCTTCGGCCGCCAGCAAACGCAAACCGGATTCGCGATCGGAACCCTCGCCGGGTTCGACATAACGCACGCGTGCGCCGAGATCGCGCGCCGCGCGCACGCCGCCCAGGTATGCACCGTCGTTGAATGATTTGTCGCCGCGTCCGCCAACGTCGAAGACGATGCCCACATCTAGCCCATCTCCGGTGGCGGCTACGGTGGCGCCACTCGGCTCCACCAGCAGCAACGCGATGTGGGCAACGAGCAGCACCGCGATCAGAATGAGGGTTCGCCGCATGGGAGAGAAGAATCGCGCGGCGCAGCGATGCGGGGAAGGGTCAGGGGAGTGCGAACTTCCACAGTCCCGTTAACATGTCGCTGGCATACAGCGCATTCGATTGGAAATGAACGCCCCAGACGTACGCAAGCCCATCCGTCGACGTATTCGCAAAGGCCGCCAACCGGCCCATCAACGCGAGGTCGCACCGCCCATCGGTGGTTTTCTGGGCGGCCGTGCAAGCGGACAGGTCACCGCGCACGTTCAGTACCTTCACTCCGCCGTTGTAATACGCAGCGTACAGTCGCCCTCTGGCTTCATCCATCGAGAAATTGTGTACGCCCGCACCGGTTACCGAGTAGACGGCCACTTCTTTCGGACTGGCTCGATTGCTGATGTCCACTACGTGAATGTCGCCAACGGACGAGAATCCAATTGATCCGGGCCCTTCCTGCCCCACGAATACGTACTTTTTTTCGCTCGTAACGGGATCATTGAACCACCACACGTTGTGCACCTGGCCACCAACCGTTTGTACTCGGCTGATGAGTTTTGGCGCGGCAATGGTCCCGGTGCTCGCTCCAATGTCATAGATCGCCATGCCATCATTCCACTCGGCCGTGAAGAGAAGGCCGTCGCGCACAAATACGTCGTGGATGTACGGAGCGCCGATGTTCATGGCGGCTACTTCAACTGGGACGGCGGGATCGGCGAGGCTGAGAATTACCAGCTGCGCCGCGACCAGGTTTGCCGGATCGATGGAGCAAAATGCGTACAGCGTGCCATTGACGCGCGCGATTTCGGCCGTATGCACGCCATTTTGCAGCCGCGCGGACGTGTACCGAGTGATGAGTTGCGGCTTGCGCGGATTGGCGAGTGAATAGATCGCCAATCCTCCACTTGGACGCGGTTCAATCGCAACGGCGAGGATCGTTCCGTCGTCGCTCACTTGAACGTCGCCCGTTGTGCCAGCGCTTGTGACGATGACCGAATCGACCAGCAATGGCGTATTGCCGCTTACGTCCCAAATCTTGACGGCATTACCGGCCGTAACACCTCGACTGCTCCAGGTGCTCGTATAAGCCGTCGCGCCGCGAACCCACAATTCCGAAGTGAAGCGATCCGGAACGTTACCGTGGCCGAGTACGGCTAAAGGCACGGCCACAACCGGTCCCGTGATGATGATCGGCGTTGTGTCTGTTGGCGTCGTTGCGACGGGTGTGAGGGGGCTGGACGTGTCGCCGCCGCAGGCCGCCGCGAGCACGACCGCAGCGAGCGCCAAACACGCCAGGACGTCTCGCACAGCGACGACCATTGAAGACGTGTGGGACCACAAGTGAATGCGCCACATGCGATCACTCATCGTGATTCATTCCGTGACTCATCCCCATGTCATCGGACGGCCCCGACAACACGCCGTATCGTCCCATGCGCGCGCGCATTGAACCAACCTCCATCCGAAGCCCGACCGATACACTCCACAATGTCGATGCTCCATAGAAATCGGCGGGTTCAAACACAGTGGGGTGATTGCGAGAAGACGGCGTTGCGCGCGCAACTTCAACAAACGGGGCGACCTGCGTGTTGACGTGTGGTGAACCGAGTGAGAGCGGTGATGCCTTGAACGCAACCGTGATGACGTTCCACTGCGTCACGCCAAGGTTCTGAAAATCGACGTGGCCAAGCGGAGCGCGAAAGGGATCGAGGAGTCGCATTTGTTCGCCGCGATCGGTGCGTTCCAGTCGTAACGCGGCCATACCACGTCGCCAGCCAAACGCACCTTCAATCAGCTTCGACGGATATCGAAATGCCGTTTTCCCATTGGTAATTTCATCGGTGCGTGCCCATTCCGCGAGGACGTACCGCATATCGCCGTTGCGTTTCGCGCGATCAAATCGCACGGAAACGTGGTGTTGCATGTGATCAAACGCGCCGCCTTGCTGCAACTCCGGCGACTTCACACTGGCTTCGCTTGCCGAGAGCTCGAATCCCCGCAAGAGCTGGCCGGTTGCCCGAACCGACCATGAATCACCAACGCGCTCCCACCGCGGTCCGTGGAACGGGCCAGCGGGTTCGTCACCGTTAAATGTTGCGCCTTCAACCGCCAGCCATTGTTGCCCGCGAGTGATTCGAGCGGCTGCAATTCCCTGAATACGCTCGAGAATTTGAGCGTGATGATGATTAACGGGATATTTCTCGAAGGGCCGCATCATCGGGTCGTCGCTACCAAACGGCACAAAGCCGCGACCCGCCGCCACCGATCCAGTAAGCGTTGTCGATGTTGCGCCCGACGCGTGCCGCAGTGTGGGTGTTTGCCACGATACCATGGCTTCGTGCACCAGCGTGTGCGGATGTCGGCGGTCCACGTAACCTTCGCCCCAGATGCCGGCGTTCAATTCGCCGCGTTTGAGCGTGTAGCCCTCCGCGTTCAAGGCGCCTAGAAACGTAAAACTTCGCACGCTTAGCCGAGCCATGAGCACCGGCTGCACCAGTTGCAACTCGGTGAAGGTGCGATGATTGTACGCCGGTGCGGCGCGCGTGAGCACGCCTGTTGCCATCACGCCAATTTGCGACTGTACCGATGACATTGTTGCGGCAGCTGAATCGACGCGCGCTGGCGTTTGCGCGGAAAGCCGACCGGCCAGCAGACCCAGGCACAACACAGCGCGCGGCAAATACAAAACGATCGTATTGGCACGCAAACACCCGGTACGGAACCGCTGAGCGGAAGGCAAATTCGCACCAGGTGCCTGTGAAAGTTTCTACACGAAACGTTACCGCATTACGTCCTGCAGAAATCGGTCGACTTCGGCAAAACCCAGTGGACCGAGGCCGTGGAGCGAATACAGTGGATCCGAATACCCGCGCACAATGCGTCCGGTTCGTGATCCTCCCTGCGCAAGGTAATCAATAACGGGATCGTCCGACTTGACCGGAAAGCAGCAGGGGTCGTGGGCATTCCACACCATCAACGCGCCTTTACTTCCCGCGGAGACCATGAGGTCTTCGTGGCGCATGACGGAAAAAATTTCGGGAGCGGACTGTTCGGGATCGCCAATATCCCCCACGCCGTACGCGGAATTGAGCCGCTCCGACGTTGGGCGACCGCCCGCGACGGACACAACGGCGGTAATGCGCGGATCGAGTGCGCCATACATGTAGGACATCAGTCCACCACCCGAACGACCCATCATCAATAGTGTGGTGACGGGTGGACGTGTGCGTTCGATGAAATCAACTACGCGTTTGATTGGCAGCATGTGATAACCCACGATGCTGGTGACGCCGTCATCGTGTTTCGGAAAGTCGAAGTGGTTTTCATCGCTCACGGTGCGATCGACTTCATTTCCGCCATATAGCACCATGTCCATCGCGTACACTTCAAATCCGCGTTCGAGCAGGAAGTCAATCATGTCACTGGCAATCAACGTTCCCAATCCGCCGTGACCTTCGTGAAAAATGGCGTAACGACCGGGAACGGGACTGATTGGCAGGAACCGCGTGACGCGCGACTTTGAAAGTTCGCCACCATCAAACAAATAGGTGACCGCGCTGATGTATTTGCTGACCGATCCGGAGAGCGCCTCCGCCAGCACCGTCGGGACGATGGGATCGAGCCCAGTGTATGGATCGCCCGCTGGCCAGATCGCATGACGAAACATGCTGCGCGTGTCCTTGATGCTGGGCGGTGTGGCAGACGGATGAAACGTGCTGTCGCCTGGACGCAGCAGCAACATGTGGAAATTGTTGGCGGCCGTGTACAAACAATCGGGTATGTCCGGTCCAAAATCGAGAACCGGTCGGTTCCGACAACGGATATTTTCTGCGCTCACTTCTTCGGAGCGCATGTAGCCCTCCAATGCGGTGCGTGTGCACGCAAACGTTTGCAAGTTACCGTAGCTCGCGTACCCGCATACGCCACGATCACGCGGCGTTTCTTCGAGCGTATCCGCAGACGACACGTGTTCTCGGTGCAGTGCTGACACGATGAACTGATGCGGGACGCCCAGAGGCAGATGCGGCACGAAAACATGCGTCTGGGTTCCCAGACCACGCTCATTCCAAGCCGTGCTGTTGGTGGCACGCCAGCGCACACTGTACGTGAAGGTCCCGGGCATCGGAACCCAGGCCAATGACATGCCGCTGTCGGCGGGCGCGGCGACCACATTGATGTGCCATGGTGCAATCGCGTCTTCGGGCAGTTGTTCAAAGGTGTGTCCAAATTCGGTAGCCGGACGTTCGCAGCCGGCCAACAAAAGAATCAACGGCAAGCGATACTTTACAACTCGATGCGATGCTCCACGCGTACGAAACGCGCTACGGCGCGAATTGGCGGAGGACAGGGCGTACATTGGTTTGGAAGAAGGGACAAAAGGTAAAATCACAGACTACACAGCAGACGATCCAATAGCAAAAACGTTCATTTTGACATGTCAAGTGTTGCCGTTCGCGTGACACCGGTACTTGCACACGGTTGTGCGCATCAAAAAAACGGGCCGCGCACTCTCTGCGCGGCCCGTTTTTTACCAGCATAGTGCTGAACGAAATCAGCCAAGGGATTTGTAACGGAACGCAACAATGCCCGCGCCCTTGCCCTTGAGAATGACCGTTTTCTTTTCGCCCTTCGCGAGCGGCCCGACGGACTGGGTATCGGTGCCGACCACGGCGCCGCCCTTGTCGAGAAACTCCATGGTCACCGAGAACGTCCCGGCGGTGGCGCCCGCCTGCTCAACCTGCAACGTCACTTCGGCGCCATCGTTCGCGCGGGCGAAGCCCTGAACTTCAACACGCGCTTTGAGCGCTTCCGCGATTCCGTTGTACTTCACGAGCGTGTCGTTCCACGCCTTCTTCATCGGATCGCCTGCCTTGAGCGGCTTCTCAAGTTCGGAAGCCGAGAACGCGAAATACATCCAGCCGTCGTAGTTGTTCGGGTCGAGCTCCACCAGACGTTTCGCAATCGGAAATACTTCCATGTATTTCTTGTCGGTGTACAACGTGGAGGCGAGGTTGCGCAGGCCATCACGCGACAGCGGATTCACCGCCACCATTCCAGCAAACAGCTTGGACGCGCCGGTGTTGTCATTGGCGTTGACCGACGCAATAATACCCGCCGAGGCGAGCGCCATTTCGCTGTACCTGGTGGGATTGGCAATCATGTCAGCGTACGTCGCTTTGACACCTTCCATATCGCCAGTCAGCGCCAGCGCTTGCGCGAGATTACTCGTGACGGTCGCTGCATCAGGACTGGTCGAGTTGATTGCCAGGTATTGCCTGAAGTAGTCGACTGCAACTTTCGCTTGTGCCTTCTGCGCGTCCCCTTTCGCTTCCGACGCGCTCTTCAGTTCTCCATTCCCCAGGTAAAAGAGCGCGATTCCCTTAACGTCGCGCGCAGTGCTGTCATTCCCTGCCAGCTTCACGACTTCCTTCCACTCCGGGATCGCAGTCGCCATGTCCTGCTTTGCGGTCGCGACTTGACCAAGGATGTAATGCGCCATTGGGTGAGTTGGGGCGAGCATCAACGAACGCTTTGCGAAGTAGACCGCGCTGTCGGCCGGCCCTTTATCGAGAAAGTTGAACGCTTTGTTGGTCACGGCCATCCACGCTTCGCCGCTCCGCTGATTCGCTATGTCCGCAGCGCAAACCGGCAGCGCAGCTTCCCACCGCTTGTACGAGCTGTCCAATTCGGCGATCAGGTCAAACGGCTCGCTCGGGCGCACCGTGAGTCCCATCGCAGCACGCGTTTTGGGGTTGAGGCCATCGGGCTGTGTCACAGCCATCGACAGCACGGACGACAGAATCGCGTTGTAACCGCCCGGATTGCTTGCGAATTTTTCCGGCTTGTCCATCAAGTCTTTGAGCATGACCTTGATGAGCGGATCGCGGGCCGGACCTGCGGGCGTTCCATTGACGCGCGTCAGGTTCAGAAACGACAACGCCAGTTCTTTTGGCCGACTCTGGTCAGTCGCACTGGAGCATGCGGTCGGAGCGCCCTGCGCGGCGAGTGTTGCCACGGCAGGAGACAGAACGAATAAACCACCGATCAGAGCAGCCGTGTTGGCCAGCACCGCTTGACGCATGAGCGAGATTCTCCGTGCCCCGACTGGGGCGTTTGGGGCGGGTGATGGTACAGGAAACAGACCACAAATTAAAAATGCACCACTCCGAGAGTGATCGCGACTCTGGCTTGAAGGATGGGTTTCCGATTGATTGAAAACTATATGACCGAACGAATTCGTACCCGGTTCCTTGT
>JBDUBA010000247.1:0-13800 GCA_040004335.1 Gemmatimonas sp.
AGTTTGGAGCTGAAGTCGACGGACTTCGGCAGCCCGCGCGGGGGTTATGTCCGCGCAAAACGAGTGCTCGGTTTGTACGGCAGGGCCGGACTCCGAACACACATCGCAACAGGAGCAGTGCCATGCGTACGACCGGCAAGGTGAAGTGGTTCAACGACGCGAAGGGCTTTGGTTTCATCACGCCCGACGACGGCTCGAAGGATTGCTTCGTCCATCACTCAGCCATTCAGGGCGGCGGTTTCCGCACGCTTGCGGAAGGCGAGCGTGTCGAATTCGACATCGTGCAGGGTCAGAAGGGTCCAGCCGCTGAGAACGTCACCAAGATCCGCGGCTAAGCTGTAAGCGAGCCCTTTGGGGTTTGCGATAACCGCAGTACGATGTTCGACGGGGCCGTCAGCGAAAGCTGACGGCCCCGTTGTCGTATTCCGCAAAGAGCAGCACGTGTTCGTATTCCAGTGAAGAATTGCGCGTGTCAGTGTAGATCGCGCACGGTTCGTGTCGCTCTGTTTGACCACCTGGTTCATGCACATCCTCAGCTGGTCAGAAGTTAGCGCGGTATGGTGCGATGGGTCACGATGTATTGAAATGAGGCACTGCCTATCTGTCCGGCAGGAGCGAATTTTTGCGCCCATTGGAGAATGAACCGAAGGCTCGTTCCCAGTTCTTCCATTTGGAGGTTGCAGCAAATGATCCAGCTTACTTCGCAGGTAATTCGACATCGCCGCGCTACGGTCTGCCTGGCGTTCGCTTCTCTCGTCTCGTTGACGCCGATCGCCACGCATGGTCAGGTTGTCCGACAGGACGCGGGCGTCGGTACTGCTGCCGCGCAAGCCGCGCGCGACCTGTTCCGGACCGATCTCGGCGGCGGCAATATCGCCGGTGCCAATGGCTCGTTTGGCGGCGTTCGTCGCGAGATCAACTGGGACGGCGCACCGGCAGGGTTTTCAGCACCAAACGATCTCCCTGGCAATTTCTTCAACGTGAATTCTCCGCGCGGGGTCGTCCTCAGTACGCCCGGCACAGGGTTCCAGGTAAGCGGCGCGACCGGTGATGGCGGTGCCGGCCAACCCGCTGCCGCAAACTTCGGGAACATCAACGCCTCGTACTCTGCGGTCTTCAGTCCATTCAGCGCGCAGCGACTGTTCACTCCGATTGCAAGCAACATCACCGACGTAACGTTTTTTGTTGCGGGGACAAACACCGCAGGGCTTACGCGAGGCTTCGGCTCGATCTTCAGCGACGTCGACGTCCTCGGTGCTTCGACCATCGAGTTCTTCGACGGCACGAACAGTTCGCTCCTGAAATTTATTGTCCCAAGCTTTGGCGGATCCGTGGTGCCGCACTTCTCATTTCTCGGCGTGTCATTTGATACACCCGTTGTAAGTCGGGTGCGTATTACGACTGGGAATGCGCCCCTTAGCGCTGCCACCAATGATCAGAACGGAAATCCCACCGATCTCGTGGTGATGGACGACTTTGTCTATGGTGAAGTGGTGCAGGTCGTTCCCGAACCCGCCACGTTGAGCTTGTTCGCGTTGGGCTTCGTTGCTGTGGTCGTGGGCGCGCGTCGGCGCTCCGGTCGCTAACGCCGACTCGCTGAGCGAAGCCTGATTGGTATCCGCGGGGCCCACTGGCCATCCTCGACGGTTTGCAACGTCATGCGATGGCCAACGTTGCGTGCATTGCGTTTCTCTCACGCTATCACAAACCAGTGTTATCGAACGCCGAACAGAAAGCTGACCTTCGCCACGAGAAAATTGTCACCCGGTGATTGCACAGCATCGCCGAGGTCGTGAAGGCGAATCAACCGGCCCGTCGCGTCTTGATCTGCTCGACTCTGCTGCCAAATGAGAAATGCCGTGCTGCCGGGCAACCATTCCCACCGCAATACCAGGTTTGAACGAAAGGACAATCGATTGAAATCGAGGGCTGGCAACGTGAGCGTGCTCGCGCTGTCAGTCACGGTGCGCGTGCCGTTCTCGTTGCGAACGATTGTCGTTCCGGTCCCGGGCGCTCCGTAAACACGCTGCACTTTGCTGCGTGCGGCCGAGAGTTCACCGAAGTCGTAGTAGCGACCACTGGCGGTAAATGGTTCGGCGTATCCTTCGGCCGTGAAGTTGGGAGTAAACGCGTAGTTCAAACGGAAACGCGCAGAGAGCGTGCTGCGCTCAATGAATGAGAAGATGTAGCGCGAGCCATAAGTTGCGGCGCTGCCGCCGGCGCGCGTGCCAATATATTGGCGTGGATCAACGATGTACGAATACGTTGGATCAACCGACGCCTGCCAACGCGAGGCCGGACGCACGGTCAGCGTTGTCGCCGCACTCCAGTTCCATCCCCCAAATTCATCATGCTGGTGCGTACCACGAATTGACCAGGTAGTTGGAACATTCGCGCGACTGTTGAGCGATGCCGTAAACTGATAACTGTTTGGGGTGCGCATCAATGGCCCGCCACGCGTGAGGTCGTCGCTGATGGAACCAACCGCCATTGTTGCGCCGACCGCAACGCGCATGAAGTTGTTCAGCGTTGCCGAAGCATTTTCGGAGAAGCGCAAGTATTGGCGAATGCCTCCGAAATTCCATCCGGATTGTGTAGCCGTACCAAAGTTGTAGAGCCGTACATATTTGTTGGGTTTCGTATCGCGCAGCTGAACGTCAGCATTGAAATCGATGTCGTCGCCGCTTCGCATCTGACCAACATCATTGATTTCAAACTCGGGTGACCGCATGGAGAGTTGAATTCCACCCAACGAGTGACGCCCCGCATTTTTGTCGAGACGTAGCGATGCCGTTCCGCCGGCCAATGATGTGCGCGTTGGGTCGAGCGAAATGTGCGTTTGATCGGGCCGTTGGAAGAAGTGCGCGCTGTTGCGTTGCAGCCGTTCAATGGCGGCCTTGTCACCTTCCACGTAACTGCCACCAGCCCAGCCGGTAACTTCGTACATGCCTTGTTTGTAGCGCAACTTCCAGTCACCGCCACCAGCCACTGCACGATTGACCAGCAATGCGTTCAGGCCACCACGCGCATCGAGTGATCGTTCAACACTGGTGAGCGAGAGTCCAACATTCGACTGTTGCTTTCCAAACTCTTGCTGCAAACGAAACACGCCAAACGTACTTGGAGGTTCGACGGCGCTTTTGGTGGTGGAATCGGCAGCAGAGTTGTAAGACCGTCCGTATTCGCGTGGTGTGGCGGCGGCAAGTAAACCAAGTGACAAGCCGCGTTTCAGCCGACCCGTAACTTTCGCCGCCGACATGATTGTTGTGCTGGTTGGCGCGTCAACATAGTCGCCGCTCACTGATCCTCGAGGTGCTGCCCCAATGCGTCGACTGTAGAACCACGTTGGGCGGCCAATGAAACTTTGTCCGCGTCCCGTCAACAGTTCGTTGCCCTCAATAAAAAATGGACGGCGCTCTTCAAACACTTGTTCAAACGCGGTCAGGTTTACAACAGCGGGATCTGCTTCAACCTGCCCGAAATCAGGATTCACTGTTGCATCAAGCGTGAGGTTCGGACCTAAACCCACTTTGATATCACCACCAATGCGCGCCGAGTAGCGGTTGAGAAACGGGTTTTCCTTTTTGTCTGCGGCGCGATAGGTCAGGTCCGTCGCGACGTACGGCAACAGTTCGATGTGGCGCGCCGGGGGAATTCCCTGAATGCCATCAAGATGTCCAAAACGCGACGAAAATCCCGCCGCCGCAACCGGAATGAGCGTCCATTGCACGCGTTCGGCGATGTCCGCCACGTTCCGCGTCATCTGCAGCCCCCAGGTTTGACCATCGGCCGCATTGAAGCGCAACTGTGAAAACGGAATGCGTAATTCGGCGGTCCATCCTTCTGCATCAATTTGTGTGCGCGCACTCCAGATCGGATCAAATTGAACTTCGCGTCCGCTGTCCTCACTGTCTTGCGAGTGGTAGGCATCCCCGCGTACGCCGCCCGATGACACGGTGAAACTGTACGCGGTGCGCCGATCGAGATACGTATCCAGCGAAACCGTGAATGTTTCGGCATCACTGTCGCCGTCGCGTCGAGTGATGGAGGTGCGAATGGCGTGCGGATCTTTTCGGCGGAGGCGCGCGCCAACGTACAGCGCGTGATCGTCGTACAGCAGTCGTACTTCGGTTGAGACCGACGGTTTCGCGCCTTCCACCGGAATTTTCTGCACGAAGTCGGTGATCGGTTGTGCTTGTGCCCACGCTGCGTCGTCGAGTGTTCCGTCAACTCGAGGTGTTAGTCCGTTGATGCGCGTGGCTTGCGCATGTTTCAGGGTTTCCGTGAGATTGGTGCTGGGCGACTTGTTCTGCGCGTTCGCGGCTGTCGGCGGAGTGACGATCAGCGAGACAGCAAGGCCTAGCGACAGCGAAAGGGCGCGACGGAACGTGCAGCGGCGAGTGGTCAACGTGGTACCGGCGGGACGGTGGGGACGCGGAAACCTGTGGCCCGAATGTAGCGAACCGAAACCGTCGCGGAAGCGTATGTGGACGGTCCGCGCTATCGGGGGACGAATTTTAACGCATCCGCACCGTGATTCATGTTGTTGCTGTTCCTCCGCGTGTATGGGTAGACTCCGCGCATTACGTGTCCTGCAGTAAACTGTTGCCGTTGGTGCACCTGTTCCGTATTCGAGGCGGCGCTCAGTGGCCGTTGGCCGCACCCAGCACGGCGCTACACTTTTGCGTCGCGCGTAAAGAGGATGTAGTCGGTCGGAATGGCATTGCCTCCCGATGCACGCACCAGCAGCGCAACCTGCCCGCGATGATACACGCCATGTTCCGCCACGTGTATGAGTATGTCTTCCAGTGAGTTGCTGTATTCAGTGCCGCTGCTGTTGCGATACGTGATCAGGCGTGAACCGTCACCGAAAGCCGCTTCGTCCGCCAGCTTCTTGAATCCCGCATGATTGTCGCGTGCGAGTGCGTGGCAACGATCGACACTGAGCTTTGGCCAGATGGGATGCGTCGACTTGCGCCCCAAAATACGCGATAACCATTCATGTTCGGCGCCTTGCATGTGGGCGAAGAGGTCAAGCGCTTGCGACGGCGGATTCGCCATGTCGCGGAGCGATTGCAGCGCGCGATCGTCGGCCCACGCCATATGGGCGTACATGCGAGGAAGCAGCGACATGGGAGAGATGGGTGACGTAATTTTAAAGTCGTGGACCGGGTTTGATCGAGCGCCATGCGTCCGTGAGATCAGATCTCGTTGTGCGTCTGGTGCTTGCCCATGCGGAGTGTTGCTGTGGCTAATAATATTTCGTGCATGAACGTTACGAGTGATGCGATAAACCCTTCCAGTTGACGCGCGACCGATCATGCGCGCGAGTCGCGTGAAGAGGACATTCAGCAGCGAGGCCACGCCCGTTAGCCGGAAGACGGGTGTAACAGCGAGCTGAATGGTGTGCGAGGTTGCCGCAACGAACGTTTCCTGACGCATGCTTCGATCTAGCGCGTGGAGCGCGTTTCGGCAATTTGTCGCGCGTTCAGTCGCTATCTGCCCCGGACGCGTACGCCTCTGCGAGCGACAACCGCCGGGCGTTTGCGTGTGTTGACGCTGACCTCGATCCAGTAGTTGCCGACCGCAAGCGAAGACAGGTCGAGTCTGACGGCCTTCGCGAGAATCGAGACCTGGCCGTCCTCGCCGCGCTTGCCCAACTCAGGTTCACGCCACGCGATCGACACGTTGCCGATACGCGAACCCAGCCTGAGCGCGGATGCGATGCGTTTCAGAACCGATCCGCCGTCGGCGTTGTAAATGTTGACGGCAAAGTCGATCGAATCACGGTCCGCGAGCCCGTAGTTCTCCCAGAAGACGCCAACCTTGCCGCCACTGTCGACGACGGTCGTTCCCAGCATCACTGGCAACATTTCGTCAACGTCCTGGGGAATCGCCCCGTCGGGAGAGGGGCGCATACAGTTGCCAGTCATCGGGTTCTGCTTTTGCAACAGCTTTCAGCACGTCCCATTTCGGCGAGAGATGCACTCGGCCGCGCGAATATTCCATCGTGCTGTAGGGACCCATGCGAGGCTCGAACATGCGAACCTTGAGATCTGTCTTTGTCGGCGAAACAAAATTGGCGTGCTCAATGTCCAACGCCGCACCACCCCACACCGATGCCGTGGGCCATCCGTACCGAATCAACAGCTCGTTGATGACTTCTCCATTGTGATCGGGACGCCAGTCATAGTGCTCATCTTTTCTTATCGCTTTGTGCAGCAGCACGAGTGTTTTGCGGGCAAAGTGTTCGACGCGGCGATCGTTGCCCTCTTCACTCAGCAGCGGGTCGGACAACCACCAGAACTTGTCTTCGCTCAACAACCGTTGCTCGCACGATTGGTCGTGATAGTTACCGCGCGCGCCGTCAGTAAACGCACCGGTCGTGAGCAGCAGGGTGATGTCCGTCCATTCGCAGCGTTGCTTGCCTTGCAGCGCCTCAATGGCAACGGTAAATGCAGCGTCGGCGCTCATGATTTGGTTGGCGCGGTAGTACGCGTCGCCGGCGATCGTCGAGCACCACCATTTGCCGGAAATACACTGTGCCGCTGACTGAATCGCCTCCTTGTTTTGTCCAGCGTCAATCAGGAAATGCACGCGTTGTCCGGCAATCCAGGGATCGCCCGGCAGTTGCTGTTGCGCCTGTTCGAGTGCGGTGTTGAGTCGTGCGCGTTTTTCCTCGACGCCTTTGTGAAATTGCGGCAGGAATCCGTTGTCGATGCGTTCGCTTTCATCTCCGGCAATTGGTCCCAGCAACCATGTGGCGCATTTGGCAAAGAACTGGTAGTTCCAGTTCAGTGCTTCATAGTTGGGCCTGATGGAGGCGATACCGCGCTGCGTCGTTATTTGATTCGCCGCACCAAGAATGCGGATTTGTGATGGATCGGGATGGCAATGCGTGAACCCACTGCGGCCGCCGAACAAAGCGCTCGTAGGGTTTGGTAGTTTCACAAGTTTGCCGGCAGATGATAAAAGTTGAATAGCCAAGGCCTCGTCGCTTTTCATCCACACCTTTTTCCAGTCTTCGAGAAAGTCTTCCGTTTTTTTCTCGATTTGTTCGCGAATCACGGTGGAGTCGGCGACGGACGCGGCGTTGAGAGTGCTGACGGATACCGTGTTGGTAGTTTCACCAAATGCACCGTTGGAAGTTGCAACGGAGTCCGCGTTAAACGCGACGTGAGAAACCGCAATGACATTCGGCGCCAGACGTGCTGCGGACAATCTCGCTTGAAGATCGGGTGCCGCCGCCCACAGCAGAAAGAACAGGCCCGGGAGGAGATTCATGAAATCTCACCCCAATCGCAACAATCACGTGTCATCGTCGACTCCGGAGTTGTGGAATTGGTTGCTGTCGTGTGGGCTTGGCCAACGGCCAGTGTGGTGCCACGCGACGAGTCGATCGGGCTGACAATGGCTGACGCCAAAGTGCGAACCGCACCCGGCGTCGTCAAGATCGAGAGAGCACCTGACATTTATGAACCGATCGGCGCCTCAATGACAATTTCGTCCGTTGGCGTATTCCTCGCCGCTCTTGGCTCGCAGTGCTTGGAATTTATGGGCTTGCGCATTGAACGCCGGTGTCTTTATCCATCGGTGAGTCCAGACCGCAGCAAGCGACGAATGATCTCGTTGCCGGCAAGGTTTGGACCTTACATCTTCAGCCACGATTCGGTTTGGCCGTGCTGCGACGTAACGTTGATCTGCCGTCTGTCGCTCTCATGACGATCAAATCAAGCAGCAGTCGAACGGCTGATAAGAAATGACGATACCAGCCCGCGCGATGAGCGGCATTCGGGGGGCGGCTACTCCGAGCGCGTCAAGCGGCCAGGCTTACGTCGCGTTTTTGAACGCGAGTACAATGAGCAAACGTTCAGGCGAATAGCGACGCTACATCGAACTCCAGCGTCTCCGCTGCCGTAACTGGCCTCCATCGCATTTCACCCGTCACTACAACGTCCGCCAATCCCTTGCGAATCACGCGAACACGCTTCGCCTCTTCGTCAATCACCCAATACTCCGCAACGCCTGCGTCGAGATACAGCACGCGTTTGGCGCCCAGATCACGACGACGCGTAACATCAGACAGCACCTCGACCACAAGAATTGGTGTTGGCGCAGTGTCCCAGTTGGCTTCACCGATAAAATGCGCCTGCTGCACCACCAGGTCGGGCTCTACCTGTGACCCGTCAAAGCGTATGATCGCTCGATGGAAAACCAGACCCAGGTTGTTCGCGCGCACGAACGACGTGAGCATGTCGTGCAAGCGCGCCAGAATGATCTCGTGATTGCGTCGTGGCGCCGGCGTCACAAACAGTTCTCCACGCACGACTTCGTATCGGTTGCCATCGTCGGGCAACCTCTGGAGCTCTTCGAGCGTCCATCGCTTTTCCAGCGTGGCCATACGCAGTGCCGCCTTTCCCCGGTTCGAATGAACGTTGCATGCGCCGAGGATACGCGGGCAACGGGAACCAGCCATCATCGTATGTGTGCCGCGAGTACCTGAAGCGCTCCGCACACGACCACTACAGCGTACGCTCGGCACACTTGCCGAGTCAAGCTGGAGCCGGACGCGACCTCTGTGAGAGCGATGCTTGTCCTCGGACGAACAGCGTGGTTGAAGCCTCCTTGCGGCGACACCCGAATGCAGTACGTTTGGCGTGTGTGAGTTTCCCGTACTCGAACTGGTGTGAAATGTTGCGATCACCGTGGTCGGATTTACGCGCGCGCAATGGCGCGTTGTTGCCTTGCATCGTGCTTGCGGTCGCCGAGGACGGCGCGACGGGGGGGCTGGCGCCGGTCGCGAACCTGTCGTCACTGCCGACGCTGCGCCACATCGCGCCCGTCCTGCTGCTGTGTAGCGAACTACAGCGACGGTCTATTGCCGACAGATCCGCTCAGCCGTTCGACGGCGTGATCGCGGAAACATCGTCACCGTCTGCAACGCACTTGGCTATCGGAGCGGCGGCAGCGCGGTGGTGGCGGCGCGAGTTGGGGGAACGTCTACAGGCACGCTGTGGCGTGAAATCGGCGGTACCGAGAGACGTGCTATCCGTCGTGTTTCATGCCGCATCGTTTCCCGTTGATTGTGCCAGCCTCGCAAGGATGGTGGGTGTCAGCAATGAGCACCTGTCGCGCGTGATGCCACGCGTACTCGGTGACGTGCGATTTACTCCGAAACTACTGCTCGATCTTGCGGTGACGATGGAGCTGCTCGTGCGCTTGGGCGTTGGATGCAACCGGCGCGCCGTTGCGAGTGAACTGCACGTGAGCATGAGAACCCTGCATCGGGCGTTGCTTCGGACGAACTGTGTCTGGGGGCCTGGTATCGTCGATTTCCGGGCACTGCTCGGCGCGGCTGAATTCGTGGCGCATCGGCCGGCGCGCGCGTGACAGATCAAAAGCTGGCACTTTCACGTTGTGTCAGAACGCGTATGCTGGATTGTAGAAGAGCGTACCAATAGCAGTGAAGTTTGCTATCCTCCCTCCGTTACGGCTGATGTCCATTCATGTTACTGCGCGTCGATTGTTGTTTTTCCTCGTACCGATGCTTAATGGTTGCACTCGCGAACAGCCCGCGAAAGCTGCAGACAGATTCCCTTCCTTGGAACTCACAATGGTTGGGTCTCATTACGCACCGGATTCATTGGCGGTCCTCGGCGCTTCCAGAGCGCATGGGAGTCTCGTCGTCTGGAGCAAGGAAAAGATTGCAGTGGTATCAATCGCGGATTCGCATGAACGTATTCTGAAGGCACCATGGGCAACCTCCGAATTTATCAGCGCGCGCGCATTGGAAGATGGAGGAGTTGAAGCGGTAGTTTCCGTCCGGGACGGTGATAGAATCATCCAATTCGGCGTTGACACTGAGATTCGCCGAGTCCGGCGGCTTCCAGCGAGTTTGCGATTCGAAGCTGCGGCATTCATAGAGTCGCATTGGTGGTTAGATTCGCGACACGAAAACGGCGATTTGCAAATTAGCGAATGGGATGGAACAACACTGATCGATCGGGGGAGCGTTAGTCATGACGTGCTGACGGACCAACGTTCGCCATTGCAGGCTTCATTGAGTGAGCACGGAGGTCGGCTACTTGTAACGCTCCTTCATTCTCCGTTCACGGTCTTCTCTCCAAGTTCGTCAATCGGCGCGTTGCCACGGGCAATGGTTCACGGCACAACCTCGGTATTGGATTCGGCTCTGATTCTCACGAAAAAAGGGAATTGGGTTTCCCTTCCAGCAATATCTGCTGGCCACGGTATTGTGCAGATTCTCGCCGACATGAACAGCGATACACGACTCTTCATACTACGGGATTCCGTTGGCACCCCCGTACGTGTGAGCACACTGAATGTGCCGATGGGTTTGTTGACGTCAATCGACAAAAGAGGAGAGATCCTTGGAATCGTTGGAACGAACAAGAACACGATTGTGAAGTATCGAGCGTCTTGGCGGGCACTCCCAACAACAACAATTCAATAAAGAGAGCATTCCGATGAAAATTCGGCTAGTTGTATCAACGCTTGGCGTTCTCGCTGCGGCGTTTCTCATGAAGGTCGACAAGGTGTCGGCGAAAGATCTTACGGTTACTGCCTGTTCGCACTGTGTCGGCAATGGATCATCGGCCCACGGTCATTGTGAGGACAATGACAACGCATATGGACCGTACTCCTGCACTGTCGCAACCAACGCAGGATTTGGCTATCCCGTGTGTTGGGATAACGCTGGGAAGTGCTGCCGGTATGGCGGTGGAGAATCGCTGAACTCGACAGGTGCTTCCGGGAACGCGGAAGGCGGAGAGGGATGCGGAGGCGAGGAGCAATTTGCAGCTGGATCAGTGCCAGAAGCACCACAAGCAACGGTTCTCGACTGCAAAGGACGGATTGTTGCCAGGCACTACGCCGCCGAAGCGGAATCCAGGATCATCGGAATGGCAACCGCACTAAGTCTGTAGGAAATATTTTTGAGTGCCCGCCAATCTCCACTCCGATTTTTTACATTCCATCGAACTTCCTTGTCAATCATGAATATTCGTAGCTATCCGAAACAATTCCTGGCGTTGACCGTGATGTTCGCGCATCCAAACATTTTTGCATCCGCACAATCGTCCGTTACGGGGACACATTTCGTCGTGACAGAGCGAGCTCGCATCAATCCAGAAGCAGTGGACGCGAAGGCGTCGTTGAGCTTTGTTGGAGGCGCAACGATGATGCCCAATGGCGCGCTGCTCGTTTCGCAACCGATGGAGAAGCTACTGCGACTATTCGATAGTTCGGGACATTTTCAACGATCGCTTGGCAGACCCGGCAAAGGGCCAAACGAATTTGAGTCGATACAAGGCCTCGGTCGGGTCGGAGACACTGTGTACGTTATCGATCATCGGAATCGTCGTATCACGTTGTTCCCGAATGCAAAGACATCGAACTTGTCACTGCGGCTGCCCTTGGCGCAGATACGCGGCGTAGAATATTCAGGTCCGCTGGCGCTTCTGGCAGACGGCGCGGCCATAACGAACTCGGTCACGGCGAGCGAATCGGAAGGCTCCGTTCAAACACTGTACTTGCACAATCGCGACGGAACTGATCTGACTAAACTCATCACCCTGAAGGACAATGATTACAGCACCCCGATCAAATTTGGCGCAATCAAACTTCCTTTTCCTCAACCGCTTGTGATCAGTCCGCGTGTTCTGTACTCCTCAGTGAGCGGCAGAGTTGCGTTGCTAACGACGACGTTTCCCGAAAAATCCGGGACTGCGTCGCTCCAGGTAATCTGGATGGACAAGTCGGGACGCAAGGATGCGCAAACGATATCAACTCCAGTTTCTGTCGTGCGGGCATCAGATATCGATAGCTTGCTGGACATGTTCTCGAAAAGCATCGCGCCCCTTTTGAGAGCGTCGGGAGCGATCGTCACAGTGGAAAGCTTGCGCGAAGCCACGGGAAAAGTTCTTGTTAAGCGCAAATACTTTCCAATTGTGGAGCAAGTTTTTATGGACGATGACGGTCGTGCGTGGGTGAAAATACGCAACGAGAGTGAATGGTTGATCTTCACTCACGGGGCGCGTCGTGTCGATGGAATTATTTTGCCAAAAAATGCTTCACCGCTCACTGCCAACGGTTCAAAGTTGTGGGTGCAAAGTGTCGATGTTGACGATCTTCCCACACTCATTCGCTACGAGATACGGAACGCCATACCTCGCATGAAGACAGGAACCGCTGGCAATCCATGAGCCCTGACCGCACCAAGCGTGACGAATAATCTGGTTGCCCTCGCATTCGGGGTGCGACAACGCAAGCTTCGGCACTCTCAATGAAAATTCCGTCCCTTCGCAAACTCCTCCCCGCTCTCCGCCTGCAACGCCCGAAAGGTGTGTGCCCGCAAATTCACCACGCCTTGCACCACTTGCAACTCGCCGCGAATCAATAGCAGTGGTGATGTGGAAATAAGCAGCGCGTCTGGCTCAAACCGCTGTGGCTCCACAATCACGTTCAACATCCCGGTTTCGTCTTCCAGCGTCAGAAACACAAACCCTTTCGCCGTGCCCGGACGTTGACGGCAAATCACCAAACCGGCGCACCCCACACGTTCGCCGTTTTTTCCGGTGTCGCGAAGGTTGATAGTGGTACGAACGTGATTGAGTTTGAGTACGTCACGGAGATGTTGCATGGGATGCGCAATCAACGAGAGTCCCGTCACGCGGAAATCTGTCTCCGTAAGTTCAACCGGCTTGAGTGGTACGAGTCCGCTCGGTACCGGCGATTCGAGCATCGGTGCCAACGGCAACTCACCCCGCGAGGCCGCGAGTAATTCCCACAACGCCACACGACGCCGGCGATCGGGACGTTCCTGCGGAAACATGCTGTCAAACGCACCCGATTCTGCCAGTGCGCGGAGCGACCGCTTGTCGAGCGGTACACGTTGCACAAAATCGCCGATGGAAGTGAATGGTCCTTTCTCCAATGCGCTCTCCAATGCCACGCGCGCCTTTGAGCCCAGTCCGCGTACGAGTCGCACCCCCAATCGCACGGCGGGTTGTGGGGTGTCTTTTTCGCACGAGGCATAGTCGTCATTGCGGAGCACCGGTTCGTCGTTTTCCATGCGCGGCTCCGGATTATGCCACGACAATTTCCCATCATGCGGAATAAGCGTGCGCCCATCGGGCATCTCAATCGTGTGATCCCAACGTGACTTCGTGAAATCAATAGGGCGCACTTCCACATTATGCCGTCGCGCATCTTCAACCAGGCTGCTGGGCGAATAAAATCCCATAGGTTGTGCATTGAGAATGGCCGCGGTGAATTCCGGTGCGTAATAAAAACGCAGATACGCCGACGCATACACAATGAGCGCAAAACTGGCCGCGTGGCTTTCGGGAAATCCGTAATCGGCAAACGCGTTGATCTGATGATAGATCTGCTTGGCCACATCGCGCGGAATGTTGTTCGCTTCCATGCCGTCCAGCAGCTTCTGCACAATTTCGTTCATGCTTTCGTGGCTGCGTTTGCGTGCCATCGCACGTCGCAGTTGATCGGCCTGCAGTTTGGTAAATCCTGCAGCGGCGACTGCCACCTGCATACCTTGTTCCTGAAACAACGGTACGCCCATGGTGCGCTCGAGAATGGGCTTCAGTGACGGAATGAAATACGACACTTCTTCTTCGCCCGCGCGCCGTCGCAAATACGGGTGCACCATGTCGCCTTGAATAGGTCCTGGACGGATGAGCGCAACTTCCACAACGAGATCGTAGAATTTGCGTGGCTTGAGACGGGGCAGGGTACTCATCTGCGCGCGACTCTCAATCTGAA
>JBDUBA010000276.1:0-4054 GCA_040004335.1 Gemmatimonas sp.
CGAACCGCAACAAACCCGCGCGCTGTTTGGGCAAGATGAACGGCTGCCTCCCTCGATCACATTCGCACGCACACAACACGGGCGTTTGTGCGTGCGACTGAAGTTGTGGAAGCCGGTAAGGGCGGCGGCGTTTAATCGCGTTGAGCCAAACTCATTCCGGGACTTGCGAAGCCCTGATATGTACTACATAGTAGTGCATATGTCCGAACACACACTTGGCGACTTCGAATTCGCCGTCCTCCTCACGCTGTCCACGCTTGAAGATGCGTACGGCGCCGTCATTCAACGCGCGCTGTCGGAGCGCCTGCAACGTGAGGTAGCAGTCGGAGCCGTGTACACAACACTGCAGCGCCTCGAAGACAAAGCGCTGCTGCGTTCGTGGATGTCGGAGGCCACCCCTGTGCGCGGCGGACGCGCGCGGCGCTGCTACGCGCTTTTGCCAGCCGCCACGCGAGCGTTGCGTGCGTCCAGGCTCGCGCGCGAACGGCTCTTGCTGCCCACGAGCGACCGATTGAGGCCTGCATGAACATCGCAAGAATTGTTGATTGTTATGCGCACGCTACAATCCCCAACGACACGATGCGCAGCCATTTTGCAGGCGACCTCGTGGAGGGATATGAACAACGACGTGAACAGCGCGGGACGGGCCGCGCTATCGCGTGGTTGCTGCGACAATGCGTGATCTCTGTGCCGTATTGCGCAACGTTAACGCGATCGAGCTGTCGCGAACATTCGTCCGATTTGCGCACGCTCAAACTCGCAGTCGGATTCTACGGCGTTTTCGGTGAGCTCACCATTGTTGGTGTCGCAACAGCGCTTGGGCTGGCACGCGTCGGCGCACTGTTGCCGAGCAGCATTTCGATCTACGTGGTGATCATCGCAATTGTGGCGGTCACCGCGATCATGTTTCTGAGCGGATACGCAGCGGCGCGATGCGCGCGATCGGTTCCACTGGTGGGTGCACTGGCCGTTGGTTGCATCTCGGCGGCCGTGTGCGGTGGCGACATCGCGCTTACCGCGACGCAGACACCTCGTTGGTTCTTGCTGACGATAATTGGCTTCGCAATACCCTGCACAACAATCGCCGCTCTATGGCGATCGTCAGTCCACACTTCTTCAGCGCGGAATCCATGTTAAGAAGCATCGCTGCAGTGCTTGCTGGTTTCCTGGTCATGTCAGCAGTGGTGATGATTGGAACGGTCGCGTTAACGGCTCTCCTGGTACCCGGTGGCATCGCAAGCATGAAGGTCGGCATGAAAACGCCGGGCGCCAGCATGCCAACTCCCTCAACAACGTACCTCGCGGCAAACCTGGTATTGTCACTCGTCGCGGCAATCAGTGGCGGCCTCGTCACGCAACGAATTGCCGCAAGCGCACCGGATGGGCACCTCGTGGCACTCGGCGCGGTTATGCTGGTCATGAGTGTTGTCAGTGCCTTCTCGCCGGGATCTGCGCAGCAGCCGGAGTGGGTCAAATTTGTCATTCCTGTGATCGCGCTTGTCGGCATCGCCGCGAGCCGCATTTTCTAGATGCTCAAGCAGCTCCTGCATTTCATTCGCCGCCAACACCGGTAACAGGCGAAAAACGGACACGCCTGCCCTCCCCGGAACCGCGGGCAGGCGCGTTGTGCAAGTTTCCGGGGGATGGGCGTCTATTGACTGAACGGCGCTCAGGCTGCTCGACGCCGTTCCGAGACCTCATCCCGCGGCATGCAAGATATCGATCGCCTGTTTCGTGAATTCCACGCACCCATTGTCCGCTATCTCACTCGGCAGCTGAACGACGCTGACCTGGCCGAGGAGTTGGCACAGGAAACGTTTGTGCGCGCATTGCGCTACGGGCGCGCGGAAAACAAACCGGTTACGAACGAACGTGCGTGGCTGTTTGCCGTTGCTACAAACCTCATTCGCGACACCGTCCGACGCGACACGCGACAACGCAAACACCTGATGGCACTGGCCGCAGAACTCGGGGAAACGGAACCGGAGGCAGTAGAACCAACTCCAGAAGAGTTGCGCCAGGCCGCAACGGCACAACAGGCGCTGCAGACCATTCCCGAACGCGATCGCGCTGCTCTGTTCATGAGCCAGGAAGGACTCAACTATCAGGAAATCGCGGCCGCACTTGGGCTCTCGGTGCAATCGGTCGGAACCACGCTTACCCGCGCGCGCAAGAAGGTTGTGCAGCGGTACGAAGATCTCTCACGGTTGCGCGACGGCGGAGGTGCCCATGTCGCATCGTGATGACGCAGATACGTTTCCTCCGGATAGTGACGATACGATGATGAACACGTTCAATTCCGCGCCATACAAGGCGGAGTGGTTGAGCGGAGGCCACGTGGTGGAAGACTCCGTGTACGCATGGCTGGACGGTGCGCTCGACGCGACCGATAGCGCTGCGCTCGAAGTGCACGTGCGCGCGTGTCGCGAGTGCGCGGCCGCGGTTGCCGAGGCGCGCGGATTCATCGCGGCGTCGATGCGCATCATGAACGCTGCCGATTTGTCTCCGCGCAACACGCAGCGCAATGTTGCGCCGGGCGAAGATGTGTCACGCGCGGCGCAGCGAATTATCGCGCTGGCAGATAAGGACGTTGCCACACCGGCGCGCACCGCTGCTTCACTGTCTACCGATCGTATTGCGAACGCGCGCAAAAATGCGAGTTCAGGCACTGGGCGTTCGCGCCGCTGGTACGAGCACACCTTCGTGCGAGTGGCCGCGGCCGCGTTGTTGATGGTGGCGGGTTCGTATGCAGTCACGCGCGAAAGCCGGACTACGAATGCTGATGGTGTAACGCGCGTGTCTACGATGCCCGTTGCACCCGGAACGGATTCTGTTTCGCCCGAGAGTCTGGGCACGTCCAAACCGTCTGTAGTTGCTGCGGTCGACCGCGTCGATGCAACCGATCAATCACGCCAACGCATGAACGCACGCACAAACCCCTCGGCCAACACGAAACGTGTCGGCGACGGCACACCTTCCCTTCGCGGTCGAGTGGCTGCAATACCTCCGGCAGCGGCAAAAGAACGGTCGGTGCAAACACTGCCGGGTGTGAACATCGAGGCAACGGCAGAGGCGCAAAGCGTACGCAGATCCACGTTTGCAACGAGCGTCGTGATCGCCGAGCCGCTGGATACGTTTACGCGGCGAACCATTACGGGAAACGTCAGGGATCGTGTTACGTCTGCTCCGCTTGCCACCGCGAACGTGTTTGTGCCTGGAACACCGCTCAGTGCAACAACCGACGCTTTAGGCAACTTCACGTTGCGCAACGTCCCTGCGTCGGCGAGAGACCTGGAAGTAAAACGTCTTGGCTACAGTGCATCGCAAGTGTCGATTGCGTCCATACGCGGAGCGGTAGGTTCCGTCAACGTCACGCTGCAAGACAGGCCGCTGCTTCTGGATCAGGTAACCGTAGCCGGAACCGCTGATACACAGGCGCCGACCAAATCAACGGTTGCTACAACTACTGCGCCGCGATCAGGTGATGTAAATGAGAGCGTACCAAAACCGATTGCATCAACGCCAACGTCTGTGCGAAGTGCCGCGTGTTTCGTTGCGGTCAGCGAAGGGTCGGAAACATTTGTGCCACTCGTGCGCGGCGTGCGTGCCCGATTGCAAAAGCCCGGACAATACGAGGCAACCGTAACGGGTTGGCCAAAGGCGCGCGATCAGAAACGCGTGACGCTCGTGCTGAATGCAGAAGGAACACTTCGTGGCAGTATTCGTTCGGGCGATCGTCGGTTGGAACTGGATCTTGTTCCGCGGGGTGATGATTGGTTCAGCACAATTCAGGAATTTCGCGGCGGAAGTGTGCGCACGGAGAATATCCGGTTCACGGGTGATACGCTCGCGGCGAAGTGTCGATAAGCGCGCGTTGCATTCACGGTGAAACGTTTGAACGCGCGTGCGGGAGTTGACAAAGCCGCGTATTTGAAGTGTCGATTGTGCAAGTTTTGAGTTAGGTGGCGTCTCCGGAATGTGTAGATCACCACTCATTCCGGAGTACGACCATGCTCAAAGTCATATCTGCAGTATCCGTGTGCGGAGGTATGCT
>JBDUBA010000374.1:0-13719 GCA_040004335.1 Gemmatimonas sp.
CACCGTTGCGCGGCCCGTCAAATCGGGGAACTCGCCGCGCTTGGGCATAGTATCGACGACCCAGCGTGCAAGTCAAGCGCTTCGCATCACAAAAACTGCAGATTCCGCGTCTATTGTGGGAAAGGATCATCACGAATCTACGCGTCGGCACGTTTTGCAGATGCAGAGTTCACTTGCCGCGGCTTTCGTCCGGCTTGAATTCGTGATGATCGCTTTCTAAATCGGTTTGTACACGGCCATCCACGCAGCAACGCCCGCAAGCAACGGCAATCCGATAAAGAACGGCTTGGCCAGCGATACGCTCCGATACGGAAGCAGAATGACTCCGCTCACCAAAACCCAAATGAAGAGCTTTACCAGGACCCAGTTCGGCATTGCACCGGCGGCCATCATACCGAGGCGCGCCATCATTCCGAAGCCACCTGTGAGGATCAGCAACGCTCCCAGGCCGTGAACTATGGCGACCAGCGTTCGTGTTTTGCTGGCGCCTCGTGTGCCACCGTTGGCCGCATGCACGGCCACGCCACCCATCGCCGCGAATAACATGGCGATGCCGATAATGTGGATGATTTCGTAAAATTCGCGCGAGAACATGACGAGTGTGTTGAGGTGTGAAACGCGTTGCGCGTTAGGGACTGCGAATTGAACTTCGTGATCGATTCTTGTTACGCCGTATGTGCACGCAACATTGGAATTGCGTGATGCAATTCGAGCGCCGGCGCTGTTGCTGGTGACAAACGTTCGTACCCCGTTAACACACGCTGCAGCGCTTCTTCGGGAGTCGCACCAGTTGCGGTGAGATGTCCCATCTTCCGCCCTTCACGCGCAGACGGTTTTCCGTACAAGTGCAAACGCGTTGCCGGCACGGTTAACGTGTGAACAATGTGCGGGGGCTCGGCCTGCAGCCACACTTCGCCGAGCAAATTGATCATCGCCGAGGGCGCCAGAATATCAGTGCTTCCAAACGGAAGGTCGCATACAGCCCGCACGAGTTGCTCAAACTGACTGGCTCCGCACGCGCGTTCCGAGTGGTGATACGTGTTATGCGGTCGCGGCGCCAGTTCGTTGACGAGTAAGCGTCCGTCGCGCGTGTAGAAAAATTCAACAGCCAGCAAACCAACGATCCCGAGTTGAGTCGCAATTGCGGGCGCGAGCGCGGCAGCTTTGTTCAGGACGTTTGCGGACAATGCTGCAGGAATGACCGCCCACGTGAGCACGCCATGAGTGTGATGATTGCGCGACGCTGGATACACCACCGTTTCCCCACCCGGTCGGCGCGCAACGAGTACCGACAACTCAAGAGAAACGTCCAGATGCTGTTCGACAATACACTCCTTGCCACCCAGCAATTCCCACGTCGTCTCACCTTGGGCGGGCGAGGTGAGGCGCACCTGACCGCGGCCGTCGTATCCACCGTGACACGACTTCGCGATTGATGCACCCATCTCAGTCACAGCCGTGGTGATGTCGTGCCCTGAATGGGCTTCGCGAAAGTCACCGACTGGAAAGTTGTTGTTGCGTAGCCAATTTTTTTGGCGTAGTCGATCCTGAATGATGTACACCGACGCACGACCTGGCCGAACGGGCGCATGTTCGGCCGCAGCATCGAGCGCGGCGGCCGAGATTTGTTCGATTTCCAGGGTGATGACGTCGCAACCTTTCGCGAGTTCGACTGCGGCCGCGACATCATAGAACGGCGCGGTAATTGTTTTTGAAGCGACCGCGCGCGCCGCACAATTGGGATCGGGGTCGAGCACCTGGATGTCGTACCCCATCGATCGTGCAGCAAACGCCGTCATGCGGCCAAGTTGACCGCCGCCCAGAAATCCGATTGTGGCGCCGGGAAGTATCGGAGTCATTTTGGCGGAATGGCGTTTGGAGCCGTCAGGGGGCGGGCAATCGCTTCCGCCGCACGCATGGCGCGACGAGTCTCCAGGGCCGACAACAACTTTGCATCGTGCAACGCGAGAATTTGCGCGGCGAAGAGCGCTGCGTTGGCCGCGCCGGGTTTGCCGATGGCCAACGTACCCACCGGAACTCCGGCAGGCATTTGCAGAATGGAGAGCATCGCATCGATGCCATTAAGCGCCGTGGCATTCACCGGGACACCCAATACCGGAACCAGCGTCTTGGCGGCCAGCATGCCCGGCAGGTGCGCCGCACCGCCCGCGCCCGCGATGATCACCTGCAAGCCGCGCGAAGCCGCTGTTTCCGCGTACTTGAACATCCAATCGGGCGTCCGGTGCGCGGACACGACCTGCGCCTCGTACGGAATTCCAAGCTCGGCCAGAATGAGACAGGCCGGCTCGAGCTCGGGGTAGTCGGACGCGCTGCCCATGACCACGCCCACGAGCGGCGTACGGCCATCGGAATTGGCAGGAGTGTGGGTCGTTGGTGATCTGGATTCGGGCATGCCGGAAGTTATCCTCTATGCCATGAACCAACCAATCCCCGTCAGCGGCGAGATGTGTGCGCAAAGATCGAGAAGGGCTGAACCGAATGCGCGTGGAGCAATAACACCCCAAGATGCGCTGGTCGGTGGTTCGAACGGTCAGCCAAGGCCACCATCAAATTTTGCGCGAGTGTTGTCACGCAGCGTGGCGACAGTGTCGATGATCATGTGTGCCGCTTGTCAGAAAACTGGGACTGACAAAATGCCGGACACGAAAGTGTCGTCGAGTATTCGGTTGTTCAACGCGGCAAGTATCGCCCGGCCACTGCGCGTGCTGGCCGACAGCTTCACGGCGCGAACGGGCGTGAAGGTGTTGCAGGAGAATCAGTCCAGTCTCGAACTCGCGCGAAAGTTGACGGAATTCAGCGACATTCCCGACGTACTGGTGCTCGCAGACTATCAGGTCTTTCCCAAATTGCTGGCACCAAAGTTTGTTGATGGTTGGTGGCTGTTTGCGCGCAACCGGCTGGTGTTGGGTTACACCGAGAAATCGCATCACCAGGAATTGCTGGCGAATGACGGATGGCGCAACGCAGTCACGATGAAAGGCGTCGAAGTGGGCCGTTCCGACCCGAACACCGATCCCAGTGGGTATCGCACGTTGATGGCGTTCCAGCTTGCGGAACTGCACTACAAAGAACCGGGGCTCGCGAAACGCTTGCTGACAAGCGCATCCGAAAGAAACGTACGGCCACGCGAAGCCGACCAAGTGGGCATGTTGCAAGCGGGCGAACTGGACTACATCTGGACGTACGAAAATCTGGCGCGTGGCTCCGGACTCAAAATCGTCACGCTTCCGAGTGAGATTGATCTTGGCGCTGCCGCCGACTCCACGTTGTATGCGCGGGTGTCAGTTCGCGTGGCGGGCAAACAACGGGGTGATTCAGTCACGTTTCATGGCGAACCAATTTTGTATGGCATTGCGGTTCCCATCGCTGCTCCGGATAGCGGGGCCGCTCACAAATTCCTGTCATTCGTGTTGAGTGCTGATGGACAGCGTATTTTGCGCGCGGCACAACTCGATGCGCTTGACCAACCCATTCCCATTGGCACAGCACTCGGCCGAGCGAGCAAACCATGATCAGTGAAACGTTGATGTTCCGTCGTGCATTGGTGCCACGCATCATCCGGTTGATTGGTGTGCCGTTGGATCTTGGCGCGTCGCGACGCGGTGTTGATATGGGTCCTTCAGCACTGCGTATTGCTGGCATCACTGCAATGCTGGAAGGTTTGGGGTGCACGGTGCATGACATAGGAAATGTCCCGGTGCCGCAACGTGAAATGTTGGGCCATGACACGAGTCCTGCGCACGAACTCACGGCCATCACGGAAGTGTGTCGCGCGCTGGCGACACGCACAGCGGATGCGATCCGCGTCGGAGAATTTCCGCTGGTGATGGGTGGTGATCATTCACTGGGCGCCGGAAGCGTTGCTGGTGTTGCCACTGCATTTGCCGAACGAGATCAGCACATTGGGTTGATATGGCTTGATGCGCATGCGGACCTCAACACGCCTGCGTCATCGCTATCGGGAAACGTGCACGGAATGCCGGTTGCGCATTTGCTGGGTGAGGGCGATGAAGTTATGCGGTCACTGGCGAAACCTGGGCCCGCGGTGCGCGCGGAGAACCTGGTGTATATCGGCCTGCGCGATCTTGATGCGGCGGAGGTCGATTCGGTGAATGCAAAAGGCATACTGGCGTTCACCATGCGTGACATTGACGAACGCGGGCTGGTGGTGGTGATGCGCGAGGCAATAGCGCGTGCGTCGAATGGCACTGCCGGGATTTATGTATCATGCGACGCGGATTGGGTGGATCCCATGGAGGCGCCGGGCGTTGGAACGCCGGTGAAGGGCGGTGCAACGTATCGTGAGGCGCATCTGGCCATGGAGATGCTGTGTGATTCGGGGAAAATGGTCGGGATGGATATTGTCGAGATCAACCCCGTGCTGGACCGCGTGAACAAGACGGCCGAGCTGATGGTAGGACTTGTGGCGAGCGCGCTGGGGAAGCGAACCCTGTAGGCCTGCTTCAAACCTTCGCGCTTTCTGCGCCGTCGTATTGGTGAACCGTTCGTCGCCGATCGGCTCGTGCTATCTGCAGGTGAAGCTTTCTCCATCCACACACTCATGTCTGCATTTCGATTCGGCGCATTTGCTCAGCGCACACATAGAGCTGCAACGGGGCAATTGGTGCACGCGGCACCGCTTATCTCGGGTCGTGTATTGGCGTTGATCGTGGGCGTCACATGCACCGCGCTGTTGCTAATCCCATTGCTGCCGTTGCACGCTCAGAACTCCGATCGGGTCACGCTCAACGGTCGTTCGGTTGCGCTTTACAACCTTGTTGGGCGACTGCGGGTGACTGGCGGTGGGGCGTCGGTCGTTGCTGCCATCACCCGTCGTGGTCGCGACGCGGGCAAACTGTCGGTAGTTACGCAAACCGTAGAAGGACGTGAAGCGTTGATCGTGAAGTATCCGGGCGATCGCATCACGGTTCCTGACTCACGAAACCGTCGCTCGCGGACAGACATTCGTGTGCGTGATGATGGATCCTTTGGCAACAGTTATTCGAACAAGGACAAGGGTCGTTCGATGTTTCGTTCAAGCAATGATCGGACCATTCGAATTGGCGGCGAGAGTGGTGGGTTGGAAGCGGCCGCCGACATCGAATTGCAAATCCCGAACGGCGTATCCGTGCGCTTGAACATTGCCGTCGGCGAAATTGAGCTTCGAAACGTAGATGGCGACATTGCGGCGTCCACGGCAGGCGGCAACATGATCGTGAGCGATGCCAAAGGTACGATTACACTCGACACGGGATCGGGCGCCGCTTCGTTAACGAACGTGTCGGGACTGATCAGCCTTGAAACGGGTTCCGGCGAAGTAACCGCACACAATCTGAGTGGGGATGGACTTATCATCGACAGCGGCTCGGGCGGAGTCACGCTTGATGGTTGCGCGTGTTCGAAGGTGAGCATCGAAACGGGCTCCGGCAACTTGCGCGTGACTGACATGACTACACGCACGCTGTCGCTGGACACGGGAAGCGGTGACGTTGTACTGGGCCTCCGCAACAGTCCTCAGGACGTTACCATCGACAGCGGATCGGGCAGCGTAACGCTGACGTTGCCTGCGAGCTTCAGCACGACACTTGACATTGATACGGGCAGCGGCGGCATCACATCCGATTTTCCGCTGCAGCTGACCAGCAAATCACGCGACGAAATGCACGGAAAAATTGGCAGTGGTGCGGGTCGTTTGAAGATTGATACCGGTTCAGGCGCCGTGCGGCTTAAAAAGGCAAACTGAGCACTACTACCTGAACCGTTGATGTGCAATTGATTCGAGGTGCGATCCGCACTCAGGGTTTGCCAACAACCGGCAATCGTTCGGTTCCGCTCCACTCCTGAAATGAACCGTCGTACATGCGCGCGTCGTACCCCAGCATCGTGGCCACGAACCACAACAAACTGGCCTGTTGTCCAACGTGGCAATACGTGATCACGGGCTGCTTGGCGCCAATTCCCGCGGTTGAAAACAGTTGGCGAAGGTCGGATTCAGTTTTGATGAAACCGTTCGCGCTCACCGTTGTGAGCGGAATGTTTTTGGCTGTTGGAATGTGTCCAGCGCGCGGATAACCGCCACCGTCCCCGTTGTAGAAACGCGGCAATCGCGCATCAATCACGGAAATCTTGTCATCCTTGATGGCGGTTTCAACATCGCCCATCACGGCAATCAAGTCCGCGCGCAGTTTGAGATCGAAGGTGGTTGGTTTCGGCGCCGTGGGTGCATCGGCGGATATGGGGCGCGCTTCCGCACGCCACGCCGCAAGCCCGCCATTCAGCAACGACGTGCGCTCCATCGCTCCCATGTACGCGAGCGTGATGAACACGCGTGTTGACGCAGGTAACGTGCTGTCGAAGGGAACAATCACAATGCGAGAATTGTTACCGATGCCGTTTGCTTCGGCCCACGCCTTGAGCCGCTCGGGCGGAGCCAATTCGGTTGAGAGTTTGCTTTCGCTTTGACTGAGCGTGATGTCCGCAAGCGCCACATGCCGTGCGCCCGGAATATGCACGCTGTCAAACTGCGCCTTCGGACCAACTTGTAAAATGACGAGGTTTGCATCTCGTGCGTGGTCGGCGAGCCACGACGTCGACACCAGCATTGACGGTTTTGCTGCGCCTCCGCGCGTGGGCTGCGCACCGGCAATTGCCGGTACGAGCCAAATGGCGTTTGCCAGAAGCAGTGCGCGGCGTACTGAATGAGTAGTCATGGAACGATCGTTGGGCGACCACCAATTGTGCGGATTTCAACAGGCGCAATCTTGAGCGCTTTGAGGGCAGGTTCGATACTCTTGCGATCACCGACCACCACCAGCGACATCTTCGATGGGTCGATGTATTGTTTGGCCGCGCGCTCAACATCGCTGCCAGATACAGACCCAATTTTGGTTTGATATTCGCTCAGCGTAGAGAGCGGCAAACCATACGGAACCAATCGCGCAATTGCGCCGGCGATGCCGGCGTTCTCCTCGAAGTCGGCGGGATATCCTAGCTGCAGATACTTCTTGGTCTTCTCGAGTTCTTCCGGCTTCATCGGTTCGCGGATGCTGTTCAGCTCCTTCATGAACTCAATCATCGCGGAATCTGTTTTCTCGGCGACAATTTCAGCGCTGGCCATAAATGGTCCGGCTTCGCGACGCATGCCAAACCCAGAACGCGCGCCGTACGTGTAACCTTTGGTTTCGCGCAAATTCTGATTGAGACGGCTGGTGAATGATCCACCAAACGCGGTGTTCAGCACTTGCAGCGGATAGTAGTCCGCTGTGCTGCGAGCGACGCCAACACTGCCCAGACGGAATGACGATTGCGGCGCGTGCGGTTTGTCGACGATGTAAATGACGCTCGATTTGGACGGTGGCGCCGCTTTCACTGCGGCGAGTGTTGGCAGGCCGGCTTGCGCCCACGCACCGAAAATTGCGTTGGCTCGTTGTTCGGCTTCGGCCGCGGTGAGATCGCCCACGACCACCAGCGTCGCGTTGTTCGGGACGTACCACTGCTTCCAGAAGTTCTGAACATCGTCGCGTACAATGTTCTCCACGGTTTCGCGACTGCCGGCCGGACTCTTTCCGTACGCGTTGTCATCACCGAATACGATGGATGCAAACGCGCGATCGGCAATGTCCGGACCACGGTCCTGTTCCTGCAACAAAGATGTGAGGCGATCGTTGTGGAGACGTGTGAATTCCTTGTCCGCAAAGGTTGGATGCAATACAACATCCGCCATCAACGCCAGTGCGCTATCGAGCGTGGCTTTCGTTGAGTGCAACGTGACCGTGCTTTGATCCCAACCGGCGCCGGTGTTCAGCTCAATTGCGAGAAATCCCGCCTGATCGGCGATACCAAGTGCGTCGCGATTGCCGGCGCCTTCGTCCAGCATGCTTGCCGTGAGTGTTGCGAGACCACTCTTGCCAACGGGATCGGCTTCGACACCCGTTCGCACAACGAGCGCAATGTCGACCAACGGCAGTTCGTGTTGTTCAACGATGATGAGCTTGAGGCCGTTGGGCAGCGTCTTCTCAACCATTGCTGGGAGTTTGAGCTCTTTTGCGGCGCCCAATTCGGGCGGCTTCGTGCGATCGAGCGGCGGCTCGGGTTTTTCGCACGCGGTCAGCACCACGCAAGCAATGGATGCGGCCAGGACAACTCGTGACGTAAACATTATTTGGCGCCTCCGGCGTATGCGAGATTCTTCTTGCCTTCGGGAACAACCGTAAGAATAATTTTTGGCTTGCCCGCGACGTACTCCTTCGCGACGCGCTGGACGTCGGCCGCAGTGAGTTTTTCGTAGCGCGCGAGATCCTGCGCGAGATAGTCTGGATTGCCAACCATGTAATTGTATTGGTTGAGTCTCTCGGCTTTGCCAAGCACTGATGATGTTGAGCTCAGCAATCCCGCACGCACACCGTTTTTCACCTGGTTCAACTCACGGTCGGTAATACCATCGGCCGCAATTTTGGCGATGACCGCATCAAATTCCGCGGCCAATGATTGCACAGACTTGCCAGGCTTCGCCGTGGCCGTCAACCAAATCGTCCCATCAAGTTTCTGGCTTTGGTTGCTCATGCCTACATCTTGTGCGATCTGTTTTTCGTACACCATCGACTTGAACAAACGTGAGCTCTTGCCGCCCGCGACAATCTCGGCGAGCGCGTCGAGCGCGGGTTCGTCGGCGGAAAATGCCTTCACACCGTGCCAGATGTAGTGGAGCCGCGGCAGTTGCACGCGATCTTCCATCACCATGATGGTGTCCTTGGTGAGTGCGGCCGCGGGTACGGTTGGACGAACCGGCGCGTCGGGGTTGCGCGGAATTTCTCCGAAATATTTTAGTGCAAGTTTCTTTACTTCTTTCGGGTCAATGTCGCCCGCAATCGCAATACTCGCGTTGTTGGGCGCGTAATATTTTCGGAAGAAGTCACTGACGTCCTGCACCGAGGCGTTGCTCAAGTCGGTCATCGATCCAATAACGGACCACGAATACGGATGGTCCTTGGGGAACATCACGGGCAGGATGAGTTCTTCCACGCGCCCATACGGCTGATTCTCCACACGTTCGCGGCGCTCATTCTTTACAACGTCGCGCTGTAGATCGAGTTTGGGTTTGTCCATCGTGGGCAACAACCAGCCCATGCGGTCGGCGTCAAGCCATAACATCAACGAGAGTGCATTGGATGGACCTGTCTCGTAATAGTTGGTGCGATCTTCGGTTGTCGATCCGTTGTTGTCGGCACCAGCACCTTCCAGCCACTGATCGAATTTTCCAACCGGAACGTTTTTCGAACCCATGAACATCACGTGTTCAAACAGGTGTGCAAACCCGGTACGACCTGGCTTTTCATCGCCCGAGCCAACCTTGTACCACGTGTTCACCGCGACAATCGGAACGGACTTATCGACGTGCATGATGATTTCGAGGCCATTCGGCAGCGTGAATTTTTCGAACGGAATTGACGGCGCGGCGGCCTGCGCATGCACCCGCGACGCCAGGAGCGCGGTCGCGAGCAGGGCAGTGGCCCACACTCGGGAAATGGGGGCACGTCGGTTTGGGCGCCACCGGAATCGATCTATCGGCACAGGGGGAGTGGTGAGGGTGACAGGGCTAGCCAAACAATGTGCAGCGGCCGTGGCAAGCGGGGTCTGCCCATCCGGTAACAGTCTAGCCATAAAATCATTCTGGAACGTCTCGTGATTGAGTCGTGAGAGCAAGACGTTTGGGACCGGTGGCAAGCAAACCAATTTTCAGGTCCCGGCCCGGCTTGCAGTGGCGCTGTTCATGTTTCGTGTACACTTTGGCGCGATGACTGACGCATCAACACGCACCGCGACCGCGGCCAAGGCCGGCTACAATGCCCGCTTGGGAGTATTCTCGGGCACCATGATGGTGATCGGCGGCGTCATTGGCGCCGGTATATTCCTCTCGCCGGCAGTGGTGGCGCAACGACTCGGTACCGCGACGCTCACGCTGTCCGCCTGGGGGCTTGGCGCCTTGGTCGCGCTGATTGGCGCATTTATCTACGCCGAACTTGGTGCACGCATTCCGCGCGCGGGGGGCACCTACGTGTACCTGCGGGACGCGTTCGGCACGCTGCCTGCGTTCCTCTATGGCTGGGCGCTTTTTCTGATGGTGGGCAGTGGTGCAATCGCGGCGGTTGCGATGACCGGTGCGAGTTACACCGCAACTTTGTTCGGCCTCGGCACCAGCGCCATCCCGGCTATCGCCGTCACGATCGTGGTTGTTCTCACTCTCCTCAACATTCTCGGCGTACAAATTGGCGCGACTACGGGCAATGTGTTGACGTTGCTCAAATTAGCGGCAATCGGGGCACTCGTGTTGGCCGCGCTGTTTCTGTCGGCGGCGCATCCATCGGAAGCGCCGGTTGTGGTGAATGCTCCGGTCGCCCCAGTTGGAAGTCTCGCGACATTTCTCGCGATGGGTGGGGCGCTTGTTCCGGTGTTGTTTGCATTCGGTGGATGGCAGCAAGCAAACGCGGTGGCCGAAGAGTTGCGTGATCCGGCGCGAACGTTGCCGAGGGCGATGGTGCTCGGTGTTATTGGTGTGGTCGTGACGTATTTGCTGGTGAACGTTGCCTACATTCGAGCGCTTGGAGTTGCGGGGTTGGCGTCAAGTACGGCGCCGGCGGGTGATGCAATGGCGGTGTATCTGGGCAATCCTGGTCGCTTGGCCATCAGCGCGGGCATTGTGATCTCCACGTTGGGATTCAACTGCCTGGTCATCCTGATGTCGGCGCGTGTGTATCAAGCGATGGCGGCTGACGGATTGTTCTTCGCGCGGATGGCCGTATTGCATCCGAAATTGCGCACGCCGGTTTCCGCGCTCGTTGCGCAGGCCGTGGTTGTGTTGGTGCTGCTGTTGTCGGGGACGTACGGACAGCTGTTGGACTACGTGGTGTTTGCGGATTGGATCTTCTTCGCGTTAACTGCGGCTACCATTTTTGTGTTGCGCAGTCGAGAGAAAACGTCCGGGGCGACCGGGCCAACATTTACGGCACCATTTCATCCCGTCAGTACCCTGCTTTTTATTGCGGCAGCGTTGTATGTCGTTGTTGGTTCGGTGACGTCAAATCCGGGCAACGCACTGCGCGGAGTGTTGGTGTTTCTGCTCGGCGTTCCAGTGTACTTGTTCTGGAATAACAAACGTCAGTCGCAAGCGGCCAGCGGATTGTGACTATTCGGGTCAGTGGTCTCTTTCGGTATCCCGTTAAATCCATGGCGGGAACAGCTGTGCAACAGCTGGAGCTCGATGCGATGGGAGGTGTGAATGATCGGCGGTGGATGCTGGTGGACGAACACCATCGATTCATTACGCAGCGTGAGGTTGGCGCGCTCGCATTAATTCATCCGCACATTGAACTCGATGGAGTGCGGCTGGACGCGCCCCCACGTATTGGGCTACACGTGACTACGCCGCACGAAACCGCGCCCACGCATGATGTGGTCATTTGGGACGATGTTGTGCCTGCCGCAGACGCGGGTGAGGAGGCGGCGCGTTGGTGTTCGGACGTTCTCGGAATGGCATGTCGTCTCGTGCACATTGCGGCCACTGCGCAACGTCCGCTGCAAGCCAAATACGCGGGGTCCTTGGATCCGCACAATCGGCACGTTGCCTTGAGCGATGGTGCGCCACTGCTTCTGCTGAGTGAGGCATCACTTGAGCAATTGAACGACCAATTGACATCGCGAACAGTTGCGCCGGTGGGAATTGATCGGTTTCGTCCGAATGTCGTGCTGTCGGGAACAACGGCGCACGACGAAGACACTTGGCGCACCATCGAAATTGGCGGAATCACGATTGGTGTTGGTTCGCCGTGTCCGCGTTGCGTCATCCCGACCATCGATCAATCGCGCGGCGTGCGCGCCTCGGCGTTACGTGATGAACCCGGGGGCGAACCACTGCGGACGCTTGCGACGTACCGACGGCAGGGCAGTGGTGTGATGTTTGGAATGAACGCCACGAATGACACGCCTGGTGTGATTCGACTTGGTGATGTTGTAAAAGTTATTGAGAGTCGTTGACGCCCTCGCCTTATTGAGAGGAGGTCAACGTTGTCGCAATTCCCTGACGTAGGTGCTCCGTGTGATGAGGTCACCCCGGCTGCCAGATGTTGACAACGGTTTCCTATTGTAATGCGGTCAACGTTGCGCAGCTCGCTGAAAAGCGTGCGCCATTATCTTGCGGAATGCTGATTGCGGCGAGAGTTACACGGCTGCGCGGCTACTTTTTGCCGCCACCACTTGGTGTTGTCGGTCCGGACCCACCTTGACCGCAGGCGGTAAACTTGATGTTGGCAGCGCCAGTTTGCGAACCGCCAACGGTTGCTTGTAACTCACCTGCGTTGAGCGACGCATCACCCGAACAGCCAATGTTCGCGTTCAATGCCGTGGCGGTGCTGATCAACATCGACACCGTTTGACTGGATGGACCACCAGTCGGAATTTGATTGCCTGTGGCCGTTGCGATCACATTGAGGGTGCCGGAAAGCAGGAGGGTGCCTGTTGGGAGCGGGGCCGTGCGGACGAGAATGTTTCCGTTTGACGGAGTAAATGTGCCGGCCAGATTCGCGGTACGGGCGAGAGTGGCGCTTCCAGTTGGTGCCGTCACACTGGTGGTGACGGACACGCCATCCTGCGTGCGCGCCGAAGTGGCGGTGGCGAACGCGTATTCAATAGTGCCGTCGGCGGTCTGTGTAATAGTCGAATCGCCTTTTTTTGCTACTGAGCTGAAGGTGCCGTACGTGACCCGGTACCCATAGATGCCGTTCAGGTCCTGTTGGCGAATTGTGCCGGTAACAACAAATGCATAGCCGTTGCTGGTATAGCTGCAGTTCGCTGCAGTGAATGTTGTTGTTTTGTCGTCTGGAATTCCGTTGCCGTTGCTGTCGGTGGTACCAGTCACGGAAGGATTACACGGAGCCTGCGGCGCGTTTGCAAAAAGTCCTGGCAGCGTTGGCGTGGTGATGTTCCGCAACGCCTTGATGGAGCTGAACGCCGCGCCGGACATCTGATTCACGACGTACAACGAGTCGTCCGACGACAGTTTCTTGATACCGTTGTTGTTGTTGTTGAGTGCATCCGGCGAAACAATCTTGTCGCCGCCGCTACAGGCCGATGCAATTGCCACCAGAGCAATCGCGGCGAAACGGTTTTTGATTTTCATGGGTCGCTTATCGGAAAACAAATCCCAGCACGACTGGAATTGAGTTGAAATCGCCAACGGTGATGTACCGCGCTTCGACAAACACATGTCGTCCAAGCAAGACGCCGCCGCCGGCACTGAGTGCGCCGTCGGTGGTTGCGGTGAACACGCCGTCGCTTATGATGCCGTTGTTGCCGGCGGGACCGTTTGCCTGAAAACGAAACACACCGCCACCGGCCACGAGGTATGGTCGAATCGCGCCGTGATTCACAATGGGAAGTTCGAGGCTGGCGGTGGCGCCTACGTGGGTGAGCGCGGCTTTGTCGCTGAGCACTGACGTGCCACCAAATGCGGTTGGCGTTTGCGAGAATCGAGAACCCATGATGTCAAATCGAAGGAGCACAGGCAGCGACTCGCGCTTGATGCGCAGCGCCAACCCGGCGGTTGCACCGGTTCCGAAACCAAGCGACGCTTGTGCGGCGCCGCCGTACAGCGAGAACGCGGTGTACGCCGGAGGTTCTTGTGGTCTCGGCGTTCCAGTCGACGCC
>JBDUBA010000072.1:0-4032 GCA_040004335.1 Gemmatimonas sp.
ACGAGCAAACGATACGCTCACGCTACGAGCAGCTACGCCGGTTTGTTATTCAACGCCGACGCCGCTTCGCGATCCATCCACACTTGCGCGCGGTTCGCACGTTGGATCACAAGCGAAACCGGCAGTTGCGAATTGGGACTCTCCAACGCCTGACGCATCACCTGCGCCTTGCCCGCACCAAACGCGACGACAAAGGTATCACGCGCATTGGTCAACACGTTAAGCGCCAACGTCAGCCGGCGCTTTGGCGGCTTTGGGGAATCGGAAACGGCCAACGCCAACGAGCTGGTGTTGGACAGCTCGCGATGATGCGGAAATAACGATGCCACGTGGCCATCTTCGCCAACACCCAGCAACACCACATCGAACTCTGCGGGATTGCCGACCACCGACGCAACTTCGGCGGCGTAGATGTTGGCGGCCTGCTCGAGCCCAGGCGCACCCGCCGGCATGGTGTGCAACACCGCCCCGGCCGCCAACCGCGAGCCTTGCCACAGTGCAATGGCCTGGCCCGCGTTGGAATCGCGATTGGTGATGGGCACGGCGCGCTCGTCACACCAGAAAATGTGGACGGCCGACCAAGGGAGCGCCGCGTTCGCAAGCACGGGCAGGCACACCTCCGCCACGGAACCCCCTGCGATGGCGATGGTAAACACCCCCCGGGCCTCAAACGCCGCCTGAGCACGCTCGGCAATCTGTTCCACCACTTCTGCCGCGATCGATTCGCGTGTACCAACTGTTACTCGTTCCGGACGCGTCACGATGCGTACATTGTTGAGGAAGACAGCCCCGCCTGTCTCAAGCTAACTCGGAGTGTCACGAAAGAACCGACCAGTTTCAGGAGGGGTGGATGGAAATCGGGATGATCGGGCTGGGCCGTATGGGCGCGAACATGGTGCGCCGGCTCATGAAGAGCAATCACCGCTGCGCGGTTTACGACCGCAATGCTGCCGCCGTTGACGCGTTGGTTGCGGAAGGTGCGGTTGGATCGAACACGCAAGAGGCGTTCATTCAATCGATGACGGCGCCGCGCGTCATCTGGTTGATGGTGCCCGCAGGCGTCGTTGACCGCGCAATAGATGGACTGATTCCATTACTCTCGCCCGGCGACACAATCGTTGACGGCGGCAACTCGTTCTTTCAGGACGACATTACACGCGCCGCGCGATTGAGGACATCCGGGTTGCACTACATTGACTGCGGGGTAAGCGGTGGCGTGTTTGGATTGGAGCGCGGCTATTGTTTGATGATTGGTGGCGAAAAAGAAACTGTGCAACGTCTCGAGCCAATCTTTGCGACACTCGCGCCGGGCGAATCATCCGTGCCACCAACCGAAGGTCGCGGCAACATTGCTGGCGCGACCGCGCAGGACGGATACCTGTATTGCGGGCCATCCGGCGCCGGGCATTTTGTGAAGATGGTGCACAACGCCATTGAATACGGCATGATGGCCGCGTATGCGGAAGGATTCAACATTCTCGCGCACGCCAACGCGGGTAATGCTTCGCGTGAAGTTGATGCAGAAACAACGCCGCTTCGTAACCCCGAACATTACCAATACAATTTTGACGTTGGCGAAATTGCCGAGTTGTGGCGGAGGGGCAGTGTTATTCCGTCGTGGTTGTTGGATTTGAGCGCGAAGGCATTAACGGGCGGCGCGAATCTCGATGCGTTTGATGGACACGTGTCCGATTCGGGCGAAGGGCGATGGGCGCTGGCTGCGGCGAATGATCTCGGCGTGCCGGTGCACGTGTTGTCGGCGTCGTTGTTTGATCGATTCGAGTCGCGTGGTGAATCGATGTTTGCCAACAAGTTGTTGTCGGCGTTGCGATATCAATTTGGCGGCCACTCGGAGAAACCACGCGTATGACCACCCCAATGCAATCCACGACAGGCACGCACCGCGCCGTGGCGCCATACCCCACCGCGCACTTCGAGAGTTCGCCGGAACAGGCAATGAAGAGCCCCGAATCGCAAGGCGAACGATCGGATGCGTTGGTGTTCTTTGGTATTACTGGCGATCTCGCGTACAAGAAAATTTTCCCCGCGCTGTACAACATGGCGCGACGTGGGGTGCTTGACGTCCCCGTGATTGGTGTTGCCTCGTCGGAGTGGACGGTTGAACAACTCGTCGAGCGCGCGCGCAAAAGTATCGGCGAGAAAGAAAAGGCAATGGACGAAGCCGCATTTGACATTTTGGCCAAGGCAATTTCGTACGTGAAGGGTGACTATCGCGCCGCCGACACGTTCAATCGCATTCGGTCAGCGCTGGGCGATGCGCAACGGCCACTGCACTATCTCGCCATTCCGCCATCTCTGTTTAGCGCAGTGGTCGAGGGTTTAGGCGCGGCATCATGCACCGAAAACGCGCGCGTCGTGCTCGAAAAGCCGTTCGGTCGAGATCTCGAGTCGGCGCAGGCGCTGAACGCGACGTTGCTCGCACGTTTCCCCGAATCGCACATCTTTCGCATTGACCACTACCTGGGCAAAGAGGCTGTGCAGAATCTGCTGTATTTTCGATTTGCGAACGCGTTCCTCGAGCCCACATGGAACCGTCAGTACGTCGAAAATGTGCAGATCACCATGGCCGAGGAGTTTGGTGTTGAAGGGCGTGGGAAGTTTTATGAGGAAGTGGGTGTGATTCGCGACGTGATTCAAAACCACCTGCTGCAAGTGGTGGGTTTTCTCGCGATGGAACCGCCAACGAGTTCGTACAGTGAGGCGCTGCGCGACGAGCAGGCAAAAGTGATGCGCAGTATTCGCCCGATGAACACTGACCATCTGGTGCTGGGCCAATTTGAAGGATACAAGCAGGAAGAAGGAGTGGCGGCCGAGTCGAAGGTGCCAACGTTTGCGGCGTTGCAGATCTTCATTGATTCGTGGCGTTGGGCCGATGTGCCGTTCTACATTCGCGCTGGCAAGGGGTTGGCGACCACTGCGACTGAAGTTGTCGTGGAGTACAAACTTCCACCACAAGTCGTGTTTCATGAGGCAGCGCATTCGATGGGTAATTACGTGCGCTTTCGGCTTGGTCCTGAAGTCGTGATTGCGTTGGGCGCGAGTACGAAACGTGTTGGTGAAGGTATGGCCGGACAGGTGCAGGAGCTGTCGGTTGTGCGCCGGCACGACGCCGATGAAATGGATGCGTACGAACGTTTGCTTGGTGATGCCATGCACGGCGATGCGACATTGTTCGCGCGTCAGGATGCGGTGGAGGCGTCGTGGCGTCTGGTCGATGCGCTGCTGGACGATCCGGTGACTCCCGATCCGTACGAGCGCGGATCGTGGGGGCCATCTTCGGCCGATCGCCTCACACGTTCTGTTGGAGGCTGGAACAACCCGCAATGACAAAACAAAACACAACATCCGCGCCCGCGGCGCAGAATGTCCTGGTGATTGACATCGGCGGGACGCACGTCAAGATGTTGGCCACCGGACAGGCGTCGGCAATCAAAATTGATTCCGGTGGTGATCTGACACCCCAGCAGATGGTGGACGGTGTGAAAGCGGCGACCAGCGCGTGGCAGTATGACGTGATTGCGATCGGATTTCCGGCACCGGTGGTGCACGGACGCATTCTGAGAGAGCCTGTGAATCTAGGCGCCGGTTGGGTCGGTTTCAATTTCGATGAAGCGTTTGGCAAACCAGTACGTATTGCCAACGACGCGACAATGCAGGCGCTTGGCAGTTACTCAGACGGCCGGATGTTTTTCATGGGGTTGGGAACTGGGCTGGGCACGGCGTTGGTAGACAATGGCTATGCCGTGTCGCTTGAGGTGGCGCATTTGCCGTACAAGCAGAAAACATTTGAAGACTACGTGGGCGCAAAGGGTATGAAACGCGTGGGCAAGGAGCGGTGGGAAAAACGCGTACACAAAATTGCTGAAGATTTGTGTGATGCGTTTGTGTGCGACTATGTCGTGCTGGGAGGCGGAAACGCAAAGTTGCTCACCAGTTTGCCACCGCGCGCACGGTTAGGCGACAACGCCAATGCGTTCAAGGGTGGGTTTCGCATGTGGGATACGATGAAGG
>JBDUBA010000073.1:0-13667 GCA_040004335.1 Gemmatimonas sp.
TATCGCGCTTTTCGCGAGCTGTCAGCTTGGCTGGCATATCGCTATTCAGGTCGATTTCGAGATCCGTGTCGGCGGTGTCTGCGTCGAAGTCTTGTGCGTTGGTCATGCTGTCGAGAGTCTCCGTAATCGCGGAACTGCCCTTGCCGCGCCAAGATCAGGGTGAAAAAAAGCGAGAGCCCCAGAAGGGCGCCCGCTTGGCCGAGGATCGGCGGTGCCTGCAGTCCGTGGTGCCGGAATACGGGCCTGAATGTTGGGGTGAGCGAACATCCAGCGGGGAACCGTGAAAGGTACGCTGGTTTTTGTTCGGGGTCAATGCGGATCAGTTGGGAATATGGGGCTATCGAGCGATTGAAGCGCTGGCCGCGCCTATCTCCGAACGGCCGGGCCGAGGAGGTAGCGGATAAGGCCTGGTACATCGTCACGGTCCGTTTCATTGACCAGGATCATATCGCCGCTCTTCCAGACCAGCGTGCCGCCCGTTGGCATTGTGAAAGCGGCCCAGGGTGCGCCAGAGGCATTTATTGACCACCACTGAAACTGGTCCGGCGTTTTCACCACTTTGAGCCAGACGATACCATCGTCGCCAACGTAGCTCCCGGGATGCGGCGGGTAATTTTTGGGGAGCAGCTTTCTGATTTCTGGCTCGAGCGCGCTGCGCATGGCGCCTGGCGATGGTTGGGAGCTCTCGGGCATGGCCACCGAGGGGAGCGCGCTCCAACACTGACGCTTCCGACCATTGCTCGCACCAAGAACGACGTTGCCGGAAACTGAAGCGTGGTCGTGCGTAGTGAGCCGTCTCGTTCAAGTACCACGATGCGGTTTTCAACGATCGCAGAGTCGCTTCCCGATTTTCGGACGTCGAATTCTGCGGACGTGATGAGGAGCCCCACTCACCCGGGCCGGCACCTTGGCGTCCAAACGTAGTCAGGCGTTTTCCCTGGGCGTTGTAAAGCAGAAACTGCGACTCTTTCCACGATGGAATAGCGATGGTGCCGTTCCGCGCGACATACGCGGTGCTGATTGTCGAAAACAGTTCTGTATTGCCGTCGATACGGAGCGTTTCCCTAAGTGTGCGCTCGGGCGGCGCTTGTGCGAGGCGACGACACCAAGAAACGACGTGGCAAATGTGCTTGCTGCGAGCGCTGCGCACACAGCTGGCGTGCGCAATTGTCGACCGCAGGTAAGGCTCTGAGCGTTCATGCGGCGAAGCTACCGATGCTCGGCGGACTGGCAAGGAACTCTTCTTACTGACGGTCACGCAGTTCTCCGCGCCTCGCAGTTACATCCGCGTCTCTGCGTCGGACCCGTTCAATTTCGCGGAGATCTCCGCAAGCGAACGTGACGTTAGGGAAGTTCAACGAGAATGCTCCGCGCGTCATCTATCAGTGTTCAGGTGATGCCTGCATAAGCCATGCGTGAATTCAATGTGCCAACGACACTTCTGATGCGACAGAAAATCGACCCTCAGTCAACATTGCGTTTGCAGTACGAAGTTTGCGCAAACACTTAACCACACACATCTGCGTCGCCACGACGTCAAGCTATCGCTGGACGATCTCAGTAGTCGCGCCATTGGTGCCGCGATCGAAATTCATCGCAACCTCGGGCCCGGCCTCTTCGAATCCATCTACGAACGACTGCTCGCTGCCGCGCTAAGGGCGCAAGGACTGCACGTGAAACGCCAGGCGATCATCACATTCCACTACAACGGGATGACATTCAAGCGCGCCTTTCGCGCTGATCTCCTTGTTGAACGCGAACTCCTTCTGGAAATCAAATCACTTGAAACCACGCGACCGCTCCACAAGAAACAATTGCTCACTTACCTCCGTCTCACTCAAAAACCGCTCGGTCTGGTGCTCAACTTCGGTACGGAAACGCTACGGGACGGACTCCACCGGGTTGCCAACAATCTTGATCCCAGCGATTCGCCGCTACTCCGCGTGAATTTCCCGGATTAGCGAAGGAGTCGCCCGCAATCGCGCGACGTGCTCGCGTGAGCGTGGCTCCGACGCCCTCCGCAGCGTGCGCCCGCTACTGATGTCTGCCGCGTTGGAGTGCGTACGCCGGAAATGGTGTATTGGTCATGACAGTGATTTTAGCGACTATTGAGGTAACGCTAGTGTGCAGAGGTTGGCGCCTGTGTCAGCTGCCGCCTCCGTTCCCGCGCTGCTTTCGCCAAACTGACAATGCGTTCCACCTGTTCTTCCTGCGTGAGCATGGTTGTGTCAATCGTAATGGCATCGCGCGCAGGCGCACTCTGTGTGGCATCACGCGAGTCGCGCTCCACTAACACCTCAGTTTCCAGCGCAATTTCGTCGTCGCTTGGCCGTCGTCCCATCCGCTGAATCAACCGGCGGCGCGCGCGTTCCCACGGGTCGGCCATCAGAAAAATCTTCAACGCGGCGTCCGGAAAGACAGCGGTTCCAATGTCGCGACCGTCAACCACAACATCCGTGCTGGCTCCAGCATCTCGCACACGATTGTTCACCCAGGCTCGAACGTCCGGCATTTGCGCAACGCGCGATACGTGTTCTGTGACGATCGTGTCTCGCAATTCTTCATCTGAAATTCCCTGCACCGTTGGCACAACCGAACGTTCGGCCATGTGCAATTGTACGGCCGAGGACAGTGACAACAGCGATTGCGCCGTCCACCGCTCGGCAGGCACGCGGGAACGAATTCCAAGCGCGGTTATTGCGCGATAGAACGCACCCGAGTCGACATGCCGAACACCGAGCCGATGCGCGACCCACTGCGCGGTTGAGCTCTTGCCGGAAGCTGCCGGACCATCAATCGCAATAACGAGGCGTTCCGGAGCACCGCCCTTTGCGCGGTTGATGGGTGGTGCGGGTGTCATGGGGCCGATGGCTTCGGCCAAATCCCGCCAGAACGATGGGTAGGACACCACGACACACGCTGGATCGTCGAGGACAATGTCGTTGCCCGGAAGCGCGGCGAGAATTCCGAACGCCATTGCGATTCGATGATCGCCGTGTGTTGCAACGCGACCAATTAACGGGCGATCGTGCCCACGAATGATCATGCCATCCGCGAGTTCTTCGGCATCCGCACCAATAGCGCGCAGATTGTCGACGACCGCCGAGATGCGGTCGCTTTCCTTGACGCGCAACTCGGAAGCGCCGGTGATTCGTGTTTCGCCTTGCGCGCGTGACGCGACACACGCGAGCAATGGTAATTCGTCGATACAAGTTGGAATTTCAGCGCCACCAATTTCAGTGCCGCTCAATGTTCCGGGCGCGACCACGACGGTTCCGACATCTTCGCCGCCAACATTGCGGGAATCTTCAAACCGCAACTGTGCGCCCATGCGTTGCAAGACCTTGAACGCACCAATACGTGTGTCGTTCAGGCACACGTCAGTGAGATGCAACTCTCCCGATTTCGCTAATGCGGCCAACGCTGCGAAAAACGCCGCGGACGATGGATCCCCCGGAACGTCGGTGTCGAGTGCGATCAGTTGCTGTCCGGCTCTGATTGCAACGCCGAGTTCGGACTGATACACACCAACACCGCGTGCATTCAACATGCGCTCAGTGTGATCACGCGAGAGGTACGGCTCCGCTACTTCCGCGTCGATACCGGAAACCAGCGCCGCCAACAGTATCGCGCTTTTGATTTGTGCACTCGCATGTTCGCTGCTCCACGAAATCGAATGCAGTTGCGCGCCAAACATCCGAAGCGGAAGTCCAAAGTGTCCTTCACCGCCTTCGAATTGAATATTCGCGCCCATCGCTGTGAGTGGTTGCGAAATGCGACGCATTGGTCGGCGACTCAAACTGGCATCGCCTGAGAACTGCGCTTCACGTCCATCAAGGCCGGCAACAACACCCATCATGAGTCGCGACGTAGTTCCGCTATTGGCACAATCCAGCGTGCCCGCAGGACTCACGAGCGCCGATGGACGAACACCGCGCACCACAATGTCCGGACCCAACACCGGAATCTCGACGCCAAGTGCCGTCAGTACGCGAGCTGTTGCTCGAATATCCGCGGAGTCGAGAATGTCGCGAACACGCGATTGTCCAGGCGCGAGGGCCGCGAACATCAATGAACGGTGACTGATGGATTTGTCACCCGGTACGCGAATTGTGCCCGCGACGCACAAGCGTTTCGTTGGCGGAGTTATACTCAGAGGCGAATCGGACGGACTCAACGCAACCAGCCCTCGAGCGCCGTGGACGAATCGGTGCGATCGTCACGATACTTCACGATAACCGGCGTTTGAATTGCAATTCCCTCGCGCTCACCAAATGCCGAACTCACTCGGCGCGAACCCGGCACTACCACCGCGCCTTCGGGAATTTCGAGAGGCTTTTCAGCCGATCCGCGTAGAACGCGTTCGTTCACCAAATCGTAAACTGGCGTTCCGCGAGTGAGAATTGTTCCGGCACCCAACACTGCGCGCGTGCGAACGACCGTGCCTTCATAGACACCGCAATTACCACCCACCGTTACGTTGTCTTCGATCACCACGGGTGAGGCGTTGATTGGTTCAAGGACGCCACCAATCTGCGCAGCGGCGCTGAGGTGACAGTTCTCGCCAATTTGCGCACACGAACCCACTAGTGCGTGTGAATCGATCATCGTCCCGCGCCCAACCCACGCGCCAACGTTCACGTACATGGGTGGCATACAAACAACGCCCGGTGAGAGGTACGCGCCGCGCCGAACAGTGGATCCACCGGGAACGATGCGGACGTTGTGCTCCAGCCGAAAATCGCGCGTTGGGTAGGTGTGTTTGTCGAAGAAATGAAAGATACTGCCGGCCGTGTGCATTTCGACGACGCGTCCAATACGGAAACCGAGCAGAATTGCACGTTTCACCCACGCGACCGCTTGCCAGTTGCCGTGCTCGTCCTTTCGCGCGGCGCGCAATTCACCACGTTCCAACAGCGCGAGCACGTGATCGAACAAATGTTGCGCATCGTTCGGCAGCGGCATTCCGCTATCCAACAACGAAGGGTCGTTACATCGCGATTCGAGTTCTGCGAGTGTGAAAGCCATAACGTGGTCCTATTGGGGCGAAAGTGCGCCAGCGTGCTCGAGCGCCGCACGAACAGCGACCCGATACTTGTCGGCCAGCGGCACCAACGGTAACCGCAAATTCTCGCGCAATTTACCCATCATCGCCATCCCGGCTTTCGCTGGAATTGGATTGGACTCGATAAACGCGGTCTGCATCCAGGGCGCCAGCTTCGCTTCGATGGCACGCGCCGTTGCGAAATCACCCTTCAAACACGCCGCGGCGAGTTCGGACATTCCACGCGGGACTGCGTTTGAAACGACGGAGATGATGCCATCGGCGCCCAACGCCATCAGCGGCAGCGTCCACGAATCGTCGCCAGAAAGCACCGAGAAGTTGGGGGGACGATGCCGAATAATCTCGGAAATCTGCGTCAGATTTGCCGAAGCTTCCTTGACTGCCACAAACCGTGAATCGTGGGCCAGTTCCAACGTAGTTTGCGCTTCGAGATTGATCGATGTCCGTCCGGGCACGTTGTATAACACGATGGGCAAATCACACGCATCCGCGATGGCTTTGAAATGTGCAATCAACCCGCGTTGTGGCGGTTTGTTGTACATCGGCGTGACGTGCAACAAGTGTGTAGCGCCAGCGGCCTTCATGTCGAGCGAAAGTGTTATGGCGCGTTTCGTGTCGTTGGAGCCGGCTCCGGCAATGATTGGCACGCGCCCTGCACTCTGCTCGACCGTAATTTGCACAACGCGCTTGTGCTCGGCGGGCGATAGCGTCACGGCCTCGCCGGTGCTCCCACACGGGATCAGACAGTTGATGCCTTCGGCAATCTGCCAATCCACCAAGGATCGCAACGCGGCTTCGTCAACACTCCCGTCGTCCTGAAACGGCGTGACTAACGCGGTTCCGCATCCAGTCAATCGAGCTGTTGTCATGGCTTAGTGCTCCTGCCGAGTTGGAATGAGACGAGCTGTAGGTCTGCGCATGGCCATGCAAGTTTGAGCATAACTATGCCGCGTGACCGGTGAGCGATTCAGAGCGAACGCTGCGACGCTCATACGGCAACTACGTCTCGCATGGTGTACACGCCAACCGTTCGCTTGTGCGCCAACCATCGCGCCGCAACGAGAGCTCCGTCCGCAAAGACACGTCGATCGCGCGCTTCGTGAATCAGGCGAACCTGTTCGAACGGTGCGTCGAACACGACTTCATGCGTGCCTGGAACGGAGCCCGTGCGAATGCTTGTGATGTCGACGGCGCGTTGCAAGCCCAGCTCGAGACGTTGTGCAATGGCGATGCCCGTTCCCGACGGCGAATCTTTTTTGCCGGCATGATGCGTTTCAATCACGTGCGCATCAAATGTGCCGATGCCGCGAAAACGTCGAGCCGCTTCTTCGGCCACCGCCAAAAACAGTTGCACACCCAGTGAGAAGTTGGGCGCCCAGAGCGCCGCTGTTTGCGCATGAATGGTTGCGGCTTCGAGTTCGGGCAACTGGCCGGTCCAGCCAGTTGTTCCGACAACAACCGGGCATCCCGCTTTCAAACACGCGATCGCATTTCCTACAGCAGCTTCGGGACGCGTGAACTCAATGGCCACCTGTGCGCCGTTCAGCATCTCGCGGGTGATACCGTTTTTCGTCTCACGCGAACTCAAGCGGGCAACAACAACACATCCACTGTCTGCGGCCAGCGCATCGATGGCTTTGCCCATGCGACCCATCCCGATGAGCGCCACGCGCACGACCGACGCACTCATCGAAGCGGTTGTGGGTTGTGTCATGAGACCACCTTGTCGAAGAATGCGGCGTGCAATCGCTGCATGACTGACACCACCTGGTCGTCGTCAATCACGAGGGTGAAGTTGATGCCCGATGCGCTGAGCGATGCCATATAGATCGGTGTGGTGCCAAGGACTGCGATCGCCGTACCGAGTGCGACGGAACCGTCCGCGATACCGGCTCCAACAATTGCAACAATGCCGCGTTGACGTTCGACGGCCACATCACCGAACGCCATGAGGTCGGCGACCACGGCTTCGAGGTTCGTGGGATCGTCCAGCGTCACCGAAATCGAAACTTCACTGGTGGCGACCACGTCCACGGACACGCGATGTGTTTCGAACACTTCAAACACGCGCCGGAGGAATCCTGGCGCGAGCAACATGCGGGCCGAGCGAAGTTTGACGATGGTGGTGCTGCGTTTTCCGGCAATTGCGCGCACCGGCAACCGCGGCGCTTCAAACGAGATCATGGTGCCCGCGCCCGACGGATTTCGTGAGTTGAAAATGTAGACGGGGATACCCCGTTGTACGGCTGGTGAAATGGTATTCGGGTGCAAAACTTTAGCACCGAACGACGCGAGCTCGGATGCCTCGTCAAAGCGAATACGCTCGATCAGTCGTGCATCGGGCACGACGCGCGGATCGGCCGTCAGCATGCCGTCGACGTCGGTCCAGATTTCGATGGCGTCCACCTGGAGCGCCGCACCAATGAGTGATGCGGAGTAGTCCGAGCCGCCGCGTCCGAGCGTAGTGGTAACTCCGGCGCTGGTTTTACCAACGAATCCGCCGATAACTGGAATCACCCCGCGCTGTATCAATGGAAGCAAGAGATTTTCTGATGTACTCTGAATGGCCACGAGATCGGGTTCGGCCTTCATGAACTGATCGTTGGTAATCATCACGTCGCGCGCATCGACCCATTGCGCCTGTAGACCACGATGCCGAAATGCGGCGGCCACCATGTGTGACGAGAGTGTTTCGCCAACGGCCGCCACCGTGTCGAGCGAACGCGGCGTGAGGTATCCGAGTGTCTTGAACGCTTCGGCCAGATAGGCGAGTTCGTCGAACCCAACGCTGATTTCGCCGCAGATGTCGTCGAGTTCTGGTGAACCGTTAAGCAACACCGCTGCCGTGTTTAAGTGGCGTTCGCGCAGTTGCTGAATTTGCTGCAGTGCAACCAACAGGTCGCCGGCCGCCGCGTGTTTTGCCAGTTCGAGCAACGCGTTCGTGGCGCCGCCCAACGCTGAGACAACAACGATGGGTTGCCGATCCAGCCGATCGCGTACGATTTGTACGGCGCGATCAATCGCGACAGCGTCAGCAACCGACGTTCCTCCAAACTTGCAGACGATCACTGGTTCACAGTCTCCTGCACGAAACCGTTCGAAACCAGCACCTCTGCATTGAGTACCGACCCACCGGCTGCACCACGAATCACGTTGTGCGACATCGCCACCATGCGGAGGTCGAGCATCTTGCATTCACGCACGCGACCAACAGACGTCGTCATGCCACGCCCCATCATGACGTGCCGTCGTGGTTGTGGTTGATCAAGCCCGTCGTGCACAAAAACCGCATGCTCGGGCGACGTGGGCAGCCCTAACGAAGGCGCGTAACCTTTCCAGTTTCGCAGCGTCTCGATGGCTTCTTCAACCGTCGGTTTACGATCAAAACCAACGGACATGACTGCAGTGTGCCCATTCTCCACCGCGACACGACTGGTGTGCGCAGTAACGATCATTGGTGCGTGTACGATCTTATCATTGTCAAATTTGCCGAGCATCTTGGCAAGTTCCCGCTCGATTTTTGGCTCTTCGTCGCCAATATACGGAACCACATTGCCGAGGATGTCGAGGGACGGCACGCCTGGATATCCGGCGCCGGAAATTGCCTGCATCGTTGAGACGAACAGTCTATTCACGCCAAACTTTTCATGCAGAGGCGCGAGCGCGGCCGCGACCACCGTGGTCGAGCAGTTTGCATTGGTGATGATGGCACCTGTCCAGCCGCGCACTTTGCGCTGATGCGTGAGCAACGCGAGATGATCCCCATTCACCTCCGGAATGACGAGCGGCACATCCGGCTCCATGCGATAACTTTTCGCATTACTGAAAACGACTCGCCCTGCTCTGGCAAATGCCGCTTCGGCTACTGTTGCAACATCTGCATCGAGCGCTGAAAAGATGATGGGCGACTTTACCTGCGATGGATCACACGCGGTGAGCACCAGTTCGGCAACGTCGGGCGGGAGTTCGCCTTCCATCCACTTCGCCGCGTCCTTGTACGTTTTTCCAACCGAGCGCTCGGACGCGGCAACTTCGGCAATCTCGAACCAGGGATGGTCCTTGAGCGTGCGAATAAATGCCTGACCAACGGCACCTGTTGCAGCAAGGATTGCGACAGGCCAGCGTTCGCCGTTCGCCTGACGTGTGTGGGGCGACTTGGTCTCGAGCTTCATCGTGTTGGCGTGCTTCAGGTGGAAAGGAGCGTGCGAATTATGCGTTCATAGCTGCCGACTGCGGCTTCGAGTTCGTCGACGTTGATGAATTCCGTGGGCGTATGCGCGACGTGGATGGACCCGGGTCCGAACAGCAGCGGCATTCCCCAGTTCGGCAGCAGCGGGATGTCGCTGGTGTACGCCACGGGCGCGACCTCGAAACCATCAATGGTATGAAAATGTTGAGCGGGAATGTGCGAGCCCCAAATGAGTTCAGCTCTTGTTCCGGCCCACTCGGTGAAGATCGCTTTCACCGGGGCAACATCACCGACCAACCGAATCATCAACTCCGCTTCGGCGAGTCCCGGAACGATGTTGGCTTCCGTGCCCGCGCGCATGAGACCGATGTTATAGGTCGTCTCACCCAACATCTCGTCACTCGGCAACTTCAATGTGCGAAGTTTTGGTAGCAAATCGAGCAACGGTTCGAGCGCACTTTCACCCAGGTGCATGTACGCCGAATGTGCTTCACGACCGCGCATGCGCACGATGACACGCTGCGCGCCTTTGCCGCCCGACGCGAGTTTGCTTTCGGTGGGTTCACCGTTCACCAACCACTTGCTCGTGGCGGGTAAACGATTGGCCGCTCGTGCGCCCGGTGATCCTCTTTCTTCACCGATCACAAACAGCAGATCGACGCGTTCTTCGCCTTTGTCAGCCATGCGCTGCGCCGCGATCATCATGGCCGCCGCAATTCCCTTGGCGTCGCATGAACCGCGTCCGTAGAGGCGATTGCCGTCAAGTTTTGGCGCGACATAGGGAGGAACGGTATCGAGATGTGTGGACAGCGTGACGCCACCGCCGCGACGCGTTGCCCAGACGTTCGATCGGCCGGGTTCAACTTCCTGCAGCGTGACGTTCCAACCACGTGCGATTAACCAGCGTGCGACCAAGTCGACCGATTCGCGTTCGCGACCGGTGGTGGAATCGTGGGAGAGCAGTTCTGTGGCGAGGGCGACGACGTCAGACATGGCGCTGGAGTTGTATCGATAAACGTCTGAGTGGACTTGTCCGGAGGACTACGTCCGCAGAACGTGGGATGCTGAGGTACAGGAAAGGTATCGCGAAAAACACAAAGGGAGCCCGCGATCGGGGCTCCCTTTTTTGAAACTGGACACGAGGAGTGTTACGATCGCTGAACTGGCAATGCGTAATAGCCCCGCTTTCGGCCCATGAAATCAACGCCAAACGCGCGCATCGCCGCAACGTTCGTCGCGGCGATCTGACCGGCTTGAGCTTTGGTCGTGGCGGTTGGCATCGTTGATAACCTGGTGTGTGAAAATCCTCTGCAAATGTAAAACGGGGTGGCAGCAAAATACCACCCCGGTCACACAACACACGCTGGTGCTTTGACAAATGGTCGCGCGGCTCGCACCGAGGGGGTCAGCTGACCCATGGAAGTTCGCGCCCCAGCAACGTTCATTGACGCCACTCCCGAACGCAGCGAGTGCGCACCCGCGCGCGTGACAACACGCCGATCGCCCGGGTAGCGCAGGAAAGCGCATTCGCTTGTTGAACGACATACACAACGCCAGAGCCGCAAGGTTTGAGGTACATACAAATGCTTACACAGCTGTTTCGAAACACCGCCCTGGTCACCACGTTGGTGCTCGCCACCGCCTGTAGTGAAGACGCGACCGCGCCACTTCCAGTCCAAAACGCGTCCCTTTCAATTGTCGCGCCAACCGCCACGGTCTACGAGGCGGACGCCGTTGTGTTGACTGCCGTCTACCGCGACGCGAATGGTGCGGTCGTGCCGAATGCGCCGGTGACATGGTCCGCACAAGACACGACGCGCGTGCAACAAGGTGCGAACGGGTATTTCCTGGCCCTCAGAAGTGGTGTTGTAACTGTTACGGCAAAGAGCGGCGGAATCACGGCGTCGTACAATCTGAACATTGTTCGTCCTTCGGTTTTGGCCGTCGCGGTGTTGATGCCCACGACCACATTCGCGCGCGGAGACGTGGTGACGGTCGGCGTCAGATCGGATGGACCGGGTGGCCGCGTGATAAACGGTCGGACGGTGACGTTATCATCCGATAATCCGAATGTTGCGCTGGTGGATGCGTCAGGCCGCGTGCGCGGCGTGAGCGCAGGCTCGGCCACCATTCGTGCAACGGTTGACGGAACAACAGGTTCTGTGCCGGTCACCATTACACAAAACCAGACGCACCTGGTGTTGTCAAAATTTGACGGGGCGAATCTGCCGTTGCTGGTCGCGACCGACTCCGTCATGTGGAATGGTCGCGCGGAATACCATGAGGTCTACGCCGAAGCGGGTACATTTTCGCTATCAGGATCGGCGCCACTGCGTTACGCGACCGATATACGGTATGCTGAATACAACGTGACAACGGTTAATGGACGGCGCCAGATGGAATTGCGCCTGGTGCACCACGATCGCGACACGGGGTTGGTGGAGTATGATGCGCGTGGGGACCTACAGTTGACGTCGGAGGTGGTATACCCCTTGGTGCACTTCGTGTCGCCGCAGAGTGGTGGGATGGAGGTGCAGTATCGGATTGGGGGAACCGATGCGTGGATTCGGATGTTCTTCAGGAGGGAGCCGGAGTAGAACTCTCCACTCTGTATTCTCAACTCTGAATTCTGGGCAGTACTTCTGAACTCTGTAGACTGAAGACTGAACTCTTGAATTCTGAATTCTCAATTCTTGCGGTGAAATCTGTATCCTCAGCTCTGGAATTCTGGAATTCTGGAATTCAGAATTCTGGCGAGGTGCCGTACGCCGCAAACATCCGGCGTACCGCCAGAGTCAGCTGCGAGCTACCAGCTACCAGCAAACAACGAGAATAGATGATACAGAATTCATAGAGTTCAGAGTTCAGCGTACAGAGTTCAGAATTACTGCCCAGAATTCAGGGGCGAGAATTCAGAATTCAGAGTTATCAACGAGCGTACGCCAGAACCAGCTGCCAGCCCCGGCGGCCACCCAAAATCCCCCACCTGTGGCCACCGCAGACTCCCCCACCTGGCGTGTTGATTTGAGCGCCTAATTCGGGGCGCCAACGACGGGACGTTACGCTGTCCTCTTCACCACGGTGCGGAGGAAGGAGTGAACGTCTTGAAGGCCCATTTACGCATCACCATTGCGACGCTGCTGGCGAGCGGGACGTCGCAGCGCGAGATCGAGAAACGCACCGGTGTGGATCGGAAAACGATTCGGCGGTACACGCCGGCCGCAAATGCCCCCGGGGTGGCCACCGGCTTTTCGGAGTCGAAGGATCAAACTCCCCCACCCCGGCCACCGGCTGTTGACGAAGGACCGGCGCAGGAATCGATGGCGGTGGCCACGACCATCTCGGCCTGCGAACCGCATCGCGCGTGGATTGAAGCGCAGGTCGCGCTCGACCGGAACGCGGTGAGTGTGTATCAGGACTTGGTCGAAAGCCACGGATTTCTGCACCACTACAACTCGGTCAAACGGTTCGTCGCGCGACTCAAGTCGCGCGTGCCTGAGCGGTTCGATGTGTTGGAGTTTCCGGCGGGCGAGGAGGCGCAATTGGATTTGGGGCAAGGTGCGCCCACGTGCAACGCGCTCGGCAACTACAATCGGCCGTGGCTGTTCGTGATGACGCTGAAATACTCGGGCAAGAGTTTTCGAAAAGTCGTGTGGAAGGCCACGCAAGACGTATGGGCGCAATTGCACGAGGAAGCCTTTCGCGCCTTCGGCGGCTGTCCGCAGTACGTCGTGCTCGACAATTTGAAAGCGGGCGTCATTCGTCCGGATCTGTACGAACCCGAATTGAATCCGGTGTACGCCGCGCTGCTCGCGCATTACGGCGTCGTGGCGGATGCGTGTCGCATCCAGGATCCCAATCGCAAAGGGACCGTGGAAAGCGCGATTCAACACACGCAAGGCACCGCGCTCAAAGGGCGCACCTTCGACACGCTCGACGCGCAGAACACGTGGCTCGCGCATTGGGAAGCACACTGGGCGGCACTTCGGATCCATGGCCGCAAAGAGCGCCAAGTGCTCGAACTCTTTCACGAAGAACAGCCTGCGCTCAGAGCGTTACCGCTCGAAGGTTTTCGGTGCTTCACGCAGAGTGTGCGCACGGTTGATGACCGTGGCCTTGTGCAAATCAGTGGCGCGTACTATGCCGCGCTCCCCGCTCCGGTGCATAGCGTGGTCACCGTCCGCGTGTATGCGCACGGGGTCGAGATCTTCGACGGGCGCGGGACGGTCTTGCGTCGCCATGTACTCGCGCCGCGGAAAGGTGCATTTGTGATGGCGGAGTCAGATCGCCTCTTCAATCCGTCGCGGGAAACCGCGCGCGTGCTCGCGCGCGCGGAACAGATCGGCCCGCACACGACGGCGTTTGCCCAAGCGCTCTTCGCGCGGCTCGGTCGTCCCGGACAACGCGCCATTT
>JBDUBA010000039.1:0-13628 GCA_040004335.1 Gemmatimonas sp.
GCGCCTCGGCTTCGCGTGGTGTCCACTGGCGGCGCGCCGGCGGCACGCGCGGCCGTTGTGTCAGGGGCAGCAGCGCCACCGTCGTCGCCACCACCCGGATTCAACACGGTCGGACGAATGTTCTGTCCGCGGCCCGTTCGCATGTCAAAGCGTTGCAAACCGCCGTTCTGCGATTCACCATAAAAGAGGTTTTGATCTTCCATGTCACCGCGCGCCTGAAATCCATCACCGCCTACGATGTTGAACCAGTCGCTGTTCCGAATGCCCCACGAGTTGGTCGTGCGTGACGGGCCGCACTGCGAAAAGTTGTCCTGCGTGCCGCCACACACGTAGTAGAACGGTTTTGCGTTGTTGATACCAACGCGGTAGTACTGCGTGACGGGCAGGTTCGCAAAGAAGCGCCAGCTCTCGCCTGCGTCGTACGATTCGTACAGGCCGCCGTCGTTGCCCACCAGAAGGTGATTCTTGTCGAGCGGATCAAACTCTACGGCGTGATGGTCCACATGCATTCCGCGGCCCTCCCACCCGGTGTTCGCCCACGTGGCGCCCCCGTCGACACTCCGCGAGAGATTGGTGCCCACTTCGTAAATGTTGCCAACGCGATGCGGATCGATGAACAACTCGCTGTAGTATTGGCCAAGTCCATTGGTGAACCAGTTCTCGCGCGCGGCCGCGACTCGTGCGCTGTCGGCGGCCGTTACGGGTGCGGCGCCGGCCACTCCGCCAGCAGCACCACCGCGCCCACCGCCGCCACCACCCGCTCCGCCACGACCACCGCCGGCTTGCTGCGCATTGCGGCCGAAATGTGTCCACGTCGCACCATCGTCAATCGAACGATAAAACCCCGACTGAGCGCCACTCGCTTCAATTTGTGCGTAAATCTCGACCGGCGACTTGCGGCCTTCAACGGCAAGCGCCGCGCGACCGACATCGCCAGTCGGCAAACCGCCCGAGAGCTTCTTCCAACTTTTTCCGCCATCCGTGCTTTTGTGAATGCCGCCTTCGGGTCCGCCACCAATGGCTTGACCAACGTTTCTGCGCCGTTGATACGCGGCCGCGTAGATGACATCCGGATTTTTCGGGTCAAGCACGACGTCCGTGACGCCCGTATTCTCGCTAATGAAGAGGCTGCGCGTCCACGTTGTGCCGCCGTCGGTGGTTTTGTATAACCCGCGTTCGCCACCGGCAGAAAACAGTGGGCCCTGCGCGGCCACGTACACGGTGTTCGAGTTGCGCGGATCGATCACGACTTGCCCGATGTGTTCGGACAATTCGAGCCCCATGCGTTTCCATGTTTTGCCGGCGTCGAGCGACTTGTAAATACCGTCGCCAAAGTGCGCACTGCGCTGACTGTGATTTTCGCCAGTACCCAGCCATAACACATTCGAACTTTTCGGATCGATAATCACGCAGCACAAATTCGTGGCACCGCCTTCATCAAAGATTGGCATGAATGACGTTCCGCGATTCGTGGTTTTCCAGAGTCCACCAAACGCGGTCGCAACGTACCACGTGCTGTTGTTGTTCGGATCAATCTTGATGTCCGCGATACGCCCCGTCACAAGGCCGGGTCCGATCGAACGCAACGAAATATTCTTCAGCAGGTCGCTCGTGATGTGCGCGGATGTGTCAGCCGCCGGAGCCGTCGCGGCGGCCGGAGCGCGCGCCGGTGTGCGCTGCGCGTGGGCCGAGTGTGGGGCGAGAAACCACAGCGGGATTGCTGCGGTGAGAGTACGTCGCAGGGACCTCGCCTGTCGACGCCAACGAAGATTCGAAACCATGTGGTGTATTGGCACGGGAGACGAGCCAGGAAACTGCTCCGGGGGTGACGACGTAGCGTACGCGCTTCGGCGGCGCTTGGCCAGTGGGACGCTCGCGTGGCGTCACGAGGGGCCAGTGGAAACCGAACAATCCACTTCGAGATGCGCGGCGTAGCAGCTGGTCAACGATTCCATTTGCACCCACAGAACGCTTGCCCCGCGTGCCAGGATCATGTCATCAGCCCATCCGTTCGTTCGCGTCAGCGGCGCGCTTGTAATCGTATTCGGCGCCGCTAGCCAGATCGGCGCACAACAACTCAGCTCGCGCAGTGACAGCACTCGGCGCATCGTAGACACCGTCAAGGTCACGGGCCGCATCGACAATCTTATTGGCAGTGCGAAAAGCGCCTCCGAAGGTCGCATTGGAGCGGTGGACCTACGCGCCCGCCCAATTACGCGTGAAGGCGAATTGCTTGAGACCGTGCCCGGCTTGATTGTCACGCAACACTCGGGCGATGGCAAGGCGAATCAATATTTCGTGCGCGGATTCAACCTCGATCACGGCACCGATTTTCGAACCGTGCTGGAAGGTATGCCGCTGAATATGCCAACACACGGCCACGGCCAGGGCTACACCGACCTGAATATTGTCATTCCTGAACTGGTCGAGCATCTCGACTACAAGTTGGGGGTGTCGCACGCGGAGTACGGTGATTTTGGGAGTGCGGGTGGTGCGGAGTTTCATCTGGTGCGTGCATTGGATCGTCCCTTTGCAACTATCGAGACCGGCGCGAACGGATTGGCTCGGATTGCAACTGGCGGCTCTCGACACGTCGGTGGTGGTATGCTGTTGATAGCCGGCGAGGCCAAGTCTTACAACGGACCGTGGACGCGTTCGCAGGACATTCGAAAGTTTGGCGGAATGGCGCGCTACACGCTCACGCGTGGCGCATCGCAATTCTCATTGCTGGGAATGGCCTACACGAATCGCTGGAACGCAACGGATCAGATTGCGCGGCGCGCTGTCAGCGATGGTCTGGTGACGCGGTTCGGTCAACTCGATTCAACGGACGGTGGAAACGCACAGCGGTACAGTCTGAGTGGCGCGTGGCGTCATGTCGGCGCGAAATCGGTGCAGAACGTGCAGTTATACGGCATCTCGTCACAGCTGAACCTGTTCTCGAACTTCAGTTATTTCCTGAACGATCCCGTGCACGGCGATCAGTTTGCGCAGTGGGATCGCCGCACGATAGTTGGAGGAAGTGCTACACAGACGCAGGGCGTTGAGACGAACGGCGTGAACACACTATTCACGGTCGGCGTGCAATCGCGTACAGATTTCATTAACGGGTTGGGGCTTTCTCATACGGAAGCACGTCGAACGCTCGAAACCATTCGCCAGGACCGTGTACGCGAAACCGGAACGGGCGTATTTGTCGAAGCGGAGTCGCGCTGGACACCAAAGTTTCGCAGTGTATTGGGACTGCGGGGTGACGCCTATCTGTTTAACGTGAGCAGCGACAACCCCGAAAATTCGGGCCGTCGTACGGCCGCAATCGCGAGTCCGAAGGTGTCCGTTGTCTTCACGCCAACTGCAACGAGTGAAGTGTATGTGAGCGGCGGATTTGGTTTTCACAGCAATGATGCTCGCGGCACAACGATTCGGGTTGATCCCGCAACGGGTGACGCGGCCTCGCGCGTCGACCCGTTGGTGCGTTCGCGTGGCGGAGAAGTGGGGTTGCGCGTGAGTCGCGTGCGCACGCTGCGCTCGACAATGTCGGTGTGGGCGCTCGACCTTGACAGCGAGTTGTTGTTTGTTGGAGATGCCGGCGTCACCGAACCTTCAGCGGCGAGCGAACGTCGCGGCATAACGTTCACGAACTTCTATCGACCAGTGCCGTCACTCTCCGTTGATGCCGATGTATCGTTTGCCCATGCGCGATTTGCGGGAGTCCAGGAAAACGCATCAAACATTCCCGGCGCGCTGGAAAACGTGGTTGCAGGTGGGGTGACCTGGTTGCCGGCGAGCCAGGGTCTTTTCGGAGCGGCGCGAGTTCGGCATTTTGGTGCGTATCCGCTCATTGACGACAATAGCGTACGCGCGCGAGCATCTTCGCTCGTAAATGCCGACGCCGGATACATGCTGAAAAGCGGCCTGCGTCTGCAAGTGAGTGTGCTGAATGTTTTGAACAGTCGCGCCGACGACATTCAGTACTACTATGCGTCGCGCCTGCAAGGCGAAGCCGCAAACGGAACAGATGATGTGCATTTCCATCCGGCGGAACCGCGGCAGGTCCGCCTGTCGTTAGGATGGAAGTTTTGATGTTGATGGAGTGTCCCAATTTCCATTTTTGGTAAGCGGTCTTTCGGAGTACTTCAAAACTGTTCGCCGCTCTTCTCACGCAGTTCGCTGCCAACTGCACGGATGCGTGACCACATGTTGTAGAAAAACAGACTCAGTCCGGCAATCTGTGCGAAACCCGATAACAAAATTGTCCATCGCAGCCATAACGCGCTGTTACCGGATCGGAGAAGTTCGCCAAACACGCGCGCCGCCGTGCCAAGCGTCACGAGCCAGTACGCAACGGCCGCCCGCTTCGCACTGTACTGCGTGTCTGATTTCGACGGCCGCGGAAACATCCACTGCGCCACTCCGAGAATCATCAGCATCACGAATCCCACCAGAATCGCGTGCGTGTGCGCGCTTATCAGGAACGTGCCGGGAAACGTGCGTCCGAGTTCACGCTGGACCATCGCCCATGCGCCGAGTGCAAGGCCGACGATGAGAAAGAAGATTGCAGTCTTGAGATACCGACGTACCAGAGCGGTCATGAATTGAAGTGTCCGCGACCTGCCACTGGCCGCTGCAGCGGGACGACAGCGGATGGTTTCACGCTTCGCATATCCATGGTGCGCCATAACACAAACGCAAACGTGTAGGCTCCGGCTGCGGACAGCGCGCCACCAAACGCGAGAACAAGGTTGCCTGCTGCGGGAATCGAAGTGCGCATAACGAAACCCACACACATGACAGCCAGTCCGACATTTGAAGTGACGCAGTGCCAGCCAGGTGCCACATAACTGTACAAGGGTGCGCCGGCAAACCGGGGCACAACGTGATACGCGACCCCATAAATCATCATGGCCACGAAGCCGAGCACCAGCATGTGAAGGTGCGCGGTCCGGTACATCGTCCATGCGGGATAGGCTGCCATGGCAACACCAAGCGTCACGCCAAGTGAAAGCCAGGCAAGGCTCGCCTTAATGAATGCCCTGACAAACCAGTCCATTACTCGCTCGCCGCGTGCACGGCGTCAAACGTGTTCGGCGGCTCATCGTCGCTTTCCGTGCACGGTGCGAGCGCCGCCATGATATCGGCGGCGGTGATGCCGGCCTTGGCCGCGGCTTTATCCAACGTTGCTGTTGCGCCGCAACAGGTGTCGACGCCCAATTTGTGAAACACAAGCAGGGACATTGGGAAGCAACGCGTTACGTCTCCGACGGTCCACTCAGTCGTGACGGAAGTCTGTGCGAATGACATAATGATGAACCGGAAAAGTGTTAGCGAGCGTTGTAGTTCGGTCGTATGGATGTCAGTTGAGCAGCGAATTGATCGCGAGCAGTGTGGCGGCCGTTGACCCTGGCCCCGGTTGCTGAAACACAACAGATCCTCGCGTGTCCAGTACCGTGATTCCGTTGCTGTGGGCCACTTCACCGTTTTGCTGACGTTCGTAACGCACGTCAAACGTTGCCGCGAGCTCACGCACGGCATCGCTACTGCCGGCGAGTAACGTCCAGTGCTTCGTATCGAGACCGATGCTGGCGGCCCACTGCGCCAGCGCAGCCGGCGTGTCACGCGGCACATCAAGTGACACCAGTACAAATCCCACCTCGTCTCGCCTGTTCGCGGGTATTGCGGCTTCGATGCGCTTGAGATCGGCAATGATCAACGGGCAGGTGGTGTGGCAGTTCGTGTACACCATTGCGAAAATGCGAACACGACCTGCCAACTCCGAGAGCTGCAAACCATGGGAAGTTTGATCACGCCACGCGCTGGATAGTTGATAGATCGAGTTTGTGTCATCGCTTTTCGCGCCGTCGACATTCGGTATCGCGATCTGCGCACTGCGGTCGACGCTGGTGCGCGTTACGCTGTCGCAACTGGAGCCCGCGGTCATGATGAAAATCAGTGCGACGCACACGGCACGAAAGACACTGCGGTAACGCATGAAAAATTGTCCGGAGAATCGAGTACAATTCCAGAAGGCAGCGCTCAGACAGCGCAGCGAAAACCAAGAGTTTCGAGTGTGGAACGTCCGGTCAGCCCGGCCCGCACTCCGTAGCGCAGGAATGCCGGAAAATTGGAGGGATCGACGGCACCAATTGCGGCACTGGCGCAGAACAGGTTGTGATCACCTTCGCCGATGCTTCGTGAGTCGCTCGAGACAAGAATGCCGTTGAAGTCCTCCACCCATTCCCATCCAATGCCGTGCATCCCGCGCAACCCGAATGCGTTTCGATCGGCGGCGAATGCCAGCGTCCGCGGCGACTCGCGCGTGGCGTACATCGACACGAGTTGCTGCACGAAACCTGCGTCATGCGTGGCATCATGCTGCGAGCGACTGGCCGCCGCCGCATACTCCCATTCGGCAAGGCGCGGCAATCGGGCGGAACGTGCGGTGCAAAACGCGCGTGCCGCGAACCATGAAACGCCCGACACCGGCCGCGCGCTTGCATCGCCATCGCCTCCATCCAGATCACTGCGCCAGTCGGCGAGATATCCACGCCGGTCGGCGAACAGTCCGCGCACGTTCGACCGACGCCACTCGGGATGCGTCCGCACAAACTGAACGAAGTCACCACGCGTGACCGGATCCCGATCCATCCGAAACGGCTCAACCTGCACCGTGCGATCGCCGGCTCGGCGATACAGTGGTTCGTAATGTCCGCCGGGAAGGTCCACCATCGGTACGGTGACCTGGAGCAGCAGTGCAAAGGCGAGAGGCGTGAACACGGGAGGTTCTCTGGCCGGAATTAATGTTTGCCCATCGGGAAACCCTTGATCTGGGCGAACACCTGCGTGTTGTCCGGACCCACCACCTTGATCATGCCGAGCGCGCCTTTGTTGAAGGCACGGAAAATCGCGTGGTCCACCACGATCAGATTGCCGGCCTTCTCGGCGCGAAATTCCACGGTGGCGGATCCACCCGCGGGAATCATTGTCGTTTGCACGTTGTGTTGGGTGATGCTGCTGCCGCCCTCCGAATACACGTTGTCGAATATTTCGCCGATGATGTGAAACGAGCTGCTCAGATTCGGACCACCATTGCCAACGAACACGCGTACACGGTCGCCAACCTTGACTTCCGGCGCTTTATCGCCCGTCATCGCACCCACCGAACCATTGAACACCACATACGTTGGCTGCTCCGCTTCACCCTTCTCCATATCCAGCGTGGCCGGTTGACCAGCCGCGCCTTTTTTCACGTAAAATTCCGACTGCATGATGTACAGTTCCCGATCCACTTGCGGCAAACCTTCTTCAGGCTCTACGAGAATGAGACCATACATTCCGTTCGCGATGTGCATTGGCACCGGCGACATGGCGCAGTGGTATACGTAGAGACCGGGGTTGAGTGCACGAAAAGTGAATGTTGAGTTGCCACCCGGCATTGTGAGTGTCGCCGCGGCGCCACCACCGGGTCCGGTAACGGCATGCAGGTCGATGTTATGCGGGACCGTGCTGTGCGCGTGATTCTTGAGCGTGAACTCGACAAGGTCGCCTTGTCGCACGCGAATGAAACTGCCGGGCACGGTACCGCCAAATGTCCAGAACGTGTAATTGACACTGTCCGCCAGACGCATGGTTTTTTCCATTGCCTCAAGCTCCACCAGCACCTTGGTGGCGTGGTTCCGCGTAATCGGTGCCGGGACGTTTGGCGCCGTCGTTAACACCGCGCGTTCAACGCCGATAATCGGCGGCAATTTGAGCGTGGCGCTTCCGCCACCGCTTGTCCCTGCACGTGCGCTCGCAATGGTTCCAAACAGGTATCCGCCGGTCGCAAGGCCAATGGTGGCCACCACTGCAACGGTGACGGAACGCCACCCGGTGAAGACGGGCGAAAGAAGAATTCTTGGACTGGTCATTTGTTTATGCCTTCAGTGAAGTAGACGAGGTGGAAGAGCTCAGACGGCGCACAAGGTTGCCGCGTTAAGCGATGGGTGTTCGGGTGCGGTGTACGGACCCCAGCCGCCCAGGAGATCAGCGACCGTGGTATTGCACAGTGGGGCGCGACGTGCAGAAAGCACCTCGGTCCAGCGGTGGTGCGCATCGCACGGCGTTTGCAAATCGCACGGTACAGCGCCCAGGAGACATTTTCCGCGCGGCGCCCGTTCGTCGAAGCAGTCGACGACCCGAGCCAACGTGAGTTCGGAGGGAGCGACAACCAATTGGAAACCGCCCGACGGACCGCGCGCACTTGCAACGAGTCCCTGCTTTGTTAACGAATTCAGAATCTTTCCGAGGTAGTTCCGCGGCGCCCCAATGACGTCTGCAACTTCATCCGCTCGCACGGGTCGCTTCCCGTACTGCCGCCCGAGAACCAGGATTGCACGAATGGCCAGATCGGATGTAGCAGAGAGCACAATCACACTCCAGCGGAAGGGCAGTTTCTCATCTCGATATGAGAATATCGGGGTCCGGACTGTGGCTCCCAGTCGGAGAATCCCTCAAATCGTGTCAGGGTTTCACCGGCGCATTGTTCCATCCGACCATTGCGCTGAGCGTCACACATTCGGGCAACGCAACGCCCCGTCAGCACCAAATGACAACAGGCGGTGATTATAATGTTATCCGGACCCGCACCCGACTTTGTTTTGGGAGCTGTCATGACACACACTGCTGCTGCCGGACGCACCGCTGCGCGTTGCCTATGCCTATGTGGCGCACTCATTGTTGCCGCCTGTTCACATAACGCCGCACCATCAGGTAGCATCGCCGCGCCCGCGTTGCCCGGCCACGACGAACCGCGCGAACTCGCGGTTGAGCAGCAAGTGCGACAGGCACTCGAACGGTTGACGTACGGCGGGCGTCCGGGCGATGCGGCACTCGTTCGGAAAGAAGGGCTCGATCGCTGGATCACGCGCCAGCTCACTCCCGAAAACTGGCCCGATCGCGCCGCCGACAGTGCGTTCGCCAATAAACCAGTCCTGCAAATGACGGCGCGCGAACTCGTCGACTCAAGCCCGCCACAAGACATCTACATTCGCCGCCGCCGACGGGAACTCGGCATGCTCGACACGGCGAAATACACGTTCGACGCTCAGGATAGCGTGCGCTTCAAAGCGATGACCGATTTGAGCAATCTGCGTGTGCAGGAATATCTGGGCGCGAAGCTCACGCGCGCGGTGGTGGCCGATCATCAGCTGCAGGAAATGATGACGGACTTCTGGGAAAATCACTTCTCAGTGTTTCGCGGAAAAATGCCTACGCAATTCACGTTGCTGGAGTACGATCGTGACGTGATTCGCCCCAACGCCCTTGGTCATTTTCGCGAACTGTTGGGAGCCGTTGCCCACAGCTCGGCCATGTTGTATTACCTCGACAATTACCAGAGCGTCAGCGATTCAATGCATCTCACGTTGAACGCGTGGCAGAATCTTGCAAAAGCCAAAACTGAAAAAGACTCACTGCGCGTTCGCGCGAACGGACTCAAGCGTCGCGGTGGATTGAACGAGAATTACGGCCGTGAACTCATGGAGTTGCACACGCTTGGTGTTGATGGCGGCTACACGCAGGCCGACGTCATCAACGTGGCGCGGGCGCTGACTGGGTGGTCGCTGCAAACCCCGCGCGAAGGGGGCGGCTTCGTGTTCAACGCCAACGCGCACGACGCCGAAGCGAAAACCATTCTTGGACACACCTTTGCGGCCGGTCGCGGCGTTGAGGATGGTGAAGAAACGCTTGATCTGTTGGCTCGGCATCCAAGTACGGCCAGGTTCATTGCCACAAAACTGGTGCGGCATTTTGTCGCCGATAGTGCGCCGCCGGCGCTCGTGGCCAAAGCGGCTGCCGAGTTCACGCGGAGTGACGGTGACATTCGGCGCGTGATGGCCGTGATCGTGTCCGCTCCGGAGTTTTATGCGAAATCGGCGGTTCGGGCCAAGGTGAAAACTCCCTACGAACTGGTGGCCAGCGCCTATCGTGCGATGGGAGGGGTGCCCGACTCTGGCGCCAAATCTGTCAACTTGACTCAACAGTTGGGGCAGCAGTTGTATGGTCACCTGACGCCAGAAGGGTGGCCGGACGTGGCGGGGGCGTGGATGAATACCGGGTCGATGCTGGCGCGGATCAATTTCGGGACCAACGTTGGAGCGGGACGGGTGGTCGGTATCACACCCGGATCATGGGCGACGACTGCGGGACTACGCGGCCTGCCGCTGGAGGCGCAGATCAATGTTCTGGCACAAGCATTGCTTAATGGCGAGATGACGCCGGACACGCACCAGGTCTTGTTGTCGGGAACCAATCCGGTGGCGGCCAAGGCCGGCATGCAAAAACCGATTGCTGGACGCCCGCCCACAGTTGGCGAGCTTATCGGTTTGGCTGTTGCAGCGCCAGAATTCCAACGGCGGTAACGCGTCACCAAACGAACTTTTTTCGTGACCGAACGTTCCAAACGGATGTCGCGTATATAGTGGTCTCCCTCTTGCTTCTTTCGTGGCAAGGTGAATAATGGGACAGTCTGGAGCAGCGTACCGGCCACCTTCCCGTCGATACGTCTGGCATGCGGATTTGACAGACAAGGCGCGCCGTTCTACCGGCGCAAAGGAGTGTACCGCATGAAGTTAGTTCTCACGTGTACTGGACTCGCGGCGACCTTGGCTTTCGGCTTGGTCTCAACTGCCGATGCCCGTCGCACGCCGGTCAATCCACCGGCGCGACCGGTTGTCCGTACTGTGCCCCCAACAATTACGCCGGTGCGGCGAGTCGCGCATACGGTCGCCCCCAAATGGCTGGCCGTTTCGCCGGTAACACCAGGAGCCCGCGGCATCGCGAGTGCCGCCCTTTCCGGTGTGGTCAAAACGTATTGTGGCAGCTGCCACAGTGAGACCAACAAAAAAGGCAACCTCGTCCTTTCCACGTATAACGTCGACGACGCCGCGAAGAATTCCGTGGTCACTGAAAAGATGATCCGGAAGCTGCGCGCCGAGATGATGCCGCCCCCTGGTTCCAAGCGGCCCAAGGGCGACACGCTGCTCGCGCTCGTCGAAGCGCTCGAAAGCAACATGGACAATGCGGGCCCAATCAACCCGGGCAATCGCACGTTCCAGCGCATGAATCGCCCGGAGTACGAGCGTGTCATCAAGGACCTGTTCAAAGTCGACTTCAATTCCGGCGACTACCTGCCGCTTGATACCAAGAGCGCGAACTTCGACAACATCTCCGACGTGCAGTCGCTATCGCCGGCGTTGACGGAGGCGTATCTGAACTCTGCCGCAGCGGTTGCCCGCATGGTTGTAGGCGACATCAACGCGCCGGCCACACAGTCGGTTTACAAGATTTCGCAGTACGTGTCGCAGCATCCGTGGGATCACGTGGATGGCACGCCGTACGGCACGCGTGGTGGCGTCGTGATCACGCACACCTTCCCGTCCGACGCCGAATACCAATTCCGTCTGAACGTTGGCGGCGGTATCGGCTTCCGTGCGGAAGACATGGACATCTCCATCGACGGAGAGCAGGTCGCCCTGTTGCACTACGACAAGGGTGTTGCGCAGAACAATCAGTCCGCCGATCACCCGGCCGGATACGACTACATCAACAGCATGCCCATCAAGATCAAGGGCGGCCAGCACAAGGTGTCGGTCGCGTTTGTACGTCGCCAGGAAGGTCCGTACGAAGATCTCGTGAAGCCGCATGAATGGTCGCGCGCGTCCGACGGAACGGCCAGCGCCGGCACTACCGAGTCACCACCGCTTACAGAAGTCGCGATCAACGGGCCATACCGTGCCACGGCCGTTTCGGAAAGCGACAGCCGGAAAGCGCTTTTCACCTGCCATCCATCGGGAGCCGCCGCGCAACGTCTGTGCGCGCAGCAGATTTTGACTCGCGTTGGTGCCCGGGCGTACCGTCGTCCGCTCACGGCGGCCGATACGAAAGTCATGATGATGTTTTATGACAAAGCGGCAACGAAGGACAACAAGAACGGTTTTGAAGAAGGCGTGCGCAACGGCGTGCAGTTGATGTTGTCCAGCCCCTACTTCACGTTCCGCTTCGAGAAGACGCCAGCCACTGCAGTCGCGGGCCGGGACTTCAACATTTCCGATTACGACCTCGCATCGCGCCTGTCGTTTTTCCTGTGGGGCACGATCCCTGACGATCGCCTGATGACGTTGGCCAGTCACAATCAGCTGTCGAGCAAGTTGACGTTCAACACCGAAGTGAAACGCATGCTGGCCGATCCGAAATCGGCGTCGCTTGCAACGCGCTTCGTCGGGCAGTGGTTGCGGTTGCAGGATCTCGACAAGGTCCATCCGGATGCGTTCTTCTTCCCCGACTTCGACCAGCAAGTGGCGAATTCGATGATCAAGGAGACGGAGCTGTTCTTCACCGATCTGATCAAGAACGATCGCTCGATCATGGACATGTACACGGCGAACTACACCTTCGTGAACGAACGGTTGGCGAAGCACTACGGCTTCCCGGGCGTCACCGGTGATGAGTTCCGCAAGGTGAATTATCCCGACAACACCCGTCAGGGCGTGCTCGGACAGGGCAGCATGCTCGTGCAAACGTCATTAGGCAATCGCACGTCGCCCGTGTTGCGCGGCAAGTGGGTGATGGAAGTGCTTATCGGCATGCCACCGCCACCACCGCCGCCAAGCGTACCCGATCTCGAACAAACAAAGGGTTCTGACAACGGACGTCAGTTGACCACGCGCGAGCGCATGGAAATACATCGTGCCGACGCGACGTGCAAAGCGTGTCACCAGTACATGGATCCCATTGGTTTGTCGCTCGACAACTTCGACGTGACCGGGCGTATGCGGTACCGTGAAAATGGTGCGCTGCTCGACACGCGCGGCACCATGTATGACGGCGCGGCGGTTAGCACACCGGAAGATTTGATCAAGTCGCTGCTCTCACGCCCAATTCCGTTGCAGCGCAACTTTACTGAAAACCTCATGGCGTATGCGCTGGGACGCCGTGTTGAAGATTTCGACCAGCCAACAGTGCGAGCGATTGCGAAGGATGCCGCTCTAAAAGGCAATCGCTTCTCCGCGTATGTAATTGGTGTCGTAAACAGCAGTGCATTCCGCCAGAAACGTGCAGAAGCAGCAGCCGACGAGCAGCACTAACCCGCCGAGGATATAAGAAGATGAGCAATTTCCTGACCCAGAAAACGTTGCACCGTCGCACTTTTCTTCGCGGTCTGAGCGCGACGGTGGCGTTGCCGTATTTAGACGCAATGCGCCCAGCGGGACGCGCCCTCGGCAAACTGTCAACGAATGCGGCCGCGGCGGAAAAAGCGCGCGTGGTCTGCATCGAAACCGTACACGGAGCGGCCGGCAGCAACACGATGGGCGCCGCCAAAAATCTGTGGGCCCCGGCCGGTCTTGGTCGCGACTGGACCATGAATCCGGAAAGCGCGCTTATGCCGCTCGATCCATGGCGCAAATATCTGACCATTGTCAGCAACACCGACGTGGCCATGGCCGAAGCGTTTTCCGCACCGGAAATCGGTGGCGATCACTTCCGTTCCAGTGCCGTGTTTCTCACGCAATCACATCCGAAACAAACACAAGGCTCGGATTTGTTCGTCGGCACGTCGTTCGATCAGATTCTCGCGCGTCGCATCGGTCAGG
>JBDUBA010000399.1:0-13628 GCA_040004335.1 Gemmatimonas sp.
TGCAAATCCGAAGCGACTGCCGTGGTTCATTTCGTCACGCACCAGCGCCGCTCCCATTACGCGAAGATGACCACCGCTGTCGTTGAGAGCGCCGCGCACCAGCAGCAAGCCAAATATTTCGAGATCACTCTTGACATTAAGATCTCCATCAATCATCAGCACACCCTGAATCCGGCTGCTGGCGGTGACGGTGAGGGGCCAGGCGTTGGTCACGGCGCGCGCGCCCCACTCGTTTGTGCACACCGTGACGCTGCCCCCGCCGCGCTGCGGGTCGCCTGCTCCGGGAGCACAGAGCCCGGCTGAAACGATGGGTGCCAGTGCTGTAACGCTGGCGGCGAATTCCGAACGACTGGCAGTCGCCAGCCACTGGTTCCAACGCGCATCAAACAGCGCGCGCGAGGCGAGGGTGTCGGTGACCGACGCGTTGGGCGCGTCGATGCTGTCGCTGCCTATACACTCAGTGCTCCAACCCGATGGTGTCTCATCGGTTGTGGTGACAATGCCGGCGTTCGCAAAAACGGCGTTGCCGAGAATCGTGAGTGGGCTCGTGAGTTTGAGTGGTGGATTTCGTATGGTGAGCACGCGTGCAATACGCCGTGCGGCCGTTTCTGGAATGCCGTTTTGTGCGCTCGTGCCCAGCGCTTCAATCAGCGCGCCGTCAATTGAAGTACGCACGATGGTGACAGTTGCACTGAGTGACGCAGGCAGCGCGGGCGTGAACGTGGCGCGTGTACCAACCGGCAAACTTGCAAAAGCGCGCGCATCCCACTGTGCGAGTTGCACGCCAATCGCGGCATCGGCTGCGTGTAATGCGCGTTCGCCGGCGAAACCAAGGCGTGCGTGTCGCGTTGCGCGCCAAACGGCGGCCTGCAGACTGGCCGCCAGCACCGCCATCAAGAGTGTGGTGATGAGCACGAGTGGGAGCACAAATCCCGAGCGTGTGTGTTGCGATGCGCTGGGAACGCGTTCATCGGAGCGCCTATGATTCAATGGAACAGAAGTCATCGCACCTGCACCGGACCGTCGGTGATTCAATTGATTGCACGTCATGGTACGCTCACCGACATCTGTCCCCGCAGTGCGACGTGCACCAACATACTATCGCGCGCGCCCGGTTGCCCCGCGGCCCGCAGCCAGGGCGACGATCCACGCAGCATCAGCGCCACGCTGCGCGGTGTTCGCGGTGATCCGGCGGGCAGCACATTGTTCGCACTGTCGCGCACCTGTATGAGCAGCCCATGTTCGATCGGTTTGTCGAATGGTCCGGCCACGGGTTGAATGGTGGTCCACACAATGCCGTTGAACGTCTTGCGCCCCAGATACCACAACGCGTCGCTGGCCTTGTACAGCGAGTAACGCGTGCGGCGCGCGATACGCACTGGCGATCCGACCGATGCGCGGGTTGCGAGTCCGGCCGATAGTGTCAAACGCACCACATTGCTGGTGCTACTCAAGCCCAGGGACATCAGGGTACGTGTGGTGCACTGCGACGATCCTGCGGTGGCGTATGCGGCCAGCGACGACACCCGCCAGTTTCCGTCGTGCGGTACGATCGCGCTGTCGGCGCTCACGGTGTACACATCGTCGCCGTTTTGTGGTGCGGCAAACCACGACGTGCGCAACGCGTCGCTGCCATTGAGCGGGAGCAAATCAATGATGTTGGCGGCCGGCGTGGCGCAGACAATTCCGCTTCCCGCCAATCCGTGAAAATCGAGGGAGGTATCAGTCCACGCGACGACATCACCTGCGGACAACGGTCGAATCTCGGAGGTCAGTACCGCGCCGGCCTGACGCAATTCGCGCGCAATTTCCGTGGAGGAATCGAGTCGCCGCGCGAGTTTCTGGGTGTCGAGTAGCAGCGCCACGGCCACGGTGCTGATCATCGCGGCAATGGGAAGTGCGACAATGAGCTCGACCAGCGTGTTTCCGCGGCGGCGGAATTTCAAGGCGTCACTTCGTGCGGCAATCCTAGGTGCAGCAACACCTCGTACGGCAACACCAGGTGCAGACTCACCATGTGCAGCAACACCATCCGCAACAGCAGTGCGCACGCCAACCGTGTATTCGTCCGCCGCTCGCGTATTCAACGAATTGGTCACGGGCAAATTCCCCCGGCTTGAATTCCGAATTGAATTGGCGCACTCGCTAACGCGATCGGCGAACGATCGAGCGTCATGTCCAGATGGAGTTCCGTACTGCGAGCGCCCCCACTTTGCTGCCACAACCCAGTCATGCGCGGCAATTGATCAGTCCCCGACACGCTCGTGCCGCACGGGAGTGCCATTGCGTCTTCCACGCGAGATGTGGCCATGGATTGCGCGTGCGCGACGAGCATAGCGTCATCGGCCAGTGAGAGGGTGCCGTGTGCGGTCGCGACCATCGACAAAGCCGTCACCGCGAGCAAAAACATCGCCACGATACACTCCACCAACGCGCGTCCGGAGCGCAACGTGCTGATAATTCTTCGAGACGTGCAGAGGTTGGATTTCATGATCCAACAGTGCACGTGTGCGGCATTCGCTACGTCATCATCCCATTGCGAGGCCAATCATTCGCGCGCGCAGACAGACTCACCTGATATATGCCGACAATGGCTTGTCGTTCACACAGAAACCGCGTGCGAAGCTATTCGTTACTGGCTCTCGACTGCAACCGACTGGCGACTGCGCCCGCCCGTAATTGTGTGCAACGGAAACAGCAGTACAAACGCCGCACCACCCTCGCGCGCGCGCTGCACCCACACGGTGCCACCCAGATTTTCAGCAATTCGCGCCACGATCGCGAGACCAAGCCCAGTGCCCTTCCCCGCATCCTTCGTCGAGAAAAACGGCTCGAACACCCGTTCCGCGTCTTCCGGTGCAACACCCGGCCCCGAATCGGCGATCACCACCTGCAACACCGCTTCCGGCCGGTCCGCTCGCGCAACCCACGCAGCAGCCCGTCCGTTTGGTTGATGCGGGAAACGTTCATTGGGTGCATCCGTTCGACGTTGTGCGGCCTCGATGGCGCTGTTCACACTCGTCGTGCGCGAACGTATGGCCAATTTTCCTTCGCCGTTCATCGCATCAACCGCATTCAGCACGAGATTCACGAACAGCTGCTCGAGATCGTGTTTCTCGGCGTACACCAACCCTTCTTCCGCACCCAGTTCGTGATCAATTTTTACGCGACGCAACACCCCCTGATCGCGCAATAAGTGCAGCACCTCGTTTAAGACAGTGTCCACTTCAACTGGGCGCGGTGTCAGCAATCTCGGTCGAGCGTAGTCGAGCAGGCCACGCACAATGCGGTCAATGCGCGTGACTTCGCGGTCGATCGCATCCAGCGGTTCATTCACCGACGGCGCATCGTTTGCGCGACCGCGTGCCACTTGTGCGTAAGTGGCGATGGCGCCAAGTGGGTTGCCAACTTCGTGGGCGATACCGGCGGCAAGGCGACCAAGCGTCGCAAGCTTTTCGGTGCGCAGCCGAAGCTGATCGGCTTCCAGTAGCTGCTCGGTCATGCGGTTTACGCTGGTTGCGAGCGCGTGAAATTCCTGCGTCGTACCATCGGGTAGACGTTTCGACGTATCCCCCCGCGCGATCAACTCGGCAATGTGCACACTTTCGGCCAACGGCCGTTCGATCAGTCGCGCGAACTGGCGCTGCAACACGCTCGCCCAAACGACGCCAACCAATCCCAGGAGCAGAAGCTGCGCGATGGTGCGCGTGGGTTGCCTGAGCGCCTCGGTGATCGAAACCGTCACCACAACACCAAAAACCGCGACCGCGTTTGTCACGGTGACGGCAATGATCAGCTTTCGGCTGATGAGGGGAAGCTTTCGGACGGTCACGGGGCGCACGATGGGTCGCGGCGAAACGGAACGCAAGCGTGGGTTGTTGCCGACTGTCGGCGAACGGGAGGGAAACGCATCAGGGGGCCCGGCTTTCGCCTGACCCCCTGACACCCGACCCCATCAGAAGGGCCGTCGCTCGATTTTGGAACGTGTCGTGCAGTACTGCTTCAGCTCAAGAGAGCCGAATTCAGCTTACTGACACTTCGGCTCGCCTTCGGCGGAACCGCCCGGGACCAGCGATCCAACGCCAATGGTGCAGGTCTGCGCGGTGTTCGAGTGCGCGGCACCAGCTGACCAGCCATCCGCTGCGCCGTTGAACGTCAGCGTCACGCCTGACGAACCAGTCGGAACCGGGTAGCCGACATACGTGTTGTGGTCCGAGAACCACGATTCAGCAGACGACACCATGTTCTTCAGATCGGACTTCATGGCGGTGATGTACGCCTTTTCCTTCGTTTCAGCGAACTTCGGAATCGCAATAGCGGCCAAAATGCCGATAATGACGACCACGATCAAAAGTTCGATGAGGGTAAAGCCCTTGCGGGTACGGCTGGTGTTCTTGGTCATGTATTCATTCTCCGATGGGGGGGTGAATCGACGTTTGGTCTCAGGCGAGAGGCCACCGCGACACTGATGCTTATGGCAACGTGCGGGCCAGACTCGCGGCATTAAGCAAACATGTTGTGGTTGAACGAGTTACATCTTTTCATTGCGCGGCGGACCGCGAGAGTGCCGTGGTGATTTGCAATTCGTGTTGCACGGTGCAAGAGGTCAGCGTTGCAGGCACTTGAGCATCACGCCGGTGGTGAAACGGTTGTGCGCGTGGCGTGATGATCGGCCCGTCTCTGCCTGTTAATAGAGTGCCTTGGAAAAACGTTTGGTACCCAAGCACTCGTGAATGGCGTATTGAAAGAAGACGTTCGTCCCCGTTGATATTGCCAACTGCCCAACCGGCGACCGCTTCTCAGTTGATGCGGCGCAGTAATCACTTTGAAGAACTGATTGCAATTCCTGGCCCGCCGCATCCATGAAGCGCGATCGTTGTTCGCTTTCATCGGGCTCGAGCTGCTCATTGGAATCTTGTAGAAGAACGCAATCATGATGGTGGACTCTGCCGGGGAGGCCCAACGTTCACGCCATGTCGCGGTGTCGGCCACGCCCGTGCGGTTCGCATCCGGCGACTGAACTGCGGGCGCCGCGTCTTCACGACGGATGGATTGTTGGACAAACAAAGAGCCTCGCAATTGCGAGGCTCTTTGTTTGTTACGCGACTGCGATTGCGTGCAACGGTCAGTTCTCGGTCACACTGAACACGGCCGACAGAGTTCCATACGACGCCGTCACCACATAATTCACGTCCGTGTCGTCGGTCGTGAGCTCGGTGCTCGCCTGCCCCGTTGCATCAGTACTGGTCGCCGCCGCGCTCAACACGCCCGCAGAGGTTGTCCAGACAATATTCAGTCCTTTGATCACGTTACCGTATTGGTCGGCCGCCGAAACAACCAAGGCAGCGGATGTGCCGTCCGCGGCAACCTGCTGGTTATTGCCACTCATCACAGTGAGTGACGCTGCCGGACCCGCAAGGGCCGTTGCGTTGATCATGACCGATTCACCATTGGCGAGTGTGGCTTGCAGTACATTCGCTCCGGCCGTCGTACCGAGTGTCCAGCTGGTCGACGCGACTCCACTCGCGTCGCTTGCACTCTGCGCGAAACTGACGGAACCGTTGCCGTCGACAATGGTCCAGGTCACGACGGCACCATCCACGGCTCCACCGTTTTGTGCGTTCACGATCACGCTAACGGTGTTACTTGTGGATTTTCCCACAACCGCCGACTGACTGTCAACACCGGCAATTACCGCAATCCGTGTTGGCACCAACTGTGGTGAAGAGGTCTCGGTTGAATCACACGCCGCAACTGAGCTGATCATCGCAAGTGCGAGCAAGCGGTTTAATGAACGGCGATATTTTGGCGCAGAAAGAATAGACATGTGGTGTTCCTCTGAAAACGCTTGGTGAAGTCCGAATCACAAACCTCGTTGCCTGTGATCAAACGGAAGACACACAATTTTTTCTACACCCTACATGTTTTTCGCCGCATTTTTGAACGAGTTTGCATGATACACATGGCATTAACGTTTGCGTTTTTCATTCGTATAACAGCATTGAAGTGCGAACGCCTCGTTCATGAACCATTCATCAACGATTCATGAATAGCGAGTGCACGTTGCACGCGCCCCCAACCCTGCATCAACACAAAAGAGCCCGCACTTGCAAGGCGCGTTCATGCCGCCTTTCGCCCAACGCGCAACTACGCCTCGCCGTACCGCGCCAACTTCCGATACAACGTGCTCGGATCAATCCCCAACATATCCGCCGCGCGGCTCTTGTTCCCACTCTCATTCGTCAACACCCACTGAATGTAGGCACGTTCAATGGCCTCTAACGTTGGCGTGGCCGGCGCCCGATCACTCACCAACGGCTCGGCACGACGTTGCGTTACGCGCTCCGGTAATGCATCAACGGTCACAACATCGCCGGTCGACAGAATCACCGCGCGCTCCAACGCGTTTTCGAGTTCGCGCACGTTACCCGGCCATTGATACGCCATCAACGCATCCAGCGCGTGTTCGTGCAACGCCTTCGGATTTTCCTTCCGCATGGCCGCATTGCGCTCGAGAAATTGATTCGCCAGCAACGGAATGTCATCTGCACGCGCCCGAAGTGGAGGCAAGTGCAGCGCGATCACGTTCAGACGATAATACAAGTCGCTCCGAAATGATCCGCGTTTGATTTCTTCTTCCAAATCGCGATTCGTTGCCGCAAGCACGCGCGCCTCAATGGGAATTGCTTCGGTTGCACCAACCGGAATCACTTCGCGCTGCTGCAACACACGGAGCAGCTTGACCTGCGTGGCCGGTGTCGTTTCTCCAATTTCGTCAAGGAAAAAAGTGCCAGGGCCCGCGGCCGTGAACAAACCGGCCTTGTCTTTGACAGCGCCGGTAAACGAACCCTTCGTGTGACCAAAGAGTTCACTTTCCAGCAACGACTCGGGCAACGCACCGCAGTTGATGCTTAAGAACGGATTGTCGGTGCGATTGGACAAGTCGTGAATGTACTTCGCAACGACTTCCTTGCCGGTGCCCGATTCGCCCGAGATCAACACCGTCGAGTCGGTGGGTGCAACCGTTTCCGCCACTCGTAACACTTCCAACCACGACTTGCTTTGACCAGTAGGACGGCCAAACGTAGTGCGCTCGCGGCGTTTGATTTCCTGCTTGAGTGACGTGTTCTCCACGCGCAACGTGCGATGTTCAAGCGCGCGACGAAGAATCGCGAGCAGTTCATCGTTGCGAAACGGCTTCTGGATGTAATAGAACGCGCCTTCATTCACCGCCTGCATGGCGCTCTGCAACGATGCCTGCGCGGTCATCAACACAACAGGCAAATCCGGATCCATCAGCTTGGCCGCGCTCAGCAACTGCACACCACTCACATCGGGCATGCGAATGTCACTCAGCACGATGTCGGGGCGCAGTTCGCTGAGCCGCTCGATCCCTTGTTTACCACCCTGCGCCGTAAACGGCAAAAAGCCCTCGCCCTTGAGCAGGATGCGAAGCGACTCGAGAATTCCGGTCTCGTCATCCACCACCAGGACGCGTGGTTTGGTGTCGTTGACAAACGGTGAAGAGATCAAGCAGCCACTCCGGTAATGCGTGAATCGTTCTCGGCTGCGTCGACTCTCGGCGCAACGGAATTCTTCTCACCCGTCAAAACGGGGACGGACACCTGCTCCTGCAACCGCGGCATGAGAATCGTGAACCGCGTACCTGGTTCGAGCGCATCAACCACCACGAGCCCCTGATGCGCTTCCACTGCCCGATGGACGACCGGCAAGCCCAATCCACTGCCCCCAACCTTGGTAGTGACGAACGGCTCGAACAGAGTGTTACGAAGTCCCTCCGGAACGCCCACGCCATCGTCACTTACGGCAATCACAATCGTATCACCATCCCAACGAATGCCCCGCCTGCGGGCTGCACCGGCCTCGTCACGTGCCACTCGGACATCGATATGTACATGACCGCCGAGTTGTTCGAGGTTTGGTCGGGCGGCCACGGCTTGCACGGCGTTCAGCACCAGATTGAAGACAGCGCGATGCAGCAGATCGTCGTCGGCTTCCATCTCCAGCGATTCGGGCGACACCGCCACCGTCACCTCGACCCCGCGCGCACGATCCGGATGCGCAATAGCCAACTGCGCCGCTTTGCGCACAATTTCACCGGCATCCAATCGCACTAAACGTGTCACCTGCGCGCGTGCGAAATCCAGAAACTCCGACAACAAACGACTCAACCGATCGGCCTCGCGCACTACGAGTGTGTGCAGCACGCGTTCGTCATCGGCGTCGTCATCGTCTGCGTTGACGAGCACTGGACGCGATGCCGCATGCCGACGCGCCAACTGCTCCGTTGCACTGCGAATGGACGCCAACGGATTCTTGATCTCGTGCGCCAGCGACGCACTCAGCTCCGCAACCGCCTCAAGACGTTCGGTACGCACATGCATTGCCTGCAACCGCTTGGTATCGGAAATGTCCTGAAAGATGGCCGTGACATTCGTGCCCGCCGACTCTTGCGTCACGTCCGCCATCGTGGTGGTCACACCAATCGGGATGTCTTTTCCATCACGACGAATCACGCCTTCTGCGCGCGTCGTGCGCACTCCTTTCTCAACCGCGCGCGCCAGGCTATCGGCCAGCTGCGGCGAGACATCGCCCAACGCCTGAAACACAGGGCGCCCAACCAGCGCACGCAAATGGAGTCCCAACAATTCAGTGGCCGCAGGATTTGCGTACAACAAGTTTCCGCGCGCATCAACCGAAATGATACCCGAACGAATGGTGCGCAAAATGTCGGCGGCTTCGAGTTGCACTTTCACCAACTGCGCCGCCAAAGCGTCGCGACCGACGCCGGCTTCCCGCAAACGCGCCGCAATAAATCCCGATCCCACGGCAACAATCGCAAACACCGACAACTGCACACCCACGCCGATGTGCGCGATGCCCGTGCCAAGCCACAACACATCCGCCGCATAAAACACGCACGCCAAACCGGCGACAGACAGACCGGCGCTGAAGGGCAGCATCAGGGCGGCCGTTGCGATCACAAGGATATAGAGGGCCGCGAACTGCGAGCTCCACCCGCCCGTGATATGAACGACCGCCGTGACGACTAAGAGATCGACCAGGCACTGGAGCCCGTAAAACACCATTCCCAAAGGACGCCGATACACTTCGGCGTACATGGCCGAGGCGACGGTAGCGAGCAGGGCGCAGGCGAAGGCGAGCGTGGCGACGAGCGTATCCACGGGCGCGGCCCGGTCCCAGACAAACACGGCGGCAACGAGGATCGCGCATGCAAGTGCCGCACGCCCCAACCAGACCCAACGCACCATGCGGCGCGGATCGAGCATCGACTGAATCGCGATGTGGGGGTGAGCTGGCGTGTAGCGCACTGCGTTCCTGGGGTAACATCAACTGGATTCGCAAAACGCACGGGCGCAATGCCGGCTAGTCTTGCAGATTGCACTACCTAGACGAACCAGCTGGCCGACCGTTACTCATTTGCCGTAATGCTTCTCCAAGACGTACCCGTGACAGAAGCCGACACCGTCGGCGCCATTTCGCTCAAACTGGCGGCCGTTCTCCTTCTGATCCTGCTGAACGCGTACTTTGTGGCGGCCGAATTCTCGCTGGTGGCCGTTCGGCGGAGCAAAATCGACCAACTGGCTGCGGAAGGCGATCGTTTCGCGGCGATTGTACAACGGGCCCTGGCTCACCTCGATCGCACCATTTCGGCGACGCAGCTGGGCATTACGCTGGCCTCGCTGGCCTTGGGCTGGATTGGCGAACCCACGTTGGCCGTGCTGCTGGAGCGCTTGCTCCACTTTTTTGGTGTCGATGCATCGTCCGGCGTTGTGAACAGCGGTGCCGTTATTACCGCGTTTGTCATCATCACGTATTTCCACATTGTGCTGGGTGAGTTGGCGCCCAAGTCAATCGCGCTCACCAAGGCAGAAACGGTCTCACGCATTCTGGTGCCGCCGCTCATGGTGTTCGCACGTGTGATGTCGCCGTTCATTTCGGTGCTCAACAGTTCCGCGCGCCAGCTGCGCAGGCTGTTACACGTGAAGGACGCCTCCGAAAGCGGGCACGTACACTCGGCCGATGAATTGCGGTTGCTGGTGATGCAGGCGCGCGCGCACGGGACGCTTAATGAAACCGACACGGCCATGCTTGCCGGCGTGTTTGATTTTCACAACAAGAAGGCGCACGATGTCATGCGTCCGCGTACCGACATGGTCGCGATTGCCGAAGACGTCGAGCTGGATGAGTTGATTCTGATTCTGCGCACCGAGCGTTATTCACGATATCCCGTGTACCGCGAAACAGCCGATGATATCGTTGGCGTGTTCCTGGCAAAGGATTACTGGTTATTCGAAAAGCCCGAAGAATTTGTGCTGCGCAATCACCTGCGCGAAGCGCTCTTCGTACCGGCTACACGCGCTGCCGAACGCGTGCTGGACGATTTGCGCAAAACGCGCGCGCATCTGGCCGTGGTCTTGGATGAATACGGCGGTACCGCCGGCATTGTGACCATGGAGGATCTGGTGGAAGAGGTTGTGGGCGACATCGCCGACGAGTACGACTTGTATTCACGCGACGCCATGTTGACCGATGGGGTGCTCGAATTAGTGGGATCGATGTCGCTGGTGGATGTTCGCTCCGATCATCGGCTGACGATTCCCGAAGGCGAATGGACCACGCTGGGCGGCTACGTGTTTGCGATGTTGGGGCGATTGCCCAAGGTGGGAGACCGCGTGAGTTATCCGGGCGGCGAGCTGGAAGTGGTGGCCATGGACGGACGTCGTGTGGCCGGCGTGCGCGTACACTTCGCGCAGAATGCTGATGTTGTCACGCCGAATGCACCGAACGGATGAGCGACCAGAGCGATACAACAGTCGACGGAATTGTCGTCACACCGCATGTGACCGTTCCGTTTGCGGAGTTGGAACTGACGGCCATTACCGGCAGCGGTCCTGGTGGGCAGAACGTCAATCGCAGCGCGACACGCATTTCGTTGCGATGGAACGTGAAAACAACGCGCGCCCTGGATGACGCGCAGCGCACGCGCGTGTTAGGCGTACTCGGTTCACGTTTGGATGGCGACGGAAACATTCGCATTGTCGCGGGCGAATATCGCAGTCAACTGCAGAATCGCGCTGAAGCCTTCGCGCGTCTCGCGCACCTGGTGGCGCGCGCGTTGGTGGTGCAGAAGAAACGCAAGGCAACGAAACCCACGCGCAGTTCAGTCGAGAAACGTCTCACCGAAAAGAAACAGCGATCCAGCACGAAGCGCGATCGCCGTTCTTCACACGATGACTAGCCGCAGCCTACCAAAGCACAGCGTTGATTCCAATGTAGTACGTCACGAAATCAGCCCGTCCGCGTAACGGAATTGGGTCGCGATTGGCTTGGTACCCTTCTTCAACCCGTTGGTCATTCAGGTACTTGGCGTTGTCGTGCCGCAGATAACGGGCGCCCAATTCCATCCGCACGTCGCGCGTTGGTGTTTTGTACACGCGCACATATGCACCAGCTGACGCACCGTACGCCACCGAGAAGTCGCTGGAGTTTGTCGTCGAGGCAAAATCTTCGTTGGTGTTGTTAGAGCCTTCTACCGACGTGGTCGTACCGAAATACGAGAATCCGCCCAGCGCGGACACGTACGGTGTGAACACACCCTTAGGCCCAAAAATTTGCGGTCCGCCCACCAGCGTGAAAATGTTGCTGGAGGTCTTGAGGTCGAGGTTCACGAGATTGCCCGTGCCGACAAATGGGACACGGCGCGTGCTGCTCGCATAGGACAGGAACGCACCATCAAAACGCAGGTTCAGAATCCCCTGCTGTTCGAGACGCACGAGTCCACTCAAATCGAGGCCATATCCAGTGCCAGTATTCTTGCCGAAATCGCCCTTCGGATCGGACACGGCAAAGGCGATGCGACCTGACAATACGCCGGTTGGAACATGCGGAGACGTCTGCGCTTGCAGCGCAACCGGAACGGCTGAAGCAATTATTGAGAGCGCCGCCACCAAGGCGGTCGCCGGTCGCATGCGGCGGCGAGTACTATTTGAACTGTTCATGGTTGTATTCAACTATGCTGGATGTGATTGTATGATGGAAGTTGCGATTCCCGTCTCGCGCTACCACGTCCTGCTGCCGCGGTCTACTTCTCCGCCATTCTACGAATTAGTGCTACAAAAGTGTCCGGGTTCGCAACTAGTGCAAAGTCCTTCGCCGAGCTTCCTGCCGATTGCGTCGCACGCGTGCGCGCAGGCGATGTTGCGGCGTTTGAGGCGCTTTATCGAGTGATGCACGCGCCCCTCCACGGGTTCGCTTCGCGTTACGTAGGCGACGACGCGCGGGCCGAGGAGCTTGTCCAGGAGCTCTTCCTCGATCTTTGGGTTGAGCGCGCGTCGTGGACGGTGCATAGCAGCGTGCGCGCTTACCTTTTTAGCGCCGCGCGAAATCGGGCGCTCAATGTCCAGCGTCGCGACACCGTAGAACGCGATTGGAGTAGTGATGAAGGACTCGATGACGTACGTGCCCTCCATCCGCGCCCCAGCCGAGCCGACGCCGAGATGGAGCGCGCCGAACTCCTGGAACGACTCGATCGCGCACTGGCGTCTCTGCCGGAACGGTGTGCGCTCGTTATGCGCTTGCGCTGGCGCGAGCAAATGAGCTATGCCGAAATCGCAGACGTGCTGGACATCTCCGTAAAGGGAGTCGAAAACCAGCTTGGGCGAGGGCTGCGCGCGCTCCGCGAGCGGATGGGAATGAATTAGCGGGGTCGTTGTGGGGTTTTTGAATTCCCTCGTGTCTGGAATTCGACCTCACACTGACCTTATGGCCAACGACCCCAGTATCAACGACATCTTGCTCGAACGTTACCTGGCAGGAGTTGCCAGTGACGACGAGCGCGCCCAAGTCGCAGCTTGGCTGAAAGCTGACCCCGCACGGGCCGCATTTCTCGAACACGTTCGCAACGCGTTTACGGCGACGGGAAAAATTCCCGATACCGACGCCTCGTGGCTACAGCTACAGGCACGGATGGCGGCGTCTACAGGAACGCGTTCGCTGCGTGAAGTGCGTGACAAGCGGGTGCAAAGATCAACGGTCCGTCCGACCGCGTCACGTTGGCAACAGACCGCCTGGAAAGCAGCCGCGGCGATCGTGCTGGTTGCAGGCGCAGCGTCGCTCTGGAAGCTTGGAGCGAATCGCTCGCAGGCGGGCACGGTGAGCGGCGCGCTGGCGTTCGAAGCGCCTCTCGGACAGAGCGCGAACACAACCCTTCCCGACGGCACAAAGCTCACGCTTGCGCCCGGGAGTCGCGCCGAGTGGTCGAGCAGTTATGGCCAGAGCGCGCGCGAAGTGACGCTTCGAGGCGAAGGATTCTTCGATGTCGTGCACGATGCATCGCGACCGTTTCGCGTTCGCGCACGCGATGGTGTCGCGGAAGACGTCGGCACGCGCTTCATGGTGCGCGCCTGGCCCGAACTCGATCGACTTGAAGTCGCGGTGGAAGAAGGAATCGTCAGCCTGTCGGACAGCACTCGTGCACGCCGCGTGGCAGGAACACTACTGCATGCAGGACAGAACGGGCGCCTTGCATCAGACGGAACGGTTCAAGTGCGGCCGCATAGTGGCGCCGCCTTCGCCTGGATGCG
>JBDUBA010000498.1:0-13626 GCA_040004335.1 Gemmatimonas sp.
TCAACGCGATACGCGTCGAAAATGGTGAGGCGGCCGTCGCCATCAGCATCAATGGCTACGTCGGCCGCGTCGCCGTACAGGTGTCGACTGTCGCGCGCAGAACCTTCGACGCCCGCGTTATGGTCGGGGGTACGAAAGCCGCTGTGCACTTCCATCTTGAAATTCGTACGGTCGTCACCGCGTCGGCGTGCCAATTCGCGCATCACCAATTCAATTTTATCCAGCACCCGTGGATCGATGGCAGCATATCGCGGCCAGACGGTTTGCTGATCGTGCGTAATGAAGTCGCGAACCTTGATGTGTTCGGTGAGCTGAAGGTCCATTTCGGACTCATTCACCTGCGCAAACCCTGAAGGGCGCTCGGCGCTTTCGTTGTGTGACCACTCAGCTGGGTAACGGCCAATGCGATACCCGTTGAGCGACGATCCAAGTTTGAGCTCGAATGGAACCGTCACGGCCAAGCGAGGTTCCTTGACGCGCTGCTGCACACCCGCGCGACTCACGACCAGTTCGTAGAACCCAGGCTCGAGCGGAACCAGCAACGTATCGCCGGTCACGGCGCGTTCGACGTCTCCGCTCGTGGAGTCCGTCATCTTCATCCATTGATAGGTGAACCCGGTTGCATCCCCTGACACTTCGAGAGGATACGCCACGGATTCGCCTGCGCGTGCAAACAACATTTTCACATCGCCACTGCTGCCAAACGCCAACTTACCCGCGCGAACAGCCGGAACCCGGAGTTTCGCGCTGGTAGGCGCCGATCCTGCCATCAACTCAGGAGGCGGCTCATACAGTTGCAATCCGAGAATTGCGACAAGACCGGACAGGCCAATAATGGTGCGACGCAACACCTTCTTTGACGTCACTGAACTCCCCAGCGGGCCCGAACTCCGCGCGTGTCGATGTGCACGAACGGACCGTGTTCTGACGTTGCGGCATAAATACCAATGCCCCCGACAAGATCGGGGTGCGCCGTCTCTACACGTTCGGCGGCCTGCGCGAGAAGTTTAGCATCACGGGAGTCGACTTTTCCGTCGCGATTGATATCGCTCATCCAATCACGATCACCATTCACCACGTACACGTCGGCCGCGTCACCAAATTGATGTCGGCTGTCCTGCGCGCGCCCACCAGCGCCCACTCCCGGCTGGTTGTACTGGGGTGTGCGAAAACCAGACATCACCTTCATACGCTTGACGGGTACGCCCATGTTCCCCAACTCCGCGATCACGAGCTCGAGTTTGTCGAGGAGAGGCTCCTGCAACACGAGATACTTGGGCCACACGCGTACCTGGTCGTGCGTGAGGAAATCGCTGAGCGTGAAGTGCTGCGAGACCGAAGTGAACTGATTGTTGGCGGTCACCTCAACAAATCCGTCGGGATTGTTGTACGCCCCACTGCGAGCCGCATGTAGTTCTGACGGAAAAAACCCAATGTTGTACAGCCCGATGCGGCCCGCGACTTTGTCGCTGAACGGACGCAAGGTGATGAAATTGAACGGCTCGTTCAGGTCACTCGTGCGAGCCGTGTACAGTCCCGCATGATCCGTGGCGGAATCACCAAACAGCTCACGCACGATGGGCAGCGAGAGCGAACGCGCTGCGGAAACAAACCGGACGCGCAGTTTCCGGGAGCGGCCCAGCAAAGACTCCCCGAGTTCAAGATTTCGTGTGCTGACCGTCGAGCGGCCAGCAGAAGCGCTCGCCGTTAACAGCCCGCCAGGTTTCTTGTTCCCGCCGAACGTTCGGCCCGTGTTTGGCAGAAATGCAGCTGAGACGATGGCGATTGCGGCAATGCCAGCAATGACGGCAGAATGGCGCTTGCGCGAGGTGCGGATTGCCCGCGAGGGCGAGCGCAGTGCCGCGGTGGGCGCGGTGTTCAGCCCACGTGAAATCTCTGGATTCGTTATGGTCCCTATCCTGGAATGAGGGTGCGACCGCGCACCCTAAGTGGACGACCAAAAGCGCAATTCAGCTCACGGCTCCGATTGAACCGTTCGTCAAAAGCGCGCACTGCACTTGTTATGATACCGCTTTTTGGGACTCAGCGGGACCTCTACAAGTCACATGTGAGGTACTTGTAACTGGTGCTGAGTGTTGACGGAGTGTGGCGCTGCAGCTCCGTCACTGCCCTTATGAAATAGAAGCTGCTCCCTGCATAGAGGAGCCGTGGTATCCTACCAACTAGCGTCGAACGAGTTCCAGCAAATCCAGGATTGGAACTCCGCCCGGTTCGCTCTTTCCGCTCCGCACGCGGGCCGTCACGGTCATCGTTGTGAGCGGGGCCAGCGCCCGTGCTGCACCGAGCAATGAGTCCGGTACGGCCAGATACAGAATCGAGCGTTCTTTTCCCGGTCCGCGGGCCAACAAATACGGTTCGCCATTGAGCTCGCGTCGGAGGGCGTCTCCCAGCTGGAAGGAGAGTGCCTCGACCGTCCAACGGACGATGCGTCCTTTGGTGCCCGAGGGGTCGGCGCGAATATCGGCGGCGCTGAGTTCGCCCGCGGCTTTGGCGCTTGCGTCCGTCAGGTCTTTGGTGGAGACCCACCCTTCGATGGCGACACGCGTCCAACCATTCTCGCTGCGCAGCGGATTGACCAGCGTGCCGGCCGGCAGCGAAGAAACGATGTCGCCATTTGGGGCAGTCCTAAGTGGAGACCCTCCAACGATTTGCATCGGCGGGAGGGCGGGTGTGGCTGAGACGGTTGGTTTGGCAGCGGGTGGCGTGGCGGGTTTTTCAGCCGCGTTCGGTTGACTGGCCAGAGCACCCGGGCCTTGTGTCGGTGGCCGACTGTCGGGGGCCGAAAGTTTTGCGAGTCGGCTATTGTCCACCCAAATCGTGCGGTTGACGGCCAGGAACGTCGACGATTTCTGTCCTGCAAAAAGCACGGCACCTCGTTGGAGCGTGGCCAATGCGGGATCTTTCTCACTCGGACCGGTGCGAAGCACGCCGCCGTAGTCCCCTGCGCCCGCCGCTCCGGCCACACCTCGCGCACGAGTAGCATCGAGCCGAATGCTTTGCTCGCTCACGAAACCCGAGATGCGGAGTCGTGAGGCACCGCCCTGCACCATTTCAACGGGTCCCTCGTACACGCGACTGAGAACGCCGATCACTTGTCCACCCGGGGCCGTCCGCATGACGGAGCCTGCCAGGATACGCACGCGCTCCCCTTTTTTCTGCGCGGCCGCAGTTGCCGTTGGAAGTACACCGCCCATGGCGAATATCGACATCAGAACCGGCAGCAAAACGCGGCGACGGGCCAAAATGACGCGGAGACCGAGTTGCAACCAGTTGCACGTGTCTCGGGTCTGACAGTGGAGTGAAGAGCGGCGCGCTGCCAATTCAGTCACAGGTTTGGTTGGTGGCGTATCACGAAGGTGGGTGCAGGGTTGCAAACGGCTCAGCGCAATTACGAGACTTCAGCAACGCTACACTCTAGATTGCGCTCTGTTGAGAACGTAAGGCACAACCTGAACCGAGCAAGGATGTCAGCCACTGTCGCACGACCTGTTGCACTGATCATTCTTGATGGCTGGGGGTATCGCGAAGACACAACCGCCAATGCGATTGCGCTGGCGAACACACCGAATTGGGATGCGCTGTGGGCGCAGCCGTCGCGCACGTTGTTGAATGCGTCGGGTCGAGCCGTTGGCTTGCCTGAAGGGCAGATGGGCAACAGCGAAGTTGGGCACATGAACCTGGGTGCTGGACGTGTGGTGATTCAGGATCTTGTTCGTATCAGCGGCGCAATTGAAGACGGCAGCTTCTTTACCAATCAAGTGTTGCTGCATGCGTGCGCGACCGCGCGCAATAATCATTCGACGCTACACCTGGTTGGATTGTTGGGGAACGGCGGCGTGCATGCCCTGGACGAACATTTGTTTGCACTGCTCGACTTGTGTGCCCGCGAGCAGGTACAACGGGTGGTGGTGCACGCCTTACTCGATGGACGCGATACACCGCCAAAATCCGGTCTCGAGTTCCTTCGGGAGACGCTGCAGCAGATGGAGGGTCGCGCCGAGTTGGCGTCGCTGAGCGGTCGTTATTATGGCATGGATCGCGACAATCGATGGGAACGCACGGGTCTGTGGTACAACAGCGCCGTGCGCGGCGACGGGCCGCATACCTCCAATGCGCTCGCGTATGTGCAAGCCGAATACGACGCCAACATCACCGATGAGTTTGTGAAACCGGTGGTGATGACGAACGCGGAAGGCGGGCCGGTTGCACCAATGCGTGACGGTGATGTGGTGGTGTGTTTCAACTATCGGTCCGACCGCATGCGACAAGCCTTGCGCGCGCTGGCAGTGCCGGGTTTTACGGGATTCGACATGGGAACGCGTCCGAAGGTACAGATCGCCACCATGACGCAGTACGATGATTCCTTTCCATTTCCGATTGCCTTCCGACCGCAGTCGATGCAACACCTGGTGGGTGAGGTGATCTCGGATGCGGGCCTGACGCAGTTGCGCACCGCAGAAACGGAGAAGTATCCGCACGTGACCTTTTTCTTTAACGGCGGACGTGACGCCCCGTTTCCGGGTGAAGATCGATCGATGGTGGCGAGTCCGAAAGTTGCCACGTACGATTTGCAACCAGAGATGAGCGCTGCTGGGGTGTGTGATGTGCTCTGCAACGCGCTGGCCAATCGGACACACGACTTCGTACTGTGCAACTTTGCGAACACGGATATGGTTGGGCACACGGGCTCATTACCCGCCGCGATCAAGGCCGCAGAAACCGTGGACGACTGTCTGGCGCGCATTCTGGACGCCGCGAAAAAAGGCAACGCGCAACTCATCATCACCGCAGATCATGGTAACGCCGACGTGATGGTGGATCCGGTCACGGGTCAGCCGTACACGGCACATACGACGAATCCGGTTCCGCTGGTGATTGTCGGCGCTGACAAAGAACATGCGTTGCGTTCCGGTGGTGCGTTGTGCGATGTCGGACCAACTGCCCTCGCGCTGCTTGGGCTGCAACTTCCTCCTGAAATGAGCGGCCGCGATCTGCGGACTGCGTCCTCCCCTTCCTGATTATCATGCTGCGCTTTGTTTCGCGTTCGGTTCGTTCGTGGTCGGTGGTGTGCGGATTGCTGAGTAGTGTCCTGTGTGCATCCCACTTGCGTGCGCAAGTCGGGCATTTGCCGTCAAAGAGTCCGTACGAAGACCTGAAAGTCGGTCAGGACCTGACGATCTTCTTCGGGCAATTCAATTCGGATATTGGGCCCGCACGAGTGTTGCCCAAGTCATCGTTGTTTGGTGGACTCCGCTATGACGTTCCGATTGGTGGCCCTGGATATTTCACGGCGCGCTACACCTTGATCCCAAGCGAACGCAATCTGTTGCTGCCGAGCAAGCCGCGAGTGTCACGGGTGCTGAGCGTCGAAAACACAAAAACACAGGTTGTCGATGTCGGATTCACAATTGCGTTACCCGGACGCAAAACGTGGCATCGCCTGGTGCCCTCTGTTTCGGTTGGCACGGGTTTGGCATCCGATTTCTCGAAATCCGACACCGGCGGGTACAGCTTCGGCACAAAATTCGCCTTTACGGGCGGCTTCAATATCAAGTACATGTTCAAGAACAACTGGGCCGTCCGCGCGGATGCGACGAATTATCTCTGGCGGAATTCGTACCCCGACTCTTATTACGCAGTTGCCAGCGATACGACCCGTGTGTTGACCACGGACATTGCGAAGAAGTCGTGGAGCGGTACGTGGGGATTGGCGCTCGGACTTGTCATTCCAATTTTCCGTTAGTCCGTTCGAATTCGATGGCGCGTTCATCCCTCACCCGTCGCATTCAGTTTTCAGCAGCGCACCGGTATCGTCGAGCGGATTGGACCGACGCTGAGAATCGGACGGTGTTTGGGGCGTGCGCGCATGAGCACTACCACGGTCACACGTACACGTGCGACGTCACGGTATCCGGGCCCATTGACGATGAAACAGGATTCGTGGTGGACCTGGGTTTTCTGGACGACGTACTGCAAACCGAAGTTCGTGAGCGGTTTGATCACCGCAACATCAATCTGGACGTGCCGGAGTTCGCGGATGGTGGGTTGATCCCCACCGGCGAAAATATTTCACGATTGATCGCAGCGCTGGTGCAGGCGGCGCTCGCGCGAACCTCGGCTCGCGTAATTCGCGTGCACGTCGCCGAAGACGCAACGCTGAGCAGCACGTACGAGCCTGATCTGTAACACCGAACTCCCATCGCTCAAACACTCATGCGACAGCCGCGTACTGGCCGATTGAAGGTGTATCCGTTGTTGGTGCGGCACCGTTCCGCCCGCGATGTTTCCCGCGCGCTGGTGCTTCTTGCCAGCGCGTCGACATGGTTCGCGTGCCATCCGACGCCAACGCCCACCACGCAGCCCACGGTTCCAGGCGAGCGAGGAACAGGCGCTCCGCGTCCACCAGAAACAGCGCGGCTCGAACCACAGAAACTTCCCGCGCCGTCACTGGCCCCGCGGTCCGAGCGCCAGCTGTTTCGTGCGAGCGTTGACTCGATGGTGGATGACCCGCAGTTCCGCAATGCGAACTGGGGCATTCTGATTGTTGACCCGGAGCGTGGCGACACCTTGTACGCGCACAACGCGGACAAGTTATTCATGCCCGCGTCGAATCAGAAAATTGTTACGGGTTCGGTTGGTCTCACGCAACTGGGGCCCGATTTCCGCTGGCGAACTTCGATTGGGCTACGCGGCGAGAAAAAAAATTCCACATTTTTCGGCAGCATTGTTGTGCACGGACGAGGCGATCCCTCGTGGAGCGATGCCATGCGCGGCGGTGACGCGCAAACAGCGTTCGCGCCGATTGCCGATGCACTGACCGCACGCGGTATCACGAAAATTGTCGGGACACTCGAAGCCGAGGGCAACGCGTTCAGCGATGAGCCGTACGGCTTTGGATGGGCGTTTGATGATTTTGATTTCGGTTACAGCGCGCCCGTTGATGAACTGTTCTACAACGAGGGGTTTTTTAATCTCACCGTGAAAGCTGGAATGGTGTTGGCGAAACCGCTGATGGTTTCGACGAAACCACTGCTCACGTATCCGAACGTGATTGTGCGGGCCGTTGCTCGCGAACGCGCAGACTCGGTTGGCGAGAATCGTGCGCTGCGCGCCGTCTGGGACTCGACCGCGGCCGCCATCGTTGTCACAGGCACATTGCCGATGGGTGATAGCACGCGCATTGAATTGGCGTATCGTCATCCCAACGACGCGGCGCTGGCGGCCATGCGCGAATATCTGGTGGCGCGTGGGATCACGTTCGCGCCTCCACCCAAAACGCCACGACGACTTGGACCGGCATGGCGCGACACCGCAACGGTGGGGCAGCAGGTGGGGCATGTGTTCATGATGCCCGCCGCGATTCGCTTGCCAGACACACTGGTCACGTTAGAGTCACCTCCACTGCGAGATGTGCTCAAGCGGCTGGAGAAACCCTCGCAAAATCAGATGGCGGAAATTCTCTTCAAAACAATTGGCCTCGAGCGTGCAGGGGTTGGGCGCGCCGACAGCGCGCGCGCTGTTGTACAACGTCAACTGGTCGATTGGGGAATTTCGCCGGACGCCATTGCCGTGCGTGATGGCAGCGGACTCTCGCGGCACGACTATGTTGCGCCGCGCACACTCGTGAAAATCCTTGACACGATGCGTCGCTCGCCAAACTTCGACGATTTCTACTCGGCGCTTCCCATTGCCGGCGTTGATGGCACCATTGCCAGTCGTATGAAGGGATCCGTCGCGGCGAACAACGTGCACGCCAAGACCGGCACTGTTGACAAGGCGCGTTCGTTGTCAGGGTACGTTACGACAGCCGACGGACAAATGTTGGTGTTCTCGTTCTTGTGCAACAACTTCACCGTGCCAACTCGTGCCGTCGAGCGCGTGCAGGATGCAATTGCAGTTCGCCTTGCGTCGATGCACATCAAGGAAATGCAGTGATCGAATTCGTTCGCACGGGACTCAGCCTCACGGAAGCGGTTGAGACCGTTGTGCGTAATGTGACGCCATTGGCCGTCGAACGCGTGCCGCTGGTGCAAGCGATTGGAAGAGCACTCGCCGAAACGGTAACAAGTCCGATTGATTTGCCGCTCTGGGACAATTCGAGTATGGACGGTTACGCGGTGCGGCGTGCTGACGTGCTGAGTGCCAGCATCATCAATCCCGTTGTGTTGCCGGTTCTCGCGACAATTCTGGCAGGCGGCCGCGAACAACCAACGGTCACCGAAGGGACGTGTGCACGCATCATGACCGGTGCACCCATTCCCGTTGGCGCCGATGCGGTGGTTCGCGTGGAAGACACCGATCGCGGCGTCCGGAGCGTTCGTATCACCGAAAATCGCGACGTGCGTTCGCTCGCGGGGAATGTTCGGAAACGCGGCGAAGATTTGCGGGCCGGCGATATTGTCTTCGAAGCAGGTACAACGCTTAGCCCCGTGCACATTGGCGTGTTATCCAGCGTCGGAGCAGCCTCGGTGTTAGTGCATCGTTTGCCGCGTGTTGTCGTGGTGGCAACCGGTGATGAGCTGGTTGATGTTGAATCGTTTGACCAGGTCCAGGCGGGGCATCGCATTGTTGCCTCCACGAGGTACGCGTTGCCGCCCTGGTTGTCGGCCGTTGGTGCCACGGTTCGCACGCTACCGCTGTTGCCGGACAACCTTGTCGTCATCCGTGATGCCATTGCGGAGGCGTTGGATGCCGGATGTGATTTGTTGATTACGACCGGTGGCGTATCGGTTGGTGCACACGACTACACGCGCGCAGCACTCAATCAGTTGGATGCCGACATTGCGTTCTGGCGCGCGCGCATTCGTCCGGGTGGTCCAATTGGTGTGGGAACGGTGCGTGGTATTCCGTGGCTCGGATTGCCCGGCAATCCCGTGTCGACGATGGTGACAGCGGAGCTCTTTGCGCGGCCGCTGCTTCGACGATTGGGCGGCCACGCAACCGATGGGCGCCTGACCCTTCGCGTACGTGTGGCTGAATCGATGAACGCGGGCGGTGGATTGACGCACTTGCTTCGGGTGAACATTTCTCGGGCAGTTGACGGGGTCCTTGAAGCACGCACAGCGGGAGCCCAGGGATCGAACTTGTTACGCACGTTGGCCGTTGCAAACGCGCTGCTGCTTGTGCCGGAAGATCGTCCGCACGTGGACGTGGGTGAATATCTCGACGCCATCATTCTTGGAGAGTTGCGTTGAGCGCCGAACGCGGAGCAACGAACGACGCCGCGACCTCGCAACTTTCCGACAATACGCGCGCCGCCGAGGAAAATCCGTACGAGCTGCACGGCCTCGCGCTCGAAGCGTGGTTGGAGCGCAAGTTTGTGCTCGCGGATGAATCCGTCACGTTGCATGCACGCGACCAACCCGTGTTATTCTCCCTTCGCAAACCACAGAACGCGGATTTGCTGATCAGCGAGGAAGATTACGTCAAAGACGAACGCCTGCCGTATTGGGCCGACTTGTGGCCTGCAGCGCGCTTATTGGCAACGACGGCGCTCGAAGCGAATGGCCACGGTCGATCGCTGTTGGAGCTTGGTTGCGGATTGGGATTGCCAACTGCAGCTGCAGTGCGCGCGGGGTTTGCGGTCACCACCACGGACTACTACGAGGACGCGCTGCACATGACGCGGTTCAATTCGTGGCGCGTGAATGGCGTGGAGCCGAACATTCGCATGGTTGATTGGCGGGCGTTGCCGACCGACTTGGGCAAGTTCGACGTGGTGATGGCGGCGGATGTGTTGTACGAGCGTCCGTACGGCACGCTCGTGGCGGCTGCGATTGCCGCAACGCTCGAACCCGACGGTGAAGCGTGGATTGCCGATCCGGGTCGCTCAGGGCTCGACGTGTTTCTGGAGCAAGCGACAGTGCACGGACTGCAGGTGGTGTCGCGTGAGGAGTTTCCGTATGTCGAGGGAGAACGGATCAAGCAGACGATTCGGCGGTTTCGGCTGAAGCGGACTTGAGCAGACTTCTATTCGCGGACTTCTATTCGCGGCCGGCGACATGCGGATGGTTGCGGCCGAATGTCTTGGGCAAATTTCGTCAACTGACTAACGGCATTTGGACTTTTTTTGGACTTGCAGCTCGACTTTGCGGACAGTTTCGGAGCGAAAACCTGTTGGCGACTCGAGCCACGAATTCCACGAATTTATTTATGATCAAACGAAGCGATGATCAATTGTGGTCTGCGATTGGTTGATCATCAAAAAAAACGAAATGTGCGAACGGCTCGGAGCGCCGTACCTGTGACGGCGCTGTCACCAAGTCCGCCAAAGTTCGGAAAGTCCGAAGGCAGTTAGTCAGTTAACCGCCTTCACACGTCGCAAATGGTCGCAACCAAACACGTGGCTATGTCGAAGCAGTCGCGTGAGCCAGTCGTCCAGCCACAACCTCCGCAATGTCGAGTACAGGCACGTCCTTCCCAGTCGCGTTCACGCCATCCGAAATCATTGTCATGCAGAACGGACACGCGACGGCAATCGTGTCCGCGCCGGTCGCCAACAACTCCTCAGTGCGTTCGACGTTGATACGCTTGCCCACAGTTTCTTCCATCCACATGCGTCCGCCGCCTGCACCGCAACACAAACCACGACTCTTTGTGCGCGCTGGTTCCACGATGTTCACGACCGGCAGCGCACGTTTGAGCGTCACACGCGGCTCATCGTACACGTCGTTGTAGCGACCCAGGTAACACGAATCATGATAGGCCATCGTAATGGCCTTGCCCTGATCGGTACTGAGTGGAACCAGATTCTTCGCCAACAATCGCTCGATGTACTGTGAGTGATGAATTACTTCGTAGTGTCCTCCCAAATCGGGAAACTCACTGCCCATTTGATGGAAGCAGTGTGGGCACGACGTTACAATCGTTTTGATTTCGTAATTGTTGAGCGTTTCGATGACACCTTTTGCGAGTGTCTGATAGAGATACTCATTACCCATGCGACGCGCGGGATCGCCGTGGCACGTTTCTTCCTGGCCAAGTATGGCGAACTTCACGTTGGCGGCCTGCATGATTCGCGCGAACGCGACGGTCGTTTTCTTTGAGCGATCGTCGAACGATCCCATGCACCCCACCCAGAACAGCAGATCGACTTTTTCGCCGCGCGCGATCACTTCGGCGACCGTTGGGATCTCCATCCCCTCGGCCCACGCGGCGCGTTCGGACGGACTGAATGCCCACGGGCTGCCGTTGCGCTCAAGCGATTGCAGTGCGGGCGCGAGTTCGTCGGGAAAACGCGATTCCATCAGCACCAGGTCGCGACGCAACTCGTTGATGATGTCCAGCTGGTCGATCGAGACCGGGCATTCTTCCACGCACGCTCGGCAGCTGGTGCACGCCCAGAGTTCCTCTTCGGTGATCCAATTGTCGAGCAACTTGTGGTCGAGTACGGCCTGCTGTTCAGTCGTCGGTGCTGCACCCGCCAACAGATCCTGCATTTTCGCTTTTTCGGTGAGTCTCGCGCGCGTTTTTACGACGATCATGCGCGGTGACAGCGCCTTGCCCGTGATGTTGGCCGGGCACGCCGCCGTGCACCGTCCGCACTCGGTGCAGGAATAGCCATCGAGCAAATTTTTCCAGGACAAATGTTCCACATCACTCGCCCCGAACTGCTCGGCATTTTCGGCCTCGAGGTCCATCGGGCGCATGGCGCCAACGGTGCCGGGTTTGCTGGTATTCGAAAACCACACGTTGATGAGTGACGTCAGCACGTGCAGATGTTTCGAACCTGGCAGGTGATTCAGGAAATACAGAATGAGCAGCGCGTGAAACCAGAACATTGACGTCTGGACAGTGTGCGCGGCGCTATCAGACAAACCGGCAAACGGTGTCGCGAGCAATCGGGAAATGACGCGCCCCGAGTTGGCTTCGCCCAAATGCACTTCCATCGCGAACATGAGAAGCAACGACACCATCAGCACCGCAATCATGCTCAGAATAAAAATTGCGTCGCCACCATGCACTGGATCGCCATGAAAACGACGCGGCTTGATCACGATCCGGCGGTACAAGAGGAACACAACCGGAATCAGCACGAAGACGGCGAACAGCTCCTGCGACGCCACGTACGCGATGTACAGGAAATTGGGGAGAAACATGCCGTAGCTGAACCCGGTCCAGAGTCCCTGGATCATGATTTCGGCGGTGCCCAGTCCCAACACGCAGAACCCCCAGAACACGAAGGCGTGCATCACACCGCCCAACGGGTCACGCAGAATCTTGCTCTGCAGGAAGCCGATCGTAATCAGGTTTTTTGTTCGCAGCCCCGGTTCATTCGTGCGGTCTTCCGGATGCCCAATCTTGAGCCATCGCGCGAGGCGGAGGGCGCTGCGGGTGAAAAACGCCAGCGCTACCACAAGGCAGGCGGCAAAAATCAGGTTGGAGACTCCCATACCGGCGAAGCTAGGCATGGTAAACAGTGCATTCAAGCGTAGATTTTCTCCGTGGCCCGACCCGGGGAGCAAACCGGGCCGGCCTCTGCCCCCCTGTGCGCTTGGCCGTTTTCACTTTGCCGGGAGTTTGCATGTACCAACCGCTCCGCAGCCCTCGCGCGGGCAATCCGCGACAGGTCATCTCGCGACTCGATGTCTCGCGACTGCCCGCAATCCTTGCGTCCGTCGTTGCGGCCGCGATGCTGCTGCCTACCGCTGCCTTGTTTGCGCAAAACGCTACCAACAGTTGGTCGCCGAAGGAAGTCCTGGCACTTGAGACATACGCGAAGCCACCCGCTGACATCGAGCGATTGGTGTCGGCGCCCCGACAAAACAACATCAGCCTGAGTAATCAGAGCCCGGACCGGAAATATTTCCTCAAGTTACAAAGCGAAGGGCTGCCCAGCGTTCAGGCGTTTGGAAAACCGCACATTTATTTTGCCGGTTTGCAGGTTGACGCCAAAGCAAATCGCGCGCGCACGCTGACCACTCGTGGTTCTGCCGGGCTGTCCATCATTGATGCGAGTACCGGTAAAGCGCGCGATCTCGACGTGCCGAAGGGTGCGACCGTAACGGGGCCCGTTTGGTCACCAACGGGTTCGGCGCTCGCGTACATCGCGAATTTCGATACGTACTCCGCTGTTTACGTCGCGGATTTGGTTACGGGCAAGTCGCGTCGCGTTGGTACCGCCAACTTGCTCGCAACACTTGTGACGTCGCTTGATTGGACGATGGACGGCACCAGGATCATGGCCGTTGTGATTCCAACGCCGCGCGCGCCCGAGCCGGTGCGTCCCGCCATTGAAACGGGACCACAAGTGCGCATGACGATGGGCAAGAAAATTTCGACACGCAATTATGCGAGCTTGTTGATGGATCCGTTCGACAAGGCGCAGATGGAATATTACGTCACGGGTCAGTTGGCCATGCTTGATATCAAAACGGGCATTGCAACAAAGGTTGGTGCGCCGGCGATGATCAACGCTGCCGATATGGCGCCCGACGGAAAAGCGTTTCGCGTGACGGTGTTGCAGAAGCCGTTCTCGTACATCGTGCCGATGACGAACTTCGCGCAGGTCGAAGAGATCTGGAACACGAGTGGCAAGAAGGTGGTTGAACTTTCGAAACGTGCGTTGGGTGAACTGGAGCCCGCCGATTCAACGCCGGCTGCTGC
>JBDUBA010000419.1:0-4011 GCA_040004335.1 Gemmatimonas sp.
TGCGGCTGCGCCCACATTGATGCACCCAAACGATCCTGTGTTTTCTCCGCCGCGTTCACGTTACGCACACCAAGGCGCGGACTGTCCGTATAGAAGCTGATCATGTCAACTTTGCCCGAGATATTCACCGCCGCCTTGAAACGATTGGTTTGCGTGATCAGCAGATTCGTGGCATACCCGCCGTAACTCTGTCCTTGCACGCCCAGCCGAGCCGAATCGGCGATACCCATTTCGATCAGCTTGTTGGCTGCGGCAGTGACGCCCTTCGTCCAGGCTTCGCCCGGATAACCAATGTCGAAATCGACTGATGGATGCACAACGATGTATCCCGCTCCGGTTAACACATTGGCGCGCACGTCAAACGTGTCGTCAAAGAAGTCTTCGTAAATCTCGAACACCGTGGGATACGCCTTGCTCTTGTCATAGTCGGCGGGATAATACACTACCGCTTTCTTGACGTGGCCATCGGCATCCAGAAACGAGATCAAATCGGTCGGGCCAATTTTCTTGGCTGCCAACTGCGGATTGGTTTCCACCAACCGGCGCACGTCGGTGAGGTCGGGGCTTGCGGTGTACATATCAGGCGGACGGTTGCCGCTTGCAATGTTCAGTACCGCAGTCTTGCCATCCTTCGACAGGCGGAACTGCGAATACGAACGTCCGTCCTTGATCAGTTCCTTCAACTGTTTCGTAGTGCGGTCGTAGCGCAGAATGCCGCGTTCCCACTTTTGCCGCGATGCGGATGTGAGATACAGCTGTTTGCCGTCCGGACTCCACGCGGCAAATGTCACGCGGGGCAATGTTTCACTCGAGTCGCTTGATGCAACAACTTTCTCGCGTACGCCAGTGCTGACGTCCGCCAGCCACATGCCTTCGCGATTTGACACCAACACTGCATCACCGGTTGGGCTGTAACGCACCACGCTGAACCGTTCCGCCGCCGAGCGATCACGCGCAGCTTTTGATGTGTCGGGTGTTTCGCCGCGCTTCGTTTCCGGAGCACCGGCCAACAGTTTCTTTGACGTATCGGCCGTGCTGGCGAGATATACGCGACCACCGTTGGAATACGCATAATGTTTGCCGTCTTCCGCCCACTGAATTTGCATCCCCTTGGTTGAAGTATGCAACACACGTTCCACGCCGGCAGAATCGCGCATGCGCAAGGTTGTCTCGGCACCGCCGCCCTCGTAATCCGTTTTCTTGAGGATGTCCTGCGCATACGTGACACCGCTGCCATCTTCTGCCAACGTAAAATTCGAGAGCGCCAATTCCGGAATAACTTCGCGTACCTGGCCAGTCGCGACTTCCAGCGACGTTACACTTCGCAGGTTGCCCGCGCGGCGAATGTCATCCCACGCGAGGAATGGGTCTTTGCTGCTCTGCACGAACACCGACGTCACACCAGTAATTGCCGCGAAAGCCTCGCGCGCTTTCTTGCGCCATTCGAGACTATGTGTCGTGAACACCAGCCGTTTCTGATCGGGCGACCAACGCACATCGCTGTTCTCGGCCACGTACTTGCCTGCCGGAAGTTTGAGCGTGGCAGCTTTGTTGGTGGCTTTGGTCCAGATCACGGGTTCGTAGACATCGCCGTTGAACACCAGCATTGCCAACCGCGCGCCGTCCTTGGTCCAGCGCATGGCACGCACACTTTTCATCTCGGGAAAGATCGGCGATTGCTGGCCAGACTTTGTGTCAATCAGCAGCACGCGCGTAAGCGCACCGCGCACATACGTGGGATCGCCGTCGCGTCGATAGTCCACACCATAAGCATCACGTCGGACAGATGCCGTGGCCGCGAGATAACGACCATCGTCGGTAAGATCGCCCACCGTGTAAGAAACAATCGCCAACGCGTCCTCGGCCTGAAACGTGATGGGTGCGCGCGGATTGCGCTCGGGTTGACTGCGTTCGGCTGAGGGCGTTGAGTTCGATGCGACGTGTTGCTGCGGTGACAACTCGACGACAGAGCGCCGATGTGTACCTTGAGCAACGGCCGTGGCGGACGCGAGTGGGACGAGAGCGGTCAACACCAATGTGACGGCGGCGATTGGGCGCATGGTCCTGAATGGCAGGGGGCGACAGCGAAATTAGGCGTCGGAAATCAACGACGGTTTGAATGTGCCTGAAAAGGAGCGTTCTCGCCAGAGAAACAGCGGCCTTCGCCGGGTTGGGTAGTCGTGCGTTGGACGAGCTCTATTCAAACGGGGTCAGCGTGACCTTTTGCGGCGGCTCGATCGCATCCTGGATCGTCAATGTGATGCTGTCAGCGGATGCGGCCGCAAATTTCTCCATACGCGCATAACCAACGGTTGTTCCGCGCGAAATCACACGTGAGTCCGCACCGCTCCTGGCGCTCACCGACCAACTCGACACCGACTGGCCGTTCTCAATATCCTCGGCCAGGCGAAAGGCGGAAATCATTTGGGGTTTGTCGAACGTGACGGTCGCTTCGGCCGAGCGTTGGCCAGTGCTGCGCCAGGTGAACTTGGCACCGCGGGTAACTGCGCTGGCGTTCAATTTCGAAAGGCGATCACGCAACCCTGCGAGATTGGCAACGTCTGTGTCGTGCAGCAGTCCCGCACGCGTAGGCGGGACATTCAACAACAACTTTGCATTCCGTCCCACCGATTTGAAATACAAGTCGTACAAGTTGTCTACGCTCCGTACTTTTGCATCTTCGGCCGCATGATAGAACCAGCCAGGACGAATTGATGTATCCGCCTCGGCGGGGCGCCAAACGGTTCCGGCGGGATCGCCGCGTTGCAGCGATTGCGTAACTCCGGGTCCGTCCATCCCGGGGTAGGTGACAACCGACGGATTCACCGTTGACCAATTTGTCTCGCCGCCGCTGCCGTTTTCATTGCCGCACCAACGCACGTCGGGGCCAGCATCCGAAAACATCACCGCTTCGGGTTGCAACTTGCGCACCAACGACCACACGCGTGGCCAATCGTATTGCTGCCGTTTTCCGTTCGGGCCTTCTCCGTTGGCGCCGTCAAACCACACTTCGGCAATCTTGCCGTAGCGCGTGAGCAACTCCGTCAACTGATCGCAATACAAGTCGTTGTAACGCGACGAATCGCCGTAGAGGGGGTTGTTGCGATCCCACGGTGACAGGTACAATCCGGGGCGCAGACCTTCAGCGCGGCAGGCGTCGACCATTTCACGAACAACGTCACCGTTGCCGCCGCGAAACGGACTCGATGCAACGGAGTGTTTCGTGGTGTTCGTTGGCCACAAACAGAATCCGTCGTGATGTTTCGCGGTGAGAATGACCGAGCGAAATCCGGCAGCGCGCGCCGATCGGGCCCACTGACGCGCGTCGAGTTGTGTCGGTGCGAAAATTGACGGCGACTCGGTGCCGTCGCCCCATTCACGGTCGGTGAACGTATTCACGCCGAAGTGCAGAAACATCGCGAGTTCGTCGCGCTGCCACTGTAGTTGCCATTTCGATGGGCGCGGACGTTCTGCAACTGTATCGGCGTGCGACACATCAAACCCGCGGCGTGACGCGAGATGGCGCGCTGCCCAGGTAGTCGCCAGCGATGTTACGCCGCCTCGAACAAACATGCGCCTGTCCATGGTCACGCTCCTATCGGGTCACGGGCCAAATTGTCAAGGCAGGTAGCGCCTTTCGCACAACTTTTCCCCCCATCACCTTGAGCGAATCGTTCATTTCCAGAAGCTGTGCACTCGTTAACTGCAACACGTGTTCATTGGGCTGATCAACCGTGCCCACGGTGTAATCCTTGAACGGTTCGCTGGATTGCTCAACATGTGTGCCCAGAAAATGGGCAACGGGATGTGTGGCGGAGAAGTCGACCAGCCGTTGAATGCTGTTCGTGAACGCCGCGCCGTCGCGCACGTAGAGCCGTCCCGGATAGAACGTGTCACCCGTCAACATCACGTGCGTTTGCCGATCGTAGATGGCAATACTTGACGCTTCGTGCCCGGGAATTGGCAGAATATCCAGAATGCGGCCACCAAGATCATAGGTGACGGCGTCAG
>JBDUBA010000110.1:0-13537 GCA_040004335.1 Gemmatimonas sp.
GGTCAGAGCCGTCATTCTGACCGCAATGTTTGGGTACTGGGGTCAGAGCCGTCATCCTGACCGCGATGTTTGGGTACTGGGGTCAGAGCCGTCATTCTGACCGCAATGTTTTGGTACCGAGGTCAGAGCTGTCGCTCTAACTGCAATGTTTTGGTACTGGGGTCAGAGCTGTCGCTCTGACCCCGGTACCAGAAAGCCGCGCCTACTCCCGCGAAAATCCCGCCATCGTCGGACCCATGTTATCAATGGTCTCTCGCGCGCCGAAGCGATCATTCCCGTTGTACAGAAACGCAAACGCAATAATCTCACCATTCTCGGCCGTCACGAAGCCCGCGAGACCGATCACGGTGTTCGTCGTACCGGTTTTTGCGTGCAGATTGCCCTGCGCTGGCGTTGACTTCATGCGATGGCGCAGCAACTCCGATTCGCCAGCCACCGGCAACGACGCATGAAATGCGCTGGACCACGACGCAGTGTTCGCGTGCGACAGCAACTGCACCATCGCACGTGGCGTGACACGATCGAGCACCGACAAACCACTGCCGTCAGTTGCGGTAACGGCGCCCGGTTGCACACCAACCTGCGTAGTCAGGAATTGCTGCAACGTTGAGTCGGCGGTTTGCGCAGAGCCGACAATGTTTCGCTGCGGTCCACGCGCGGCGTCGCGCCACAACATCTCGGCATAGTGATTAATGCTTTCACGATTCATCAACGAGACCAACCGCGACAACGGCGGCGACGGCATGGACGACACGATCGTTGCCTGCGGTGTTGTCGGGCCCACGCGAATATTGCCGCCAATCGTGATGCCTTTGGCTTCCAACGCGGCCCGGTAGGCGCCCGCCGTGTACGTCACCGGGTCGCCAACCACCAATTGGTAGCGACGCTGCCCCGCGCGATTGCCAATCGTTCCCGAGACGATCACCTTGTCGTCGCTGACGCGTCGTGATGAAACTCGAACGCCGGTGCCGGCGACGGTGCGTACCGTGTTGGTAACCGTCATCCCGCGCGTGGCGGGTTCCAGCGCGACGGTCGCGTCCTCGCCAGTCGCGCCGGGTGTTATGGAAACGACAACAATGTTTTCGTTCAACGACAGCGCCGAGAAGGGTGCGGCGTACGCGGATCCCGCGTAACGGCTTAACCAGCCTTCGGGGATGTTCCGTGATTCAAACGCCGATGCATCCGCAATCAAATCGCCGGTGACTTTCGTAACGCCAGCGCTACTCGTGAGCGACGCCAGCATATCCATTGGTGCACTGGGACCACCATGCACGAAGCGCTGAGAGAGCGCGGGATCACCATCACCACGAATGATCAAGTTGCCGTGGATGACGCCGTCCTTGTCCATCAGGCCATCGCGCAACACGTCAGTGCTGAAGGTGTGGTCGGCACCCAGCTTGTCGAGCGCCAGCGCGGTGGTGAACAATTTCATGGTGGACGCGGGAACGTACGGCTTGTCCGGATTCACTGCAAACAGTGTGTCCCCACGACTGAGTGAAATCACCATTGCGCCCCACGATCCGTTGCGCGTGCGACTGCCGAGGATCGCACCGAGATCGGCATTAAGCGCGGAGACACCGCGTGGTGTCGTATAGTGGAGTGCGGTCGGCTTCGTAGGCGCCGGCTTCTTCGGTGGCGTCGTGGTGGGCTTTCGCGTTGCCGGTCGTCGCGTTTCGGTTTGCTGAGGCGGCAGAGCGTGCAGTGCTGAATTGTCAGACACTGAGGGCACCAACAGGGTGGCGCCAATCAGCCACACAATCCGAACCGATAGCGACGGTGATTGCATCAGATGCGGCAGGAGAAGGAAGCACATCGCGGGAACGAATCGCTTGCACGAATCGCAGTTACACGTAAGACAATACGCGTTGGCCAGCGAGTCTCCCGAATGTATTGCGTTACACCTTCAATACAAACCCGCGCTTCTGGGCAATCAGCAATAACCCGTACCACAAAGCTACGAAGGTGATTGCGAACGCCAGCGATGCGTTGATGGGAGTGAGCCAACTCGCGTAGAGGTTGTTGTACACCACAGCCTGTAATGGAGTCTCGGTTCCATTGACGTTGATCATGATCATGGAACCCATCATCCGTGCCATCATTCCCGAACCCAGAAAGGCCAGCATGGGATTCAGCCCATACACCACAAATGGTTTCGTCCACGCACGGATGCGTTGCACATCAATGATCCACAGACAGGCGGCCAGTACAACCGTTGCCATGCCGCCGCAAAAAAGCACGTAGGAACTGGTCCACAGCGACTTGTTGATGGGGAAGAACCAATTCCATACCAGCCCGAGCATCATCGTGAAGGCGCCAACAGTAAACATGGCCGAGAGGCGCGCATTGAGTTCGATGTCACGTCGTGCAATCCAGCGGCCGGCAAACGTGCCCAGTATGACAGTCCCGATTGCCGGAACGGTGGAGAGCAATCCCTCTGGATCCCACGTCTTGCTACCGGACCAGAGATGATTCACGCCAAGCACGGTACGATCGAGCCAGGCACTCAGCAGCTGATCGGGCTTGTCGAGCACAAATCGACCGGCAATACCGGTATCGGGAACGGGGACAAGTGTCATCAACGCCCAATATCCAAACAGGAGCGCGCCCAGAATCACAAATTGTGCCTTGAGCGATGTGCGGAGCGTGAGCAGCGCTCCGCAGAGATACGCAATTCCAATGCGCTGCAGCACGCCCAGAATGCGCAAATGTTCAACGCGATAAACAACGCGATCAAGGAACGAAGGATCGGGCATGTCAGGAATGGCCGTGTAGGTAAAAAACGGAAACCACGACAGCAACAATCCAAACAGATAAATCAATGCGCCACGTTTCAGGATCTGCCGCAGAATGGCAGCGTCGTCGTCGCCCCGCGCGCGTCGTCCGGAAAGTGAGATCGATGTCGTAATACCAACAATGAACAGGAAAAACGGAAAGATGAGATCTGTCGGAGTCCAACCGTGCCACGGCGCGTGTTCGAGCGGCGGATAAATCGCGCTCCACGTGCCGGGATTATTCACGAGCAACATGCCCGCAACCGTCATCCCGCGGAACGTGTCCAGCGCCACCAGTCGTTCACCGCGCTCGGTCATTTCCCCTTCTCCTCTTTGACGTCTTTCAGGATCCATCCGTCCACGCCGCACGTCAGCGTGTATTCACGCGACACCGCCGCCTTGCCGTCGAATTCGCCGGTGACGTAGTGGCCACCCAATCGAATGACCTCAGTGGTCGTGCCAATTTTTTTGTCACCACGTTTTACCACCAGCATCGCGGGCCACGGTCCCAATGCCGTCATTTTGTCGCGCAGTTTGGCCTTGGATGCCTCCGAGCCCGCGTAGTAATACGTCGGACCAAACTCAGCGACGAGCGCTTTCATTTCAGTATCAGAGAGCGCCGAATCAGTTCCCGCAGCAACAAGAAAGCGCCTGGGCAAGGGGACGGCCGCCTTTACGAAATGCCGGAGCGCTAACTGCATTGGCAGTTTGTCCGCGACGGGAGTGCACGCGCCGTGCGATGGAGTGGGCTGAGACGGAGCCGACGACGTCGGAGCGATTACCAGAGGTTTCGCAGGCGGTTGTGTTGGCTTGGGTTGGCCAACCATTGCAATTGACAGTTGCGTTAACGACACGGCTGGCGCTGGAGTCAGACACGAAAGAGCCAGAGCAAGTGATGCAAGCGCTGAACGTGGTCCAGCTACCGTGCTGAACGCCCGAAGTGCGGAACGAAGGTTGGCCATCGAGGTAGAGTGAAGTGGAAGGTGCGAAAGGTCCAAATCTACTGGCGCCGGCGCGGCCTGCTGCGATAATAGAGTCACTGGCGTTTGAGAAAGCGAATCGACGCTTTGCACCGATCGGATGCTGCGCCGCGAACGTCAAAGCTCTCGTACATCAGCAACGCGTTACGGAGGGACGATCACAATGGATGAAGCAAATCGAGTACCGCGCGAGGGAATAGCTGCGGGCCTCATCGGGGCCACTGCAGTGGCCGGATGGTTTTTTATCCTTGATCTTATCCAAGGCAAGTTACTGGCGACCCCCGTTATGTTGGGCACCTCGCTGGGGTCCCTCTTCCTTGGAGGGGACACGCCGGGCCAAGCGGCGGCATTCCTCGGATATACCGTGTTTCATTACGCGGCTTTCGTTTTGGCGGGCCTCGGGTTTGCGTGGGTTGTGAACGGTGCCGAAAAGGTCCCGTCCGTCATAATTGGACTGTTAGGGTTGCTGGCCGTCTTTGAAGTGTGGTGGGTTGGAGGCACGTACCTGCTGTCCCGTGGTTTTGGAGATCTCACGTGGCTCCAGGTATTTATCGCAAATATCATCGGCGCAGGCACTATGGCCTTTTATCTTTGGAGACAACACCCTAAGTTAGCTACAAGGGTAGACGCGGTCCTGGCTGGAGCACGGGAGTAGTTCTGTCGACAGCCGGTACATTTCGCGAAAACGAGGCCGCCACGAAAGTGGCGGCCTCGTTTTTTTGTGTTCGGGAATTTCTGCAATTCCGGGGCAATGCCCGATCAACAACGATAGAATGCGTTCAACATTCTTGTCATCGGTGGCGAGGACGTAGGCGCCGAGATTGGAGACTGCCCCACCGTTGAAGAGGTCCCAATCGTTTCCAGTTCACAAGAACCGTTAATCGGATCTCCGCTCACTCCGACGTAACTATTCCCGCACGGAGCAATCCAATACCTTCGCGCTACACCGTCCGCGCCGCCACCGACCCCACCTGCGCGCTGCCCTCATCATCCGCGTCGCGCCGCTGCCACTGAAAGAACACCACACTCATCACGCCATAAAAAAACAGCGCACCGGGAATCCACATAATCAGTCCACCGTATTGCTGATCCTGCATTGGCGACATCTGCCAAATGCGCGGCGCAACCGCATACGCGGGATACAACAGATCCTCGGCCATCGACACAAAGATGGCAATGATCCCCATCGGTACGGTCAGCAGAAAACAGTACATCATTTGCGCAGGATACGACGCACGCGGCAACTCAGGCAACTGCGATGTAATTGGCCACCACATGAACACCGCGGCGGCCAGAAACATCAGATGCTGAAAAATGTGAATGGGGTGATTGGCCAGCGCGAGATTGTACATCGGCGGCAAATGCCAGAACGCGAGCACACCATTAAAAATCAGGAAACATCCAGTCGTACCGGTCAGCAGTTTCGCCAATCGAAATACTGACTTGTTTCGCAGCAACGGTCGCAACATCCAGCCAGGCGTACCCAGTAAGAGCAGCGGGGGGACAATCAGCGTGAGCACTAAATGCTGAATCATGTGCGCACTGAACAGGTAGTAGTCGCTCAAATCATGCAGCGGTCCGTTCAGCGTCAGGAAAATGATGGCCAGCGCCACGAAAAACGACGCGCGTTGTCCCGATGTCGGTGTGCCAATATTCGCGTCAATCTTCTCGCCGGTTTGGTTGGCCGTTGCGTCCAATCGCGAAGGCCCCCGATGCGCGCGCCACAAATAGGCGCCGCCGAGTGCGATCAACCCGATCACGGTGCTGAGATGCAAAGTGAATCCGCCAGCCGTCAGATTCGGTGCGGTGTGAAGCAGGAGCATGCCCTTCTCGTCGGTGTGTGTGTTGGGCGTCGAGTGTTCGGAGTTCGAGCCGTCGAACGGACAACGCATCCCCGAACCTGCGCCAATCAGTCAGGATGACAGCACTGACCAGCTTACTCTCAACTCAATTTAACCCGCACTCAAACCTGCCGGATTAACAGGCGACTGGAATGGCGAAACCACTTCGGTAACAGCCAACCGCATTTGCAACACATCGGGACTACCAAACACTGCGCAAAACAATTGGGGCCAGAGTCATCAAGAGACGACGCTGACCCCAAATAACAGAAATTGAAACCGAATGCCTCTAACTCAACGCACCCAGCTTGATGGCCAACTTTGCAAACAGGAACATGAGTCCAATGAGCGTCAAACCCGCGAGCAGCAAGGGCCCTGTGAACAGCGTGCGAAACACCTTGTGGTCGTACTTGAGATGCATGTAGTACGCGCCCACAATCGCAAACTTGACCGCGCTCATGGCCAACATGCTAGGCACGTAAATCCACGACTTCGACCACACCGGGATGTAGTATGCCGAAACTTCAACCGCGGTGATGAACGTCAGGACGAGCGCGACCTTCCAGTACGTGCTCCACGTTGGATGTTCATCGTGATGCGCTTCGTCGGCGTGGGCAGGAACCCCTGAGACCGCGGAAGCGCCGTATGCGTCATTATTCGACATCGTTGGCCTATTCGATGAGGTAGATGAGCGTGAAGATCACGATCCAGACAACGTCAACGAAGTGCCAGTACAGCGCAGAAATGTCGACGGCGGTCGCGTCAGCTGGTGTCAGACCACGCTTGTAGTCGATCGCGAGCAGCGTGAACAGCCAGATCACGCCAGCGGTAACGTGCGCGCCGTGGAAGCCGGTGAGCGTGAAGAAGGTTGAACCAAACAGGTTGGTGCGAATGGTCAGCCCTTCGTGAATGAAGGACGTGAACTCGTACGCCTGGCACCCAAGAAACGTGATGCCCAGCAGGCAGGTCATCCACAGCCACAACTTGGACGACGAGAGAATCTTGTCCCACGTGCCAACGCGAACCTTGTAGCGCTCCTGCACAGCCGCCAACGCCAACACCATAGCCAGCGACGACATGAGCAGCACGAATGTCGAGAACGACGTAACCGGAATGTTCAAAATGGGTTTGAACACATGGCCCGTTGCGTCCGTGAACGCGCTGTGCGGATACGGCCCTTGCGGGCTCTTGCCCTTGTAGATCAGGTAAGTCGAGATGAGCGACATGAACAGCATGCATTCGGAACCGATAAAGGTCCAAATGGCAACCTTGCGATTGTCGAGGCCAAGCGTCGTGTAGCCGTGCCCGACGCCCGAGTTCTCGAGTTTCGTTGCTGGAATTGTGGGAGCGGTCATTCTAGTGTGCGTCCTCGAGCGGAGTAGTCAACCACTTGTAGAGCGATCCAATCCATACGGCCGCGCCCGACATCATCACACCGAGTGCGGTAGCCGTGCTCGTTTCCATGAACAACATGCCGCAGAACATCCACACGATTCCGGCGGCGCAGTACAACGGCCAGATGGTAGGATTCGGCAACGTAATGTGCAATTCTTTCGCTGAGGGAATGCGAATTCCCCCCTCTTCCTCGCTCGTGGTTTCATGAACGAGCGTCTGCCCTTCTTTCATGTTCCACAACGGATAGCGCGATTTGACCAGCGGAATTTCCGCGAAGTTGTACTCAGGTGGCGGCGACGGCATGGCCCATTCGAGCGTTGCTGCGCCCCAGGGATTGCTGCTTGCAATTTTACCAGAACGCCAGCTGCGAATGAGGTTGATGCCGCCAATCAGCGTGCCCAGCATGATGATGTAGGTACCAATCGTTGACATCTTGTTGAACAGCTCCCAACCCTGACCGACATCGTACGTGTAGATACGACGAGGCATGCCGTACAAGCCGCTCAAATGCATCGGGAAGAACGTGAGATTCATGCCGATCACGGACAACCAGAAATGCCAGTTACCCCATTTCTCACTCATGAAACGTCCCGTGATTTTCGGGAAGTAGTAATAGATGCCGGCAAAAAGACCCATGATCGATCCACCAAACAACACGTAGTGGAAGTGCGCCACCACGAAGTAGGTGTCGGTCTGTTGCAAGTCGGCCGGTGGTGACGAGTGCATGACCCCCGAGATACCACCGCACGTGAACAATGCGACCAACGCAATTGCAAACTTCATCGCAACGGTGAAGCGCAGGTTGCCGCCCCACATGGTCGCCAACCAATTGAAAATTTTGACGCCTGTTGGAATGGCAATCAGCATCGTCGTGAGCGAGAAGATTGCATCAGCAATCGGGCCCATACCTACGGAGAACATGTGGTGAGCCCACACGCCAAATCCGAGAAACCCGATGAGGATACCCGAATACACCATGACCGGATACCCGAATAACGGCTTGCGCGAGAACGTTGGCAATACTTCTGAAACGAGACCGAATGCCGGCAGAATGAGGATGTACACCTCAGGATGTCCGAACACCCAGAACAAGTGCTGCCACAACAACGGATCAGCGCCTTTGGCAATGTCGTAAAAACGTGTGCCGAAGAAGCGATCGAACTGCAGGAAGATGAGCGCGACCGTGATTACCGGGAACGCGAGTGCCACCAGAAACTGCACGACAAACGACATCCACGTGAAGATCGGCATGCGCATCAGCGTCATGCCGGGCGCGCGCAGATTGATGATCGTAGTGATGAAGTTGAACGCCGCCGCGAGTGACGAAATACCAAGGATCTGGAGGCCGAGCACCCAGAAATCCATGTTGTGCTGCGGCGAGAACGCTCTGGTTGACAACGGCGCGTAACCGAACCAACCGCCATTTGGCGCCATGCCGAAGAAGATCGGCGCCGTGATCAGCAGTCCGCCAAACAGATAGATCCAGTAGCTGAACGCATTGAGGCGAGGGAACGCCACGTCACGCGCGCCAATCTGCAGCGGAATGAGGAAATTGAAGAACGCCGCGGACATGGGCATGACCGCGAGGAAGATCATCGTGGTGCCATGCATCGTGAACAGCTGATTGAACATTTCGGCCGAGACCAGTTTGCCGTTGGGTCCGATCAATTGTGTACGAAGCACTGCGGCTTCGAGGCCGCCGACGATGAAAAAAATCAGAGCGGAGACGAGGTACAGTTTCCCGATCCGCTTGTGATCCACCGTCGTGAGCCAACTCCAGATACCATTTTCTTCCTGGTACTGGGCGGCCGCGCCGACGTGATGGTGTGCTGCGACTGAGGTGGCCATCGCTGGGGAGTCTGGGATCGGTTACTTGAGGACTTGCAGGTAGGCCACGATGTCAGCGATCTGAGCATCGGTGTACATACCCATCGTTGAAACCTTGCCGGTGTTTACATCCATCTGGCCTTTACCAATCGGGTACATCTTGCTGCCCGGTTTCATGTGGCCTGAATTCTTGATCCAACGCGCCAGGTGTCGGGCGTCATTGGGATAGAGACCAGCTCCAATTGTGTGGCGGCTGGCGATGTGCGCGAGGTTGGGCGCCAGCGGGCTGAAGCCAGGCATGATCTTCGTGCTGAACTGATGGCAAGCCAAACAGACGCCAGCGCTGTTTTTTCCACGCGTCGCGTCACCATTGGCCAGTAGCGCGTCATCGAACCCGTTCAAGGCGCCCGTCCCGACCGAATCGCCTGGAATTGGCGTCTTTGGAATGGTGTAACCGAACTTGGCCTCGATCTGGTCAGCCGGGAACATCCAGACAGGCGGACGGTCAGCTACAACTGGCGCCACGGCGGCGGCAGCACTGTCAGGCTTTGCGGCAACCTTCGCGCCCTTTACCGGGGCCGGCGCGGCCGGCGGCGGTGGCGGTACGACGCCGGTGAAAGCCGGCTCCGTCTCCTGATTTTTGCGCCACATCTCGAATTCGGCCAACTTCACGAGGTACGTACGAAATCTCATGTTCGCATGTGAAGTTCCGCAGAACTCGGCGCACGCACCATTGACTGCCATCGACGGCAGCGAGTCATCGGGGGTGAACCACATGTAATTGATGCGATTCGTGACAAGATCGCGTTTGCCACCCATTGCTGGAATCCAGAATGAATGCAACACGTCCACCGTCTTGAGCTGGAAACTCACCGTACGTCCAATCGGGAGATACAGCTCGTTCGCCGTCACGATGTTGTATTGCGGATAGCGGAATTCCCACCACCACTGGTGGCCGATGGCCTCCACCTGCAGCGCGTCGGCCGGAGCCTTGGCTTGCGTGCGGAAAATCGTCTTGACCGTCGGAATAGCAACGACGATCAGAACGAGGGCCGGAATGATTGTCCACGCAATTTCGAGCGTAGTGCTGCCGTGGACCGGCTTCGGTTGCGGAGAATCGGGACGCCGCCGATACCTGAAGATCACGTAGATAAGGGCCACTTCAACCCCGACAAACACAATCGTGCCCAGAAACAACAGCTTATCCCACAACGCGTCGATGGACGCGTTGTAGTCAGAGTTGTGACCGAACGTCGTGTTTGGATAGACCGTGCTGCATGCAGCCAGTCCGAGAGCTAAAGCGCCCAGCAGCGCGACTGATGCGAAGCGTCGCGGGCGGAACATGCCAACCATGCCGGTTCCTCAAGAGTGAACTGCTACCGGGGCCACGCCTTTGCACGCAACCTGAACAGCAGTAAATGAGACAGCCGTGCGAAGGTAATCGACCGTTTCGACCCATCGCAAGGAAAGTGCAAAATCAGTTGGAACTTTTCGTGAATTGTAAGGCAATGCCGACACTTAACCATCACAAAGGCCACAGGTCGGTGAAATCCCGACAGCGCAATTGCGTGACGGTCGCCCAATCGTCCACTGAGTGGCAGTTCGCCCAAAATGCAGCACCCGATCCCGATGACCCAGATTCGCCCAATTCTCGTATTCCTCGCCGCAACCCTGCTGGCCGCTTGCCCCTCGCCGGGCGATACCGGTGTCAGTTCCGTCAATAACGGTGGCGGGCCATCCGCGGCCAACTCGCAGCTCAAGACCGGCCGGAAGGTGGAGGGGATCTATGCCATCGGGGTAGGTGCGACGCCCGGCAAGCCCGGATACGAGGGGGTGACTCGCGGCATGCAACTGGCGGTCGACCGTCTCAACAGTGACGCCGCCGGATCGCTGCGATTCACGATCGCTACGCCGGCGTCGGCCACCAGCACCATTCAGATCGCCCAGCAACTTCGTGACGACCCTTCGGTCATAGCGGTCGTCGGCCACCCCGAAAGCGGTACCAGCATCGAAGCGATCCCGGTGTACGCCGACGTTGAACACGGCGGCAGGAACGCCGTCGTCGCCATTTCGCCAACCGCGTCGTCACCAAGTCTCACCGGCATCAGTCCCTGGTTCTTTCGCGTGGCCCCGAGCGACAATGAAGCAGCGCGCCTGGTCGCCCACTACGTCGCCGACTCCCTTGGCGCAACCACGGTAGCGATTGTGTATCGCAATGATTCGTACGGTCGTGATTGGTCAGCACGCTTTGCCGACACGTACTCGGGGAAAACAACCGCGGTACTTGCACGCATTCCGTACCTCACTGGTATCACGGAGTGGAAAGCGTACGCGTTGCAACTCAAGAAACTCGCGCCGCAAGTGTTGCTGTTTCCAGGCGATGCCGATGATGCGACCGCGATGCTTCGCGAGCTCAAAGCCAATGACGTGCATCTGACGTTCGTTGGCGGCGACGGCACCGAGGGACTGGCACGCACGCATGAATTTCCGGACGCAAAGTACGCCGCGTTTTTCCTTCCCGAGCGCGCCACGTCCACCGAAGGAAAACGTTTTGTTGACAGCTACCTCGCGCGATTCAATGAAGCACCAGATATGTTTGCGGCGCTTTCGTATGATGCAGCGCTGGCTATCGGACGCACAGTGATTGCTGGCGCACACAGTCGCGATGAGTTGCGCGTAAAACTTGGTCGTATCACGGACGCCACCGCGATCGAAGGCGCCGGTGGAAAGATTGCGTTCAACGCGCAGCGAGACATCACGGGACGCACCGTGGTGATCGCGACCGTCGGCGCGGAAAAAACGGGCGTCGGCACGAAGGCACACGTGACGGAAAATGGTGGTGCGAAATGAGCTTTCGCCTTCGCACGATCAATGCGCGCTTACTGTTCGGATTCGGAACATCGATCACGTTGCTGCTGGTGGCCGCACTGGTGGGCTGGAACGGATTGTACCGTGCCAGTGTGCTGAGTCACGATACCATCGACGGACTGACGCAGCGTTCCGAATCGACGGAACACACGATCACCACGGTGATGCGGGAACTCGTCGCAGGATTGCGTTATTTGAACACGCGCTCCGCGACCGACGCCGATCGCTACCAGCGGCTGGTATCCGAAGCAGATTCATTGCGACGAGTTGCCGTGCAGCAGGGAATGTTGCGCCCGGCCGAACGTACGGTGCTGGAGACGGTGGGGCAGATGCAGGCGGCAATGGAAGTGCGGGTAGCCATGACGCATGCGTACCAGACCGTTGGTCGCGAAGACGACGCCAACCGCACGCTCACGCTCACGACGAAGGATATCGACGCCGTCGAAACGCAGTTGGCGTTGTTGCGCATCGCGGCGCGTGAAGGGAAAGATTTCGAGCTCAAGGCGATGGATCGCGACCTCCTCGCCAGCAAAATCGCATTTGGTGTGGTGGTGTTTCTCGCCGTCATCACCGCGGGCTTCTTTGGCCAAAACACCTCTACCGCGGTGACCGAGCCACTGCAGTTCCTGCGCGACGAAATGACGGCCATCGGTTCTGGCGACCTGAGCTTGCCCGATCATTCGAAACGATCGTCACGGGTCTTCGCGGAAGAATACGCGGACCTCGACAGCGCCATGCAGCAGGCGCGTGAACGGTTGCGTGCATTGCTCACCAACGTACAGGAAGAAGCCGATCAGGTGACTCTCGCCGCCGGCGAACTTTCCTCGTCGGCATCGGCGGCCGCGGCTTCATCACAACACGTGACCACCGCCGTGATGGACATCTCGCACGGCGCGAGTTTGCAGTTGGATGCGCTCAATGCTGCCAGCGACGCGGTTCACAAACTCGCCGAAGCCGGCGCAACCATCGGTGAAGCTGCCGAGGAAACGGATAGCGCCGGACGCGACATTCGCGGCACCGCCAACACCACGCGCGAACAAGTGCAGCGTGCGCTCGACACGTTGCTGGGTGCACGCGAAGCTGTCATGGAATCGACCAAGGAAATGTCCGCACTGAAAGACGCAACCGCCGTGGTCGATGATTTCGTGCAGGTCATTTCCGAAATTGCGACACAAACCAACCTGCTCGCACTCAACGCCGCCATTGAAGCCGCACGCGCAGGCAGTGCCGGCCGCGGTTTCGCCGTGGTCGCGCAGGAAGTACGTGCGTTGGCTGAACAAAGCGCGAATGCGGCCAACGAAGTTACCGACAACGTGAAACGTATTCGCGCACGCATTGCGAGCGCGTCCAATTCCGTCGCGTCAGGTGCGATGCACCTGAAAGACGTGCACGGGGTCGCCGCTGGTGTATCCGAAGCGCTTACGCGTATTGAAGATGTCGTGACACGCGTCGAAGGCAGTTCTTCCCGCGTGTCAATTGCCGTGAGCGCAAATCAAGCATCGCTCACGGCAGTTCAGCGCTCGCTTACGAGCGCCCGTGACACGGCCGAGGGCCACGCTGCGGCCGCTGAGGAAGTGGCGGCCAGCACGGAAGAAACTTCTGCATCAGCCGAGGAAGTGTCGGCCACGGCCGAGATGTTGCAGACCGCGTCGTTGCGGTTGCGTGGATTGATTGGGGAGTTCAGAACCTAGCGGCGTGTGACGTTGCAGTCGACTGAGTCTTGAGTGCGCGTACATACGCGAGTGAGCACGGCTTGGCGCGCCAGGTTGCAGCGCGCAACGATGCAATCGCCACGTCGAGAACTAGTGTAGTGTCGCAGAAGTCTCATGGCAGTCAGCGGCGCCTTTTGCCGCAG
>JBDUBA010000367.1:0-3988 GCA_040004335.1 Gemmatimonas sp.
GACGTCGTGGTACACCCGCAAAGCATTGTGCACTCGTTCGTGGAGTTCGTCGACGGCAGCACCTTGGCGCAAATGGGTGTTCCGTCGATGGAACTGCCTGTGTTATTCGCACTAACGTGGCCGGAGCGCGTGTCCGATTCGGATGTACCACCGTATGATCCGGTCGCCTACCCTTCACTCACGTTCGAGCCGGTTCGCCACAGTGACTTTCCGATGCTGCAACTTGGCATTGACGCCGGGCGTATGGCCGGAGCGGCGCCGGCGGTGTACAACGCAGCCAACGAGGCAGCGGTGGCTTTATTCCTGAGCGGGCGGTTGCGCTACACCGGCATTGCCCGCACTGTCTCCGGAGCGCTTCAGGCCTTGTCGTCGTTGCCGGGTAGTTCGCTCGAAGATTTGCTCGCCGCCGACGGCGCGGCCAGACGTTTCGTCACCTCACAGTTCCCGTGCTGATCCAGTGTTGAAATATCTCGCACCATTTCTCGTGTTCGGCCTCGTGATTTTTGTGCACGAGCTGGGGCATTTTCTGGCCGCAAAGTTGACCGGTGTGTATGCCCCTGTCTTTTCGCTGGGGTGGGGCAGCCGGTTGTTCGGCCTGCGTCGCGGTGAAACCGATTATCGCGTGTCGTGGTTTCCAATTGGTGGATATGTTCGCATGGCCACTCGCGAGGACGAGTCGATGGCAGGCATCGAAGGTGGACGCGATCGCGGCGCACTTGACGGAGGCGCTGCAACGGCACCAAAGCCGCCGTCCGCCCTGTGGGATGAACATTCGATGGCGCCGTTTGGACCGAAGGCCGTTCCCCAGTCGCGCTGGGTTGAATCCAAATCGACCATTGCACGCGTGTTCATTTTGTCGGCTGGTGTGATCATGAACATACTGCTCACCATTACGGTGCTGAGCACGCAGTCGTACCTCGCGGGCAATCCGTATCAGCCAGCCATCATCGATTCGGTGGCAACCGGAATGCCGGCAGCGAGTGTCGACATCAAGCACGGTGATGTCATCACGGCGGTGAACGGCAACAAGATCTCGAGCTGGGATGAAGCGGTCGACCTGATTGCTCCGGTTACGGAAGGAAACATCACGCTTGAATTGCAGCGTGGTTCCGAGCGCATCACCCGTGAAATCACACCACAGGTTTCCGATGTTGCGAATCCCAATACCGGGCTCACGAAAGCAACCGCGCGCTTGGGTATTGCGGCGAGACGGGATACGATCGGCTACCGGCAAGGTGTGATTATGGCGTTTAGTGTCGGAACGCACCGCACCTGGGAAATGTCCAAGGATGTTGGCAACACGTTGCGCGGACTGTTGATGGGCAAAGTGTCGCCCAAAAATCTCGCCGGACCAATCACGATTGCGCGCACGTCGGTGCAAGCGGCGCAGGGTGGGGCAGAAATCCTGTGGTACATCGTGGCACTCATCAGTTTGAACATCGGGTTGATCAACCTCGTGCCAATTCCCGTGCTTGACGGTGGTCAGATCTTATTGCTGCTCGCTGAACGAATCAAAGGCAGCTCGTTCAGTTCAGGCGTGCGCGAAGGGTTTGCGCGCGTCGGCGTATTTGCGGTTTTGGCGCTGTTCGTGCTCGTGATGTTCAACGACGTCAAGGCCTGGATCGTCAACTGACACCATATGCCGAGACAGTGCGCGTGATGGTTCTGCCGCAGGGAGAGCAGGTGCAGAAACGCGCGCGATGTCTCGCATCACGGGTTTTATTGTTGGTGTTCGGCACTCTTGCTGCGTGTCATCACGCGACAGCCCCCGCGCTCAATCTTGCTACGCTCAGTATTGCCCGTGATGCTGCGCGATTTACCATTTCCGCGGCCACCGACAGCAGCGTGACCTTTCGGGCAGCGGAAGTGCGTTGGTTACGCTTCGGTATGCGCGGGTATGTTGTCGATCCCATGCAACGGGATGCTCTGATTGCGCGGGTAACCGTGCAGCACATCGATTCAGTGAGTGTCATTGCGACTATTGCCGGTGGCGTGTCCCCGGTCGCGCTCAGCCACGTTGTGCTCTTTGAACGACCCGCCATCGCCTGGTGGCGAGACAAACGATTCTGGCTGGGGGCAGGAGCTGGCGCCGTTACTGGAATTATTGCAACGAGTGCGGCAAAATAGCGGCTGGTGCCAATTCGGAGCGAACGGTCAACAAGGCAGCATCGCCAACTTTTTGACCGTGTCGGATCCGGTCAGTGAGTCACGGCCAATGATCAATTTTTTGTCGGTATAGTTACCGCACTTCTCGCCACGAGCGGTGAGTTGGTATTCACCATTCCGCAGGGCAATTGGAACAGGCTTGCCCGGATACTTGTCGTTTTTTTGGTAGAAGAAATTGAGTCCCTCGATGGTGTATTCGGCGTTGTTGGAATTTCTCACCTCTAATAACAACACCGAACATCGTCCAACGTCCAAATCGATGTCTGCCACTTTCTCAGACGCAGTGAACACGACTGTTGTGTCGTGATACGCTGACCGACATCCTTTGATCGCGCCCTCAATGTAGGCCGAGAATTTGAGAGAGCGACCGCTGAGGTAGTCGTGCGTATACGATCCATAACCCCCGGGCACATCGTTGACCGCCAATCGCGCATTTTCGGGTGCAGTGAATGTCACTCGTACGAGCGCGGGCGACGTGATGGTGCGCGCTGCCGCTGGTGGTTTCACCAAAGGTTTTGCATTCGGAAATGGCGGCTTCACAACGCTATCGTGCGGCAGGAGGGAATCCGTCTTGCCAAGCGGAGTTGAATCAAGCTTGACCGGCATTGTTTTAGGTGCTTCTTCGCCAAAAAATGAGCCAGGTTGCAGACCCGCCAACGTTGGATTCGCCACGAGCACACCGGCGGCGGTTACCGCGATTACAGCCGCTGCCAGCAACGCATGGCGCGTCCACGAGCGTTTTCCAACGGCCGAGTGGAGATATGGAAATGCAACTTGCGTGACGGACGCGCTGGATGGCGTCAAGCCCATCGCGTGTGACGCGGGTGCCGTGGGTAGCGTCAGCAACGCATCGGCCAATTGTGTGGCGGTCGTAAATCGCTGCTCGGGCTTCTTCGCCAGCAATCGCAACACAATGGCTTCGAATCCGTCGGTGAGTTCGGGCACCAGCATGCGCGGCGGAACCGGTGTGTCTTCCACATGTTGCTGCGCAACGGAGGTCCAGTCATCTCCTTCGAAGGGGAGGGTGCCGGTTGCGGCGCGATAACACATCACGCCGAGGGAGTAGAGATCGGACCGTCCATCCAGATCGAGTCCGCGGGCCTGCTCGGGGCTGAAGTAGTGCGGCGTGCCCATGACCTTGCCGGTGTGGTCGTCGGCTTCGCTCTTCCCGTGATCCTTGGCAAACGCGCCAGCCAGACCGAAGTCCGCGACGATGGCTTCGCCGTTGCCGCCCAGCATCACGTTGTCGGGTTTGATGTCACGGTGCACCACGCCGTCGGCATGCGCGATGGACAGCGCGGCGGCCACGTCGAGTGCAAACCGCACCACTTCGGATTCCGGCAAACGGGGAAACACTTCGAGGCGGCGCGCCAATGACAGTGGCAAGAGATCCATTGCCACAAACACGGTGCCTTCCGCCTCTCCCACATCGCGAATGAACACAATGTTCGGATGCCGCAAACGCGCGGCGGTCGTGGCCTCACGCCGAAAGCGGGCTTCGGCCGCTGGCTGGCCGGCGTATTCGGGCCGGAGCACCTTGAGCGCCACTGGAATTTCGAGATCGAGATCGACCGCTTCGTAGACCCAAGCAAAAGCGCCGGCTCCGAGGAGTCGCGTTACTCGATATTTGCCGAGGACTCGGCCAAGATAGCGATCGGGCAGGGTGCGGCCTTTACCAGTGGTCCTTTACAGGTGCGTTGAAGGGGACTAAGCTACCATGCTTCCAGCAATTACGCGCTTTTACGGTGCGGCGGCATAGAGGAATCCTTGCGCTGCTTCACGCGACGAGAAAACTAAGACGATGGCGTTCGATAAGGCACTC
>JBDUBA010000178.1:0-13513 GCA_040004335.1 Gemmatimonas sp.
CAGCTTGGCCGCCCTTGGCGGTTTAGCTGCTTGCGGTGACGACGTCACGGTGCCCCTGCAGGTTGATCCGGTCGTGGTGATTATCACGCCGGGCAATGCTGCGATGAACATTGGTGAGTCGTTGATTTTCGCCGTGCAGGTTACGGGCGGAAGCGCGACCTCAGTCCCCACGCTTAACACTTGTACTTCCAGCAACGCGGCAGTTGCCACGGCTGCGAAGGAAGGCACGTCGTCTTGTAAGGTTACGGCAATCGCCGCCGGTAATGTGACGGTGACGGCCGCGGCCAGCAGTGGCCAGGTTGCTTCGGCCGCGGTTACGGTTTCAGCTCAGGCTCCTGCAATTTCGAACCTGACGTTATCTCCGAACCAGGCGGCGCTCGCGCCGCAGCAGACGGTCACGATCACGCCAAACCTTACGAAGGGTGCGGCGGGTAATACGGTTACCTACACCTATGCAACGTCCAGCACGGCCATTGCCACCATTGGCGCAGTTAATGCCACCACTGGTGCAGTTGTTGTAACGGCAGTCGCTCCTGGTGTTGCGACGATCACCGCGACGGCAGTTGGTGCCGGCACGGGCTTCTCGGGCGCGAGCCTCACGGCGTCGGCCACGATCAACGTTGGCGCGTTCCCGTCGGGAATTACGTCGCTCAACGTGCAGCCGACCTCGCTCCTGATGCCGGTTGGCCGTACGCAGGGTTTGACGGCATCGGTTGTGCAGCCCGCCGGTGCACCGCTGTACACGATCGCCTATGTGAGCAGCAACACGGCGGTCGCGACAGTGAACGCTTCGGGCGTCGTCACGGCCATTTCGGCCGGTACGGCGAATATCACGGTTACGGCCTCGTCAGCGTCGAACGCGACGTTCGCGGCTGGCAACCTGGTGCAGATCGTTCCGGTCAATGTGCAGCCGTTGGCTAACGTCAGCATCCAGCTGGTTAACCAAGGCCCGTATGTCACGACTGGTCTCGATTCCACGTATGACTCGGGCGTATGGAACTCGCCTGCCGCTGGCAACTCGCCGGCTGGCCCGCGCGCTGGCGTCATTGCCGGTATCCGTCGCTCCTTGAATCCGCAGATCAACCAGCCAATCGACGTTACCAACACGAAGGACCAGATCCAGGTCATCCTCAACCTGCAGGCCAATGGCCAGCGCGTTGACTCCGTCGTTGTTTACATCGACCCGGCTTCGAGCGGTGCTCGTCGCGCTGCTGCCCGCCAGATCTACACGAATGGCGATGCAGGCAACCAGCAGACGGTCACGATCGAAACGTTCATCCTGACGGAAGATTTCACGACGAACGAAACGACTGGTGTTGGCGAAGTGCACTATGTGAACGGCCTGAAGGCGATCAGCGCTTCAGTCTGGACCACGTTGGCATCTGGGCAAGCGTGCGTTGCGGGCGGTACTCCTGCCGCAAACAACACCACGCCTTGCGAAATTCAGAACGCCGCGAACATCCGCCAGAACGTCAACTTCAACAACATCGACAACTTCGCGCTGAAGATGTCGCCGTTGTGCGTCACGTCGTCCACGACGTGGGGCTGCCGTCCGGGCAACTCACAGACGGATGCGGCAAGCCGCACCTGGTGGGGCGGTCCGACGGTCTCGACGATCACGCAGAACACTGGTCTCGGTTCTTTCCAGACCTACCCGGTTATCTACACGGCCGGTCGTAGCATCCAGCACATCTCGGCCACGTTCGGCCGTTGCTTGGGCTTCACGGTTGCTGAGCACGCTTCAGGTGTTGAAATCACGACCATCGCGACTCCGAACTTTGTAACGGATTCCGTCGGCCCGTGGATCTTCACGTATGGCGATTCAGTCCCGACTCCTGCGCTCTTGCCGCCGTCGAGCAAGCACATCAATTGCAAAGGCAAGGTTGGCGCGTACGACCAAGCTGACCAGTACCGCTTCGAAGATTATCCAATGGTCGTAAACTCACTGGATAACTCGAACAACCCTGGCCCACGCACGATCTACGCTTACAACCCGAACAACGGCACTGAGAACTACGCCGGCCCGCGTTTCGGCATCCTCGGCCTGTTCCGCAACTCGCCGCAGCTGGTGAGCCCGGATCCAATCCGCATGGATTACCAGGCACCGATCCTGACGCTGACCGTCACGCAGCCCAACCTCGAGCGTTGGGTGAATGATGCGTACCTGTTCAACTCGGGCTACACGGCAAACGATTTCATCGATGCCGTTACTCCGTTGACTGGTGTTGGCGTTGGCTTGTTCCCGACGGCTTCACGTAACACGATCTTCCGCGTTGCTTCTGCAAACGCGGCGTGTGGCACCCAGACTTTCGTTGACGTAAACTCGGGCCTCGGCACGCGTACGACGGCGAAGATCGGCGACATTCCACAGCTCTTCTCGCCGCCGGTGCTCAACCGTGAAAGCCCGTGTGACTTCACGAACAACGCCTTCGTTGCTCAGGCAACCGAAACCGACCGCTTGGGCAACCGCGGTACGATTGGAAACCTGCAGACCACAACGGGCGGTGTCATCACGTTGGCGTCGCCGCTCTTCGGCATCGACAACACTGGACCCGACCTGCAGTTGGCGTGGGACGGAAGTGGCCCGATCGCGGATATGCCAAACATCTACCGCGCCACGGGTGACTCGATCTTCCAGCCAGTGAACGGTGCAACAGCCGCTACGCCAGTTGCTCTCGCGCCCGCCGCGAACGCCACTGACTTCTGGTTCGGTGCTCGTTACACGGATACCCGTTCTGGCTTTAACATCACGAACCATGGCACGCGTACCGTGAAGCGCTTTGCGCCAAACGTCACGCCGCTGTTGACCAACCGTGCAGTCGTTACAACGGTTGCGTCGCGCACCATGAACTTCCTTGGTGGCACTGGTAACCCGGTTGAAACCGAAGACCCCATCTATCGTCGCGATTCATTGACGATCTACGGCGCCGGCGGCATTGCAACGACCACGGGTACAAACCCGACGGTTCCGTTCACGGCTAACCCCGCGGTCGGCTACTACCAGTACAACCTCAGCATCACCGATCGCGCTGGTAACACCTCGAACTTGCAGGAACGCGCCGTCATCGATCAGACGTCACCGATCGTTACCGGAACGCGTATCCCGTCAGTGTTTGGTGCGAGCCTCACGGCCACTGCGGTTGCTCAGGTCTTCCTGCCCACGGGTACGGATGACGTTGAAGCGATCGACAGTGACATGTTCCTCCGTTACAACGCCATGTCGATGGTTGGCGATAGCTCAAGCGGTTCAACGGTGATCCTTGACGGTGCACGTATGCGCTTCCGTCGCGATCGCTTCGCGAACTTCCACAACGCATGGGCTGTGTTCGGCGATACGCTGCTCGCGACCCCGTTTGGTCCAGACGCAGTGTTGTCATTTGTCGGTACTCCACCGGTGAATGGAATCACGTTGCCGATCCCGAGCATCCGCGGAATCGAGCCGGTTGACTCAACCGACGCTCCGATCTCCTATGGCACGGGCGCTGTGAACCCGTTCATCGGCTTCAAGCCGAACAAGCTTGGCGTGTATGCGTTCGACGTTCGGGCTGAGCACAGAAACCTTGGTGCCCCGAATGGCTGGCCGGTGCCGTACGCCGCAAGCCTGCCGTTCAAGGACCTCGGCATGACCAACCTCTTCCCGTCGCTTGACCCGACTGGTGGCGAGGCCGGTTACACTGAAAACCTGTTCGTTGGTAACATCTCGAATGGCGTCCGTTGGGATGCCAAGGACCTCAACCCGGCAGTCGGCGGCAGCGATCGCTTGATCTCCTGGTCTGGTTTTGGTGGCACGGGCTCGAACATTGAGTTCCGCGCTGTGACGAGCACGATTGTCACACAGCCGCCGTTCCCGATGGTGCACCTGTTCAAGTGGGAAGTCGACGCGCAGCACACGGGCTCAGGCGTGGGTACGTTGGCGACGACCCTGAACGACTCGGCCTCTGGTCAGTGGGTCTATGTTGGAACGCTGAACTCTTCAGCTCCGTCCAACCCACAGATCAACGACCAAGGTGCAACTCGCTTCTGGCGCTACGGCTTCAGCTCATCGTCCTTCCCGTCAGTTACGAACGGCATGATTGTCCAGCCGGGCGTGACAACGGGTTGCTACCGTGCAGTTGGTGTCGATCTCAGCGGCGACGGTATCACCACGAAGAGCTACGGCGTTGGTTGCCCGGTCCCGGGCGTTGCCGCAAGCACCGTTGCGACGGTTTCGAACGCAACTGACATGACGATCACGCTCCGTGCCTATGGCAACGGTCAGGGATCCTTAATCTCAGTTGCTCCGACGTCACCGCTGCCGTTCCGTCTTGACAAGTCGGCCGTAAACCAGGTCGAGCGTGTTTCTCAGAACCGTCCAAACAGCGGCCTGACGATCACCATCGGCGCGTTGACTGGCTTCACGCTGGATCGCGCACCAACTGGTTGCACCACGTTGAGCCCTGCAGTGTACCCGCTGGCCGGACCGGCCACGGTTACCTGCACGTACCAACTGTTCGCTCCAGCCACGATCACTGCGATCTTCGAAACAGTGGTTGCCGGCACTCCGTGATCCGCAGCTAATGCGGTGAAGCGGTAAAACAACGGCCCCACCCTCGGGTGGGGCCGTTTGTTTTTATCTGAACTCAAACCTCGTTATTATTCCCGCTCGGTCTCGCGTGCGCAGCAACCGCGAACCGCTCCCGAGTGTCACGTGTACGTATGGCTGCGCGGTATGCCTACACGTCCCCGAATCAGGGTACTCGACCCCGATCACAGACTCATTTCCGAATCTTATGCACACTTTGTTGTCACACCGTCACTCGCTTCGACTGTCACGCTGGGTTGGCGCCGCTGCCCTCTTGAGCACCCTTGTCGTCGCTGCTTGCGGTCCGTCCGATCTCGGCGCGAGCAAACTCAAGGCATTACCGAAAGGCGCAACCCGTGATGCCGTTTTGGCCGCGATGGGAACAGGTCCACTGTCACCAACGAGCCCGAATCAGCAGCCACGAATCGTCAATGGCTTCCGCCACCAGGTGTACCTCAACCTCAAGGGCGGTAGCAATTATGAATTCCTTTGGTATCGCGAAGAACCGGGCACCGTCGATGATCCGATTATCAAAGCGCGCGAAACGCCAATCGTGATCGTGGGCGACACGATGCTTGGCTGGGGTTGGAAGTTCTTTTCGGAGTATGCCAAGCAAGAGCACCTTCCGGATCCCTCTCAGGACAAGGCTCGGCTCGACTCAATCTTCAAGGCCAACAATCCTGACTCACTCGTGAAAGCGAACGCTGCGAAAGAAGCAGCTGCGAAGAAGTAGCCAAGCAACGCCGTGGTGCGGGATCCGAACGAATTGGCAACAGTTCGCCGCGTAGAAATCCGGTCTATTTAGCGCGCGTTGCTCGCCATCTCCAACATTTCGGCGTGTACGGTTCTCGGGACATCCGGCGAGGCTGTACGCGCCGAAAGCGCAAAGACGCCCGAGAATGCGCGAGCCACGCTGTCGCGCAATTGCGGCGCATTAGGGGGGATCACTCCAATGGCCGTACATTCGCGTTCAACGCTGGTCATGGTCACGCCAGCAATTCCGCACGGCACAATCCAGTTGAATGTCTGCAAATCATTGTGCGCGTTGAGCGCAAACCCGTGCGAGGTGACCCAGTCACGCGCGTGTACGCCAATGGACGCCAACTTGCGGTCAGCAATCCAAACGCCAGTCTGCCCAGCGCGACGCGACGTGTCGAGGCTCCATTCACCGAGCGCGACGATCAGCGATTCCTCAATTTGCCGCAGATACCAGTGCAAGTCCTGGTGATGCCGTTTCAGGTCAATGATGGGATATCCCACCAGCTGTCCCGGTTCGTGAACCGTCACGTCACCACCGCGTTCAACATCGCGTAGCAGCACGTTCTGTTCGGCCAATATCTCGGCCGAGGCGAGCAGGTTGCCCGCTTTGGTTGCGCGTCCTGTGGTCACCACGCGCGGATGTTCGCACAGGATCAGCAAGTCCTGCGCAATATCTCCGCGTATCCGCAATCGAGCCGCCGCCCGCTGAAAGCGATGGGCCTCATCATAATCGATGAGGCCCAAGTCGATGATCCACAGTTCGCGGGAGTCGGACATTATCCGATGTACACGGGCCGCACGACCCGCGTGCCTTGCTGCGGCGAATCAGGCATGCAACATCTTGCCCATGCTATCCAGGACCGCTTCCGCGATGGCTTCACTGAGCGTCGGGTGCGCGTGAATTGCGAGATCGATTTCTTCAACCGTGAATTCGTTCTCGCGCGCCACCACAAGTTCATGAATGATCTCGGTGGCGTGTGCGCCGATAATGTGTGCGCCCAGAATTTCTCCGTATTTTGCTTCCTTGATGATCTTCACAAAACCTTCCGTTTCGCCAGACGTGCGCGCACGCCCGTTGGCGGAGAATGGAAACTTTCCGACGGTGTAGTTCAGTTTTTTGTCCTTGCATTGCTGCTCGGTCAAACCCACTGAGGCAACTTCCGGATGACAGTAGGTGCAGCTTGGCACGTTGCCATAGTTGACAGCGTGCACCTTCTGACCGCCGAGGATATCGGCCAGGACATGTCCTTCGCGTTGTCCCTTGTGCGCGAGCATCTGATTGCCGGCAACGTCACCGATCGCGTAATAGCCGGGCGCGTTGGTTTCGAACTTCTCATTGATTTTCACAAAGCCACGTTCGGATTTCGTGATGCCAAGGGCTTCGAGTCCGATGTTTTCGACGTTCGCCGAACGACCGGTGGCGACGAGCACTTTTTCAACGTCGATCGATTGTTTTTCACCACCTGATTCGACGGTGAGCGTAGCTCCGGATTTTGTCACCTTCGCACCGGTCAGTTTGGCGCCAACGTGCACATCCATCTTGCGCTTCTTGAAGCTCCTGAGGAGTTCCGCGGATACATCAGCATCCTCGATTGGCAGCACGGTTGGCGCCATCTCGATCAACGTGATTTTGGTGCCGAACGCTGCAAACACGTCGGCGAATTCGACGCCAACCGCTCCGGCGCCGATTACTGCCATGGTTGCGGGCGCTTTTTCCAAAACAAGCACGTCATCGGACGACAACACCACGTTCCGGTCCAGCTCGAGACCGGCCTGCGGCAAGCCGCGCACACGCGAGCCGGTGGAAATAACCACGGCCTTTTTCGCGTCGTGCGTCTCTTTCTTTCCGTCGGCCAACGTCACGGTGACTTTCTTGCCCTTCTCGATGACGCCGGTGCCGCGAATCCAGGTGATCTTGTTTTTCTTGAAGAGGAATTCGACGCCTTTGGAGTTTTGTGCGCTGATGGCGCGCGAGCGTTTCATTGCCGGGCCGAAATCGAGCTTGGTGTCGCCGCCGAAGGTGATGCCGTGTTCACCGGCTTTGGCGAGGTGGAGCGCCATGTGGGCGCTTTCGAGGAGGGCTTTGGCGGGGATGCAGCCCCAGATGACGCAGGTGCCGCCGAGGGCTTCACGTTCAATAACGGCAGTGGAGAGACCGAGCTGGGCGCAGCGGAGGGCGCACACGTAGCCGGCGGGGCCACCACCGAGGATCAGAACGTCGTACGAGGCCATGAGTGAGACGGGGAAAGGGGGAAGAGGGAAGATAACGGGGCACAGGATCCAGAGGGGGCGAAATCGGCTCGGCGATAGCTGCGGGCCGAACAGCCAACTGCAAGCCGAAAGAAGCCGAAGAACGAAACGCAGCCCAATGGCCGAATGGGCCAAGCAGCCTTTGCAAGGGCTGCAGCCGAAGAGCCGAACAACCAACTGCAAGCCGAAAAAAGCCGAAGAACGAAACGCAGCCCAATGGCCGAATGGGCCAAGCAGCCTTTGCAAGGGCTGCAGCCGAAGAGCCGAAGAAACAACTGCAGCCAAAGAGCCCAAAAAATAACTGCAGCCAAAGAGCCCAAAAAATAACTGCAGCCAAAGAGCCAAAAAAAACAACGCAGCCAAGGAGTCGACGAGATAGCTGCCGCGACGACGCAACATGGTAGCGGCAACGCCATGGTTTGGTCGGTTCGAAAATGGTGCGGGCGACAACACGCAAATCACGTAGTGTGAAACATGCGAGATCCCGAGAAACTTCTGGTGTACCAAAAAGCGCACGCTCTGGCGGTGCGCATCGACGGGGTATGGGCGCAAAAAACGAAACGTCGGCGCGCCGACCTGGTGGATCAGCTTACTCGCGCTGCGAATTCGGTGTCCTCGAACCTTGCGGAGGGGTGCGCGCACTCATCGCGGCGAGAGTTTGCGCGGTTTGTACAAATGTCATTGGCCTCGTGCGGAGAAGTGGCGCATCATCTCAAGTTCGCGCGCGACACCCGGGCCATCTCAATCGAACTATTTGCTGACCTGGAGAGCGCCTGCCGGGAAGTGCGTCGCATGCTGGCGAGCCTTTTACGAAAGGTTCGCGATGAGCTGACGGAGACGGATGACGACGAGTCCATTGCCGCGATGCAATCACGACGGTTTAAGCAGCGACACGATTCGTGACCCGTCAACGACAACGAGCCGCGCGATTAGCGCGGCTCGTTGTCGACTCTTAGGCTTTTCGGCTGCAGTCTGTTTTTGGGCGTTTTGGCTGCAGTCTGTTTTTGGGCGTTTTGGCTGCAGTCTGTTTTTGGGCTGTTTGGCTGCAGCTTGTTCTTGGGCTGTTTGGCTGCAGCCGTACCAAAGGCTGCGTGCCCCATTCGGCCATGAGGCTGCGTTTCGTTGTTCGGCTGCCGTCGGCTGTTCGGCTGTTCGGCCGCGGTTATTCGTGCGCCGCTATTTCTTCTCGATCGTCGACCTCACCCCATCCGAGAACACCATCTCCACTTTGCGTCCGTTGGTGACAACAACGTCTCCCGGATTCCGCACGAACGCCATGATTTCTCCGCTGGCGGCATCGCGCACAATCGCCATCGGGTATTGGCTCTTGTTCCACTCAATCCGCGAACGCGATGCGCTGACGGCGCTGATGGTCGCCCCCGTGGCGGGCATCACCACCGGGATGCTGTCCACGCCGTTGCTCACATTGGCGTTACCTGCAGATGTGGCAGCGCGGAGTGTCGCGGCACTGCTCACTGCTCCCACGGAAAACGGCTGACGAACATCACTCACGCGAAGCGTCGCCAGTGAGCGTTCCAGCTTTGCGCTCCATGGCAACACGACGGCAAAGTGTCGTTCGTCGCGATCGAGAACGTGATCGACCTTTTCCGCTTCCATTGGCAATTCAAACAACGTGTTGCCGCGCGCGTCGAGCGCCTGCACACGCTGCGTGCCACGAAGGTTTGCGGGCGTTGGACGGCTGTTCACCCGGAATGATGGCTCGAGCACAACTTTGCCGTTCACGATCCGTCCCCACACCAACAGACCTTCCTGTTTGGCGCCAGTGACTGAAGCGGCGGCCGTCGTTCCTGCCGATGCGCGCTGCGACATGACCTTGGTCCACGTCCAGTCGCTGGTCCACTGATTGCTGCAGTATCCCATGACGTCAGTCGCAGTTGGCGCAATAAGTCCTCCCGTGCCGGGATTCCATCCCCACTGCCCAATCGTGCCGCCGGCATACGGGAACGTGAGATCCGGGCTGTCGGCACCACCGCAGTTCGTGTGCGGCCGTCCGAAGTTGTGTCCCCACTCGTGCACCGCCACCGCATCACCGCTCGGAAGATAATCCCATCCCATCGCCGCGCGGCCAGGCACGTACCCGTATCCGGCCACGCCCGAGTTGTAGCTCACTTTCACGACCCCGTAGTAATGCGTGGTGCTCGGTGCGCCATCGGCGGTGCGAAGCGCGTTCATTTCATTGAGCACCGTCAACCACGCACCGTTGGCGTCACCCGACTGCAATGTGGCGGCCGATGACGTGAACGGCGCGCGCACATCGCTGTTGACGTCGTTGATGGGATGCATCCGGCGCGTTGACACGAGGAACTGATCTTTGTTCGCGACTGTCACGTTGCCGGTGAGTGCCCCAACCGTCACTGGCACAAAACGCACATTGAACGCGGGCACCACATTGACCGTCATCGACTGCGGTGTGCCGTTGCGTGGCCAGCTGTTATCGGTTTCGTCGCCTTCCGCAATGAGGCTGCTTGGATCGACATCGGCGACAATTTTCATCGCCGTACGCACATTCGCCGCTGGAATCAAACTGTTCCAGGTGGAACTCAACGTGCCTTCGGCGAGAGCGGTGCGAACCGAACCTTCCGGGGCGCTCAACGTGAGCGTCTGTAGCAACGTGGTGCCGTCGTAGATTCGAACGCGCACGGTTGGTTGGACAGTGTTGGTTTCGCTGGCGTGCACAAAGACGCGCAGCAACGCATCACGACCAGCGACGAGTGGAACACTGCCGTCCATCTTTTGTGTTGCTTGGGTCAGATAGAACCCATCCATAATGAGATTGATTCCACCACCACCGCCCGGTGGCGTGGGCGGCGTGACGACGCCCGCTGTGTACGTAATCGTTGCGTTGGTTGTGTTGCCGGTCGTAATCGCCACGGTGGATGACACTGGCGACGGGCTATACACGGTCGTACTCACCGTCACTGGTGACGCGGACAACGTGTACGATCCCGGTGCGAGATTGTCGATCGTGACCGTACCAGTGATCGGCGTGGTCAGTCCGTTGCCGGTTAACGTCATCGCGCTACTGACACCAGCGGGCAATCCCATCACGGTGACGGATGCCTTCCCACCGGCGCGCGCATAAATCACGCCGACGCTGTCGGTAATTCCAAAGGCGAGTGTGCGCGTCACTGTTGCCGGTGTGCCTTCGTAGCGAATGCCGCCTGGCAGAAGGACCGGACTCGACACAATCGTATACACACCCGGGGTCACGTTGCTGAACGTGGTGGTGCCGCTAATGAAACGATCGAATCCAGCCGGGCCGCTAACTTCCACCATGTTGGTGGCCCCAACCGGAATGCCGCTGATCCCGACGGTCAGAATAGCGACCGCGTTCGAGTACGTAACGATGCCTGGTGCAGCAATCAATGAAGCAGTGACAGTTACCTGCTGCGTCGGAACCGCGGTGCGGTACGTAACACCACCGCTGATGACGGAGTCTGCCTTGATCGTGTACACGCCCGGCGCCAGATCTGTCACCGTCGTCGTGGCCGTGATGCTTTTCTGATAGCCCGCCGGACCGGTGACTGTCACGGCGCCATTCACACCATTCCCCAATCCCCCAACGGCGAACGCAATTGCACCCGTTGACACGGTGTACTGCACATTGAACGTCAGGGAATCGCCGGAGGCGACCGATGTGTCTTTGCTGCTCGGTGTCGGCGAAAATGTGAATCCGCTGGACTTGATCGGTACGGCATTCATCTGCCAACGTCCCGCCAGCGCTGCTGCAAGCCTCGTAGACGCCGTAACGGCAATATTCGACCCAGTGGGCGGGGTCAACGTGACAGCGGCAGCACTGCCCCCTGGAACCCCGGCGATGGCCACGCTGATGATCGACGGCGCCAGCACGTACGGTATCGCCAACGTCGTCGGCGTGTTGCCCGATGCAACGTTGATATCCTGTTGCGCCGTGACCGGAGCAAAACTGCCCGCCGAGAGTTTGACGCCTCGCGCGTCGACGTGATAAGCGCCGGGGGCCAGTGCGGTGATGGACAATGAGAGTCCAAACGAGCGGCGAAAGTTATTCGGACCGGTGATCACGACGTCCGCGTTGCCCCCCGCGGGCAGTCCGGAGATCGTGACATCCAGAGCACCCGTGTTCGCGATGTATGACACATTGATGCTGACGGTGCCGGCCGCTGCAACGGTTACGGTCTGCGTGACCGGCGTTGGCAAATAGGTGATGCCGTCAGCGGTCACGGCTTCCGCAGTAGCGATCCAGTCGCCCGCGGTCAGCCCTGCAACAGAACTTGTACCTACCAGCAGACGTTCAACGCTGCCGTTCTTGAGAGTGACGCGACTGCTCACCCCACTCGGCAGCCCCGTTGATGCAACGGATGCAATACCGGTGGTAGGTGTACCCGGATCGGTGCCGATTGGCGGAACGACCGGTGGCGTGACTGGTTCTGTTGGGCCCTTGTCCGCGCCAGCACAGGCAGCAAGGGCGAGAACGGTCAACAGTGACGCACTGACACCCAGTCGGGCGAAAGCGGCGCGCGCGCGTAGTGCGCGGCGGCGAAGCGGGGAAATGGTGTGATAAGACATGACCACCATTGACGAACCAAAAATCGTGACGATTCGCGCCGAATGCCGGGAGCGTGACAGTTTGCGCCTGCGTGCCCGACGAATTTTTCACGACGTGATTTTGTAACACACGCGTAGTAGAACCGCACTCAAGTTGTGACAGCGTGCGCCAATTATTGCCGGCTGGCGTATGGCCTCGCGTGCGAGACGTTTTTATGCGCGTCTCTGACCCCGGTATCAAAACGACGCGACTCACGTGGGAAATCTTTTGACACCCAGCTCTGACCCCGGTATCAAAGCAACGCGGCACCGTTTTGACACCCGGCTCTGACCCCGGTGTCAAAACGACGCGGCTCACGTCGGAAATGTTTTGACACCCAGCTCTGACCCCAGTATCAAAATGACGCCGCGCACGTGGGAAATCTTTTGACACCCAGCTCTGACCCCAACATCAAAAAAACGCGACCGCGATCGGCCTCAGTTTTGATGCTACCACATCATGCGCAGCGGATTCTCAAGCAACTGCGTGAGGGTTTGCAGGAACTTCGCACCAACTGCACCATCAATCACGCGGTGATCGCAACTCATGGTCACGCGCATACGCTGGCGCGGCATCCACGCATTGTTTTCCCACACGGGTTTGGTTTCCATGCTGCCGATTGCAAGGATCGCGCTCTCGGGCGGATTGATGATGGCCGTGAATTGATCGATGCCGAACATTCCCAGATTCGACACCGAGAATGTGGAACCCGTATACTCGGCGGGTGTGAGTTTGCGTTCGCGCGCGCGCTTGGCGAGTGAACGTGCCTCGGATCCAATCGCGCCCAGTCCCTTGCTGTGTGCATCGAAGATGACCGGAACGATCAACCCATCATCCGTAGCCACGGCCATACCAATGTGCACGCGGCTGAAGTAGCGAATGTGGTCGCCGAGCCAGTGTGCGTTACACTCGGGGTGTTGGGCGAGCGAGAGCGCGACTGCTTTGATCACGATGTCATTGACCGACACCTTGAACTGTTCGTTCGCGGCGAACATCGCTTCGCGCAATTCGCTCACGCGCGTCATGTCGATTTCCGTCGTCAGATAAAACGTCGGAATTGGCCCGATGGACTCGCTCAAACGACGCGCAATGGTTTTGCGGATTTGAGTGAGTGCGACATCCTTGAAGTCGCCTTCGATGACCATCGCCGGTGACGTCGTTGGTTTGCCGCCCACCGACGCAGGCGCGGCGACTGCCGCTTTTGCGGCCTCCGGCGGATTGGCAATTGCTGCGTCAATGTCACGACGGATGATGCGCCCACTCGGACCTGACCCCACAACGTTTTGCAGCGCAATTCCTTTTTCGTTCGCGAGTCGGCGAGCGAGCGGCGATGACCGGACAACATCGCCGTGTTGCGC
>JBDUBA010000214.1:0-3972 GCA_040004335.1 Gemmatimonas sp.
TCGCATCGGAGAATACGCCGTCGCAATCGCGCGACTTTGCGTTCACCGTTGGTGTCACCGAAGGCGCCGCGCGCACGGGCCGCTTCAACACACCGCACGGACCGGTCAACACACCAACGTTCATGCCGGTTGGTACGCTCGCAACCGTTAAAAGTCTCGACCCAATCGAACTGCACGCGTTGGGCGCAACGATGGTGCTGTCCAATGCCTACCACCTGCACTTGCGACCGGGTGACGATCTCGTTCGTGAAATGGGCGGCCTGCATCGATTCATGGGATGGTCGGGACCCATGCTCACCGATTCCGGCGGATTTCAGGTCTTTTCGCTGGAAGGTTTGCGCACGATCAAGGAAGATGGCGTTCAGTTTCGCAGTCACCTCGATGGATCGTTGCGCAACTTCACGCCCGAGTCGGTCATGCGCATCGAGCGCAATCTTGGCGCCGATGTGATCATGCAATTCGATCACGTCGTTCCCGGCCAATCCGAGGAGGCGCTGGCACGCGAAGCGATGGAACGCAGCATTCGCTGGCTGGCACGGTGCCGCGACGAATTCCAGACATTGTTGCGCGACGATCCAAACGCGCCAACGCCGGTGCAGGCACTCTTCCCGATTGTGCAGGGCGGCATTCACGCCGGGCTTCGCCGCGAGTCCGCGCAAGCCATTTGTTCGATGGACGATTGGCGCGGCATCGGAATTGGCGGGCTCTCCGTAGGCGAAGCGAAGGTCGACATGTACGCCATGCTGGAAGTCGTGCACGAGGCTCTGCCGCTCGATCGGCCCCGTTATCTGATGGGTGTGGGTTTCCCCGAAGACCTGGTCGAAGGGGTCGCACGCGGGGTCGATCTGTTCGATTGCGTCGCGCCCACGCGTATGGGCCGGACGGGGGCTTTTTTCACCAACACCGGGCGTCGCAATATCAAAAATGCCGAGTGGCGGACGAACGCCGAACCGCTCGATGCGGAGTGTGCCTGCAGTACGTGCCAACGGTTCACGAAGGCCTACATCCGGCACCTCTTTGTAGCCGAAGAACTCCTCGGCCTCCGCCTGTTGAGCCTCCACAATGTACATTTCCTTGTTGCCCTCATGCGCGATGCACAACGTGCACTGGAGGGTGGCTCATTCACCGGCTGGAGCCAGGACTGGCTCGCCCGTTATCACTCACGAAAGGTTGCCTTATGACGGCCCAGGTTTCACAGATGGTGTTCACGTACGGCGCAATTTTTGCGATATTCTATTTTCTGTTGCTGCGTCCGCAGCAGAAGCAAAAGCGCGAGCACCAGGATCTGGTGGCGAATCTCAAGAAGGGGGATGAGATCGTGACTACTGGCGGCGTTATTGGTGAGGTGATGTTCATCGCACCGAATACCAAATCCAAGGACGGCACCATTGTCGCGGGCATGAACGACAAAGTGACGATCAAGAGTGGTGAATCGCGGCTGCTGGTTGAACGCGGTCGCATTGCTTCCATCACCACGTCGACCGGCACGTCGTCGGCATCCTGATTTCCCTCCAAACGCACTTCCGACTCCCGCGCAGAAATACGCCTAATGTCGCTGCTTGATATCCATGTCCTGGGGTCGCCGATTCTTCGCCAGGAAACCGAGCGCGTCACGCAATTTACACCAGAATTGCGTCGCCTCGTTGACGACATGTTCGAAACCATGCACGCCGCGAACGGTATTGGACTCGCGGCACCACAAGTTGGTCGCCGCGAAAGCCTGTTCATCGCCGAAGTGGATGACACAAAATTAGTCGTGTTCAATCCCGAATTGGTGCTGCGCGAAGGATTTCAGAAAGGCGAAGAGGGTTGCCTGTCAATTCCGGAAGTGTTTTCGGATGTTGAGCGCGCACAGCGCGTTGTTATGCGTGCGCACGATGTTGACGGCAAACTCTACGAAATTGATGCAAGCGAGCTGCTGTCGCGCTGCCTGCAACACGAACTCGATCACGTGCACGGCAAGATGTTCATTGACCGCTTGAGCATTCTCAAAAAGCGTCGTGCCATGAGAGATTGGGACGACGAGAAAGATCAGTATCCGAAACTGCTGCGCGTCATTCCCGTGGGTGATCTGCCCAAGGAAAAGGAACCGAAAAAAGAACGAGTGCGTGAACCGCATCCCGTGCCGATCATTCGCTCAATTGGCGAAGACGGCAGCGACCCGCGATAACTCACAACGATGCGATTGTTATTCTGGGGAACGCCGGATTTTGCGGTGCCGGCCCTGCGTGCGTTGTTGGGCGAGGGACACGACGTGGTGGGCGTCGTCACGCAACCCGACCGACCACGTGGTCGCTCGCGTTCACAACTCGATCCATCGCCAGTAAAAGTTGTCGCGCTCGAAGAAGGACTGCCGGTGCTGCAGCCAGAAAAACCGCGCGGCGACGAATTTCTGTCCGCGATGCGTGCGCTCGACGCCGAAATTTCCGTGGTTGTGGCGTACGGTCACATTTTGCCTCGCGTCGTAATTGAGATGCCTGAATTTGGCACGCTCAATATTCACGGTTCGTTGCTGCCGGCATTACGTGGAGCCGCGCCAATTCAAGCGTCCATTTTGCAAGGGCACAGCGAAACCGGGATCACGATCATGCAGATGGTGCCGGCGCTCGATGCAGGTCCAATGCTGCATACACTGCGCACCAACATCGAGCCTGACGAGACATACGGCGAACTGCACGATCGCATGGCCGAGTTGGGGGCGCTGGGAATTGTGCAGGCGCTGGCGCTGATGGAAGCCGGAGCAGCACGTCCGGTTGCGCAGGATGACAGCCAGGCAACTTACGCGGCCAAGATTACGCGCGAGTTGGCTCGGCTCGATTGGTCGGTGTCTGCCGAACTCGTGTCGCGTTCAATTCGCGCTTTCGATCCGCGACCGGGTGCGTTCACCACACTTCGCGAAACCGATGTGAAGTGTTTTGGCGCATCGCTGGTCGGCACTGGAACCGACGAGTCGCTCGACGACGCGCTGCTGGCGTCATCGGCCGGGACGGTTCGTGAAATTGATGGCGACGGAATGACGGTCCGCTGCGGAACGGGCGCGGTTCGCGTGAAAGAAGTGCAGCCGGCTGGGAAACCGCGCCTCTCCCCCCTTGTGTGGAGCCGGGGCCGGGGGATCAATGTGGGGGACGGTTTCCATTAGATCGCGGTCTCGCGCACACGCGGAGTAACGCCGCGTCAGGCAACCTGTTGGTAAGCCGACTATTTTTCGCCGTATGACGCCGGTGGAAGACTCCAAACGCGGGAAACACATTCCAGGACTGAAACCGGGCGGGGTTACCGAACCTCGTACTGCGGCAGCGCATATACTGGCCGATCTGCGCTCCGGCATGATGCTGGAGCCCGCATTCGAGAAACGAATTGTTGGTCTCGACGCGCGTGACCGCCGCTGGATTCAGGAGCTCGTGTGGGGCACGCTGCGGGTGCGTGGATGGCTCGATGCAGTACTCGCGGTGCGAATTCGCGGCGGCATCGCACGACTCGATCCCGATCTTACCGACCTGTTACGCCTGGGCGCCTATCAGCTGCTGTTCATGGGCAGTGTGCCACCCTATGCCGCAATTGGTGAGTCCGTTGAGCTGACGAAACGCCGCCACGGCATTGGTGCCAGCAAACTTGCCAACGCAGTGTTGCGTCGGATCGATCGCGAGCGCGACGATCTGGAACCGCCAGTGCCCGACGATCACATTGAGGCCATTGCGCAGAAATATTCGCATCCGCGCTGGTTGGTAGCGCGATGGATGGCGCGATGGAGTGAAGAGGACGTCATCAAGCTGTTGGTCGCCAACAATGCGGAAGCACCCATCATTGTGCGTCCGTTTGGAATCGTGCGCGAACAGCTCGAAGCGATGCTGGAAGGTGCGGGGGTAACAGTCACCGAAATTCCGCTCGTGCCCGACTCGTTGCAATTGGAAGCAGGGGTTGCGCTCACTGAGTTGGGCGCATTCAAACAGGGATTGTTTTTTGTGCAGGATC
>JBDUBA010000484.1:0-13430 GCA_040004335.1 Gemmatimonas sp.
AGGGCGCGGTGGTCACGCTGAATGGTGGCAAGACGTGGAGTTCGTGGTTCAATCAATCAACCGCGGCACTGTATCATGTCATGACCGACAACGCGTTTCCGTATCGCGTGTGTGGCGGTCAGCAGGACAGTGGATCGATGTGTATTGCGAGTCGCGGCAACGATGGTCAGATCACGATGCGCGAGTGGCATCCGGTTGGTGTCGAGGAGTATGGCTTCGCTGCGCCCGATCCGCTCGATCCCGACATTATCTACGGTGGAAAAGTCACGCGGTATGATCGTCGAACGGGGCAGGTGTCTGATGTCGGCCCCGTGAGTGGTCGCGGCGCAGCAGGCGGTCCGTCGTATCGCACGGTGCGGACGCAGCCGGTTGTGTTTTCAGAAGTTGACAAGCGCGCCATGTTCTACGGCAACAACGTGCTCTGGAAAACAATCGATGGCGGTTTGAACTGGAAACAGATCAGCCCTGATCTCACGCGCGCCACGTGGAGTGTGCCAAAGAATGTGGGCATTTACACATCGCGTGTTACCGCCACCACGCGCGGTTCAATTGGTGCGCAGGTTATCTACACCATTGCTCCGTCGTACACGGACATCAATCGCATCTGGTTTGGTACCGACGACGGCACCATTGCAACGACGGCGGACGGCGGTGTCACGTGGAAGAATGTCACGCCACCGGAAATCACGGATTTTCAGAAAATATTCACCATCGACGCTGGTCGGTTTGACGCGTTGACCGCGTACGCCGCGGTGAACACGTTGCGGCTCGATGACATGAATCCGCACGTCTATCGCACACACGACGGCGGCAAAACGTGGAAGGAAATTGTGAGCGGTATTCCTGGTGGTGCACCAGTGAGTGTCGTGCGCGAAGATCCAAAGCGAAAGGGATTGTTGTTCGCGGGATCGGAAACGCAGGTGTACTTCTCCATTGATGATGGCGATCACTGGCAATCACTGCGGCTCAACATGGCTGCAAGTTCGGTGCGTGACCTGGTGATCAAGGACGACGATGTGGTGGTCGGTACACACGGTCGCGGCATCTGGATTCTCGATGACATCACGCCGCTCCGTCAGTTGACTGCTGCAACTGCAAATGATGCAGCGGTGTTGTTCAAGCCACAGACCGCGATGCGTGTGCGGTGGAACATGAACACCGATACGCCGCTTCCTCCGGATGAACCGGCGGGCCCGAATCCGCCGGATGGTGCGATCATCAACTATTACCTCAAGGAAGACGCGAGCGGACCGGTGACGCTCGAGATTCTTGATGGCGCAAAGGTGTTGCGCAAATATTCGAGCGAAGATTCGATCTTCAAACCCGACGCAGCGACAAGCACGGTTCCGCTGTACTGGTATCGCGATCTCAAGGGGCTGTCCGCGAAATCAGGCATGCATCGATTCACGTGGGATGTGCACTATCAATCGCTTGATGGATCGACACGACTTGGTGGTCCGACGCTTGCAATTGCAGCCATTGGTCACAACACCATTCAGCAACCGACGACACCGTGGGCGAATCCGGGTTCGTACACGGTGCGGCTAACAGTGAACGGGAAGAGTTTCACGCAACCGATTGTTGTCAAGGCGGATCCGCGTGTTAAAACGCCGGCGCTTTACATGCAGCAGATCTACACGCTGTCACGCGCCGCGTACGATGAGGCAATTGCAACGCGAAATGCGGCTACACAGGCGCGCGCGATGCGAGATCAGATTTCAAAACTGTTGCCGCAGGCGACGGGTGCGACAGCGACAGCGCTGACTGGGTATGACCGCCGTCTTGATTCGCTTGCTGGTGCAGCGGCGGGCGGAGGGCGTGGTGGACGCGGCGGTGGCGGCGGCGCTGGCGGCCGAGGTGGTGCGGCGGATGCCGCGACACCGGTTGAAACGTTATCGGGCGCCAGCACTTCGCTTGGCGGAGTGATGAATTTGTTGCAGGGTGCAGATGTGCGTCCGACGACGGTTCAGTTGAATGCGATTGCGAAAGCGCGCGCTGAAGGCGCGCGGGTTTTGGCGCGGTGGACCGCGTTGAGCACGACGGAACTTGCGGCGTTGAACAGAACGTTGACGACAGCGGGGCTCGCCGGGATTGGGAAGTAGCGTTGGACTTCGGGTGAAACGCAGTTCAGCCGTCGTCGGCAGCGACTGCTTCGACAACGGCTGAGAGGTGGCGCCTCGCGTGACGGTTGGACTTACACCTAGTGCGTTTCTATGGCCTTTAACATGGCGGCGGACACCGGTAGTGAACCAACCGTGTGGTCGCGCGCACAGTCAAGGATTTGTACAGCCTGTCGTTCATGGTTTACTACGAACCCAAGCTTGCTGTTCGAGACAAGACGTTGCACCGCGCTGATGTCCTTGGAATCAACCGCCTTATAAAGGGCGGCCACAGCAGCGAATGACTCTTCGGTCCCGCAACCATTATTGGTATGCTCCCAACCGCATGAGCCTTCGTAACCGACAGTCGTAGTGTGGCAATCTTCGCAACGGTACTTCCCCTCCGCATCGTCCGATACCGTGAAGAATTGAACAGTACGAATCAATGCCGAGCGAATTCCCTCTGCCGGCTCGGAACTCTCTGCGTCCTCGTGATCTGCGAAATTTTCGGAAGCGGCATCGAAATAGTGGCTGACTGGCACATTGTCTACCTTGACCGTATGACACTTTCGGCATACGCCGAAGTCTGCGCTGGAGCTCGCGATTTCATGTGTCGATGCACTGGGGAATGATTGCGCTGTCAGCGCCATCAAAACTGCAACAATGGGAACTTTCAATAGTCCTTGGATCATCTGGTTGTCCTCTTATTGGAATTTGGGGAATTGAGTGCGAGGCGCCACACCTCGACCGCGACTGTGCCATCTGCGCGTTGACGCTTGCTGTACAGCGCATCATCTGAGCCAAACGACAGGAAACCGCCGACAATCATGTTGGTGATACGGGTACTTCCAATGACTCTTCCAGTATTGAGATTAATCGCTTCTAACATGTACTCGGCGTATTTTGGCGAGTCAAAGTAGCCGTCAGTGGCCGGCCTCTCCTTCCCCCTTTCTTTGGGAGTGTCTGGTTTGAAGTCTCGAGCAACAACTGTAGTAAGAAGCCAGATCGTATTTCGAGAAATGCGCATTCCGACAACCAGGGGCTGTCGCGGTTGGTACCGAGGCGGCACCTCAGATTCAATTTTCCAGGCAGTAAACCAATGCGGCCCCGGTGGGGCAACGCTGCGAACCAGCTTTCCTGCCGTGTCCCAAAGCTCAACACGGTATTGATTGCGCAATGCCGACCAGATGAGTCCTGGCCCCCCAGGGGCCACGATTCTATCGTTCACGCTTTCCGCGCCAACTCGCACCTCTGGATTTATGGCGCCGAATGAGCGACGAATGTCCCCGCTGACTCCAACGAGGTGAAGCGGAAGCCCGATTTTTCCGGGTGATCCGAACTGCCCTCTGATGGCGAACTCGCCCGATCGCTGCGGCACAACATCCCACACTGATGTGAGCATGGAGACCGAGCGAACTAATTCGCCATTTGGTTTCCATACCGTCAAGCGTCTATTTCGATTGTCGATCGTGAACAGTGTATCTCCAAGTCCAACGCGCACCTGGTCAACATCACTGAATTCACCCGGGCCCTGTCCAAGTTGACCAATCGTGCGCACAAATGCGCCATTCTTGTCATACACACCAACACGACCCGGCTCGTACAAACGTCCTACATAGTAAATTCCGCGAGTGTCGCGATCTACGCTCGCGAATGGATGAATGAGGGTCTTGTCAGTGGCGGAGCCGATCGTCGCGACGAGGCTGATGCTCAGAGAACAACTGTCACAAGCCGGCTGTTTCGACGGGATCTCGTGGTTTGCGCTGTGTTTCTCTTGTGTAGGGTCCCAGGGTCCACGCGACTTCGGCGCACCATCGGTTGGGTTCAGCCCTAGACTCATGCCCATCATCACGGGCACAAAGCCGAACTTTACAGCATGCCGTCGCCATATCTCGAGATTGGATTCTGACATAAGAACCCCCTGCCCAGAACAAGTAATCAAGCGAATTCGAATCGACCGAGAACGTATAGCGCGCGCTGGACGCGCGCAAGACACTTGATTCGTTTGCAGAAAAGGAAGCCGCAGTTGCCGGACCTCCAAGTCAACAACGGCCACGGGATAGTAAGCTCTCCTCCCGCCGGAGATTACGGATTTCCAGAAGGTCTTCACCATCGACGCAGGTCGGTTTGACGCGTTGACGGCGTACGCAGCGGTGAACACGTTGCGACTTGATGACATGAATCCGCACATCTATCGCACGCACGATGGCGGCAAAACGTGGAAGGAAATTGTGAACGGTATTCCTGGCGGCGCGCCAGTCAGTGTCGTGCGCGAAGATCCAAAGCGAAAGGGATTGTTGTTCGCGGGATCGGAAACGCAGGTGTACTTCTCCATTGACGACGGCGATCACTGGCAATCGCTCAGACTCAACATGGCTGCGTCGTCAGTGCGTGACCTGGTGATCAAGGACGACGATCTCGTTATCGGCACACACGGGCGCGGCATCTGGATTCTCGACGACATCACACCGCTGCGTCAGATCACTGCCGCAACGGCGAGCGAAACTGCAGTGTTGTTCAAGCCGCAGACGGCGATGCGCGTGCGGTGGAACATGAATACGGACACACCGCTCCCTCCGGATGAACCAGGCGCGCCCAATCCGCCGGAAGGTGCGATCATCAACTACTTCCTGAACGCAGACGCGACAGGCCCGGTTACGCTCGAGATTCTCGATGGCAAAACCGTGTTGCGCAAATACTCAAGCGAAGACTCGGTATTCAAACCCGACGTCACAACGAGCACCATTCCGCTGTACTGGTATCGCGATCTCAAGGGGCTGTCCGCAAAATCAGGAATGCATCGATTCACGTGGGATGTGCACTACCAATCGCTCGATGGATCGACTCGGCTTGGTGGTCCCAATCTCGCCATCGCTGCTATTGGACATAACACGATCCAGCAACCGTCAACGCCGTGGGCAAACCCAGGCACGTACACCGTGCGCCTCACGGTGAACGGCACCGCGTACACGCAACCGATTGTCGTGAAGGCCGATCCGCGCGTGAAAACACCAGCGTTGGCGCTGCAGCAGGTCTACACGCTCTCGCGCGCCGCGTACGATGAGGCAATTGCAACGCGAAATGCGGCTACACAGGCACGCGCGTTGAAAGACCAGATCGCGAAGGTGTTGCCGCAAGCAACGGGCGCAAACACCGCAGCGTTGTCCGCCTACGCGACAAAACTCGAAACGCTTGCTGGTGCTGCGGCCGCGGGCGGGCGAGGTGGACGCGGCGGTGGTGCTGGTGGTGGCGGTGGCCGAGGTGGCGCTGCCAACGCACCGGTTGTCGAAACGCTGTCCGGTGCGAGTGCCGCGCTTGGAGGAGTGATGAACCTGCTCCAGGGTGCTGATGTGCGTCCGACAACAGTGCAGTTGAACGCGATTGCCGCAGCGCGCGCACAAGGCACGCGCGTCATGGCGCGGTGGACGGCGTTAATCACAACGGAACTGGTGGCGTTGAACCGGACGCTGACGGCGGCGGGGTTATCGGCGATCAAAAAATAGCGCGGCACGGAATGCGCAGCGTCTTCCGCGCATCTTACAACGTCGCAACACCACGACACAACAACGGCCACCAAGACAGTGTCTCCTGGTGGCCGTAATCCTAGCAACAGCGAAGCTTATGGCGTGCGACGCTTGCGCACGGCGCCTGCACCAAACACGCTCAGCAGCCCGAAGCCCACGAACGCCAGCGTTGCCGGCTCAGGTGCCACGGTCGGGGTGACGGCAGCGGCGCCAAATACCAAGTTGTCAAGGTAGATGTTGGTCGGGTTGGGCGTGGTGCGCTCGAACCGGAGTTGATCGATCGTGGAAAATCCGGCGCCGAACACCCGCGTCTCGTAGGCGCTGCAGTTGAGCCCAAAGCTCATGGTGCCGACGAGTGCGCCGAGGTAGTAGCCGTTGACGATTTGCGTGGGTGCCGTGGGGGAAGCGCACATGCCGTTTCGGGCGCGAATGAGGGTGCTCGTGAACGAGAACGGCGTTGCACGGCTCACGTAAAGCGCCGCTCCGGCGTTGCTCCACGCGCTGACGGTACCCGCGCCAATGGGCGTGGTGAAAAAGTCACCAGGCTGGCCCGTGGCCCACGCACCGGAAACGTCTCCACTCCAGGTGAAGCCCTGGTAGGACGTGGGCACTAAGCCTGTAAAATTCTGGCCGCCCAGGTCTTCGAACGTGATGGTTTGGGCGCTCGCCGGAGCGGCGACCAACAAAAGGGCAAGCGACCATCGCGATACTGCAAGCATGATTACCTCGAAATGAAAAAAAAGGGGAACGGGTCACCGCCAACATAGGCGACTGTTCCGAATGTGCAATTGCAGATGATCTGCAGGAACCACGTGGCCATTGGACCGGAGGCGCTCGGCCGCGATATCCAACACGTGCGGAAAATGGTTCACGTCGTCGCGAGGGAATTGGTCGTTTCTCCCGGGTTGTCGCCCCATCTCGGGACACGCAACATTTGCAAGAAAGAAAGAACGTAAGTAAGGACGTTCAATGCGCGGGCCGACCGCACGCAGTCCGCCATTCGCCTGGTCCAGAAATCTCGCGTGCGTTTCACGGATCCGGACGACATACCGATTCGGGAAGCCGGAAGAATCGCATCGCGTTTCCGCACAGAATGTCCGACTTCTGTTGTTCACTCAGAAAGTCGGCGGCAAGGATGGCGTCGATGCCCACGCGCAGCGATCCGGACGGCGTATCGGAGCCGAACATGATCCGTTTCCCAAAGCCCGCTTCAACCAACCCGCGCAAGTGCCGGTAGTATGCGGCGCGCGGAACGAACTTTTCTTGTTGGAGCACGCCAACGTCGACGTACACTCCGGGATGGGCGTACAACAACGCGACCATCTGATCGAGCATGGGCCAGCCCGCGTGCATCACACTGAGCCGCAACCGCTTGTGATGCATCAACACCTCTTCGAGCAGCATCGGGTCGCCATACGCTGCCCGGTACTCCGGAAATTTGAACGGCACAGTCATGTACGCCGCGCCAGGCGGTCCGCTCCCCATGTGAATCCCAACTGGGAGATCGAACTCTTCCGCCATCGACCAGTACGGCTCGAGGCGAGGATCATTTGGCGACATTCCGGCGTACGCTGGAATGAGCTCACCAAACGCACGGACTCGGCCAGCTTTAATCTCTCGGCGTAGCCACGACGTATCCGGAAAGGTGGTCGGAGTCGTCATGCCGAGCGCCCCACCGAACAGATCGCGGCCGTGATCGAAGATGAGGCCGAGCGAAGGGAGGAACCGCTCGCGGTCGACCGATTGCCAAGCGTCTAGCATGGTTGGATTTAGCTCAATCACGCGGTAGCGCACATTGAGCGAGTCGGGGTGCAACAGGGCCGGCGGGGGAGTCGCAGGACCGTGATAGTGCACGTCGATGACGGGCGGCCGCGCCGCGACTGTTTGCCCGGGCAAAGCGTGCGCGACAAGCGCCGCCAACATTCCCGAGCGAAGGACCAAGGTTGTGGTTTTCATTCTGTCAACGTGCCCTCCGAGACGGTGCAAACAAGCACGGAACGGCACGCGTGCCGCACGTTCCCGGCATCGCGCTCGCATAGCGCGATGTATTTCGCAAGCGAACGCCAAAGCCAGGCAGCGGCTGCGCGCTACAATCTCCCAACTGCTCACTGCCGCGTGCAAACGGCAAGCGCGTCACCGCGGCGAACACGACGGGAATCGTGGCGATCCGCACGTTTCTCGCAAAATCTTCGCGAATTGCTACCTTTGCGCCAATGATCCAGAAGCCGATTGATCGAGCAGCCAGTGTTGCGTGTTTGGACCGTGTTTTGTCGAGCGCCGCGTTCCGCACCGCTGAACGGTCAAGTTCCATTCTGCGCTTTCTTGTTTTGCAAACGCTTGACGGGCAAGCGGAACGGCTCAAAGAGTACACCGTTGGACTGGAGGCGCTGGGCCGCGGCGTCGCGTTCGATCCGCGAACCGATCCCATCGTGCGAGCGGAGGCGTCGCGCCTTCGCAGTCGCCTTGAGCGATACTACGCGACCGATGGAAGCCAGGATGCGGTCATCATCGCTCTTCCAAAGGGCAGTTATGTGCCGGAATTTCATCGTCGCAGTGATACGGTCGTACCGCCGCGAAATCCACGAGGCCGTGCGCATCCGATCGCGTGGCTGCTCGCGGGTTCGCTCGGCACCGTGGCCGCCGTCGCCGTGGGCGCGTGGATGGTGCGACAGTCGTCGACCCCTCTCGGATTACCGCTTCGTTCGTACGACGTGCAGTTGCAGTCGAGCGGACTCGTTACGTCCGAAGTCGGCACCGATGTTGTGCTCACGCCGGATGGCTCGAGGGCCGTGTTCGTATCGGCTGATTCGTCAGGCCACGTGCGCCTTCGTGTCCTGCGCTTCGACGTCGACGGATCGTTACCAGTTGATCTCCCGGGAACGGAAGGTGCTCGCGGGCCGTTTATTTCGCCCGATGGGCGCTGGGTAGGTTTTTGGGCCGATCGCAAACTCAAGAAAACGGCGCTGGAAGGCGGATCGCCAACCGTGCTGTGTGAGGCGTCGGACTTGCTGGGGGCGAGTTGGGGCGAAGACGGAATGATCGTCGCGGCTCTGAGTAGTGCGGATCAGCTCTCGCGTGTGGCATCAGCGGGTGGATCTCCAGTGCCCGTTATCGACCTTGCAACCGACGGCGTTTCACCTCGCTGGCCCCAGATTCTTCCGGGCGGAACACGCGTGCTGTATACCGCCCTCGGGACACTTGGCGCCGACCGCGCGAATATCGAGCTGGTGTCCATCGCTGATGGACAGCGGAAGGTGCTCATCAAGGGCGGAACATTTGGCCGGTATGTCGCGCCTGGGTTTCTGACCTACGTGAATCAGGGCACCCTGTATGGCATTCGTTTCGACATCGATCGATTTGAGACCCGAGGCGCGGCCGTACCCATTGTCAGGAACGTCGCGTATTCGGGAACGTTTGGTTACGCGCAGCTGGACTATACGCCAACTGGCATGCTTGCATACAAGCCAATGATCGGCAGCGGCAACATGGTCGTCGCGATGCTCGACAGCGCTGGACGAGCAGCGCCGCTGATTGACACCCCCGGTCGTTACGTGTGGCCGTCCCTGTCGCCAGACGGTCGCCGGCTGGCCGTTTCTGTCACAGCGAGCGGAGTCAGCACTGTCTCCATATTTGAAATCGCGCGCGACCGCACCGTTCCCGCAATCATGGTGGCCGGGATTGGAAACGCGATCTGGAGTCGTGACGGACGTTTTCTTGTTGGCAGCGGCGCTTCCGGTGGGCTCGCGTGGATTCCGGGAACGGGAGGCACGCCGCACCCGATATCGAGCGTTGCAGTTGTTGGCGCACCGTGGACCTTTACGCCCGACGGGCACCAACTTGCCTTTCACGCGATGGCTCCCGCGACGGCGCTGGACCTCTGGACCGTGTCAATCGAAGAGACGAACGCAGGTCTTACCGCGGGACGCGCCACGCCGCTGCTGCAAACCACTTTCTTCGAGGTGTATCCGACGTATTCTCCCGACGGACGCTGGCTTGCCTACGGGTCAAACGAGTCGGGAACGTGGGAGGTTTACGTCCGCGCGGTGCCCGACAACGGCAGCAAAGTTCGGGTGTCCAGTTCCGGTGGCCGAGTTCCGCATTGGTCGAAGACACGACGTGAACTCTTGTTCGGCACTGACGACCAGCATGTGCTGGTCGCGCCGTACGCGATCGTGGGCGACAAGTTCATTGCGGATCCGCCGACGCGGTGGACCGAACGCCGTTTGGGCGACACGGGGGTGTTGCCGAATTTTGACGTGACGTCCGATGCGCGTCACATCGTCGCTCTGCTTCCAGCGACGACGGTCGGCGAAAAAGCGGTGGAGAATCATGTCACGTTGCTGTTCCACGTTGTTGACGAGTTACGACGGCGCTTGCCGTGATTCATGAAGTGTGCGGGCCGAAGCGCGCTCCAACAGCGTGATCTTCTGCCAGATCTTGCTCGAATAGCCGGCGGCCAACGATTCAATGTCATTCACTGCAACCAGCACCACCGGATCATTGAAATACTGTACAAAGAGTGCGGCGACCTTGCTGGTGACAGACAGGAGCTCACTGCAGTAATCCAGATATCGGCCCAGCTCGGGGGGTGCCATTGAACGCTCGGGCGACGATGCCGTATCCTGCTGCGGCGACATCAAGCGCTCAGGGTCCTTCGTGAGCTGGTGCATGTCCACGATGTGAATGATGCTACGCAACTGATGCAAGGCCCTGAGAGCGCGGCGGCGTTTGATGCGCATTTCAACGGTTACCAGAAAAAACACGCCAAGTCCGAAGAAAATGAGATCGTTGATCGCGGCTTCAATGCCTTGAAAGAACTCGGATACACCACTCACTCCAACGGGAATGCGTACCGATTTTGATGCCATGAACAACACAAACGCGGCCCCGACAATGGCCGTCCCAACGGCAATGCGGAGTATCCAGAGCGGCCGGCGCAGGTACGCGATGGTATCCGTCGCTTCATTGGTCAGCGTCAGCAATTCCTGAGAAACACCCCCCAGGCTCGCGGAAGGAAAGCGTTCGGCAATGCGTTCACGCAGTCGTGTGAGCGTTGCGACGATCTGAGTTGGATCGAGCTGGCGATACGGAGAGTCAGACATTGCGCGATGTGAATTCTGAACGAACTCGAAGCGTGGCGTTCAGGAGTTCGTGGCCAACAGCACCTTTGCCCAATCCAAAGTAATCGCTTGACCGCGCTGCCAATTGCTCGACTAAACCGATGGACTTGTTGATCGATGGTTGTCGCGACTCGTGAGGCTGCCCTATTGAGAAGTGCGGTGTCAGCTAACGAGCGTTGCTGCAGTCAACCGCGAGGCAGTAGGCTGTGCAACTGCGCAAGGCTTCGCGCTGCGCCGTTCACCGCTAATTTATTGGAGCCTCTTCTGCAGAACATGGTGATGGGCAACATGGTTCTCGCACCCGCTTCCTCAACGTGTGTTGGTGCCGCACACTGTCGCACGTTCAAGATCTCTGCTCTTACCACCCGCCGACACCGCGCGCAGGAGCTCCCACGGATCACTTCCGGCACGGGTTTCGGCGTCGCCAACTTCCGCAATAGGTTCTCACAGTGTTGACGTTGACCTTTCACGAAGTCGATGCGACGCGCTGGCCGGATTTCGAGCGGTTGTTCGAGAGCCGTGGCGGCCCGAAAGCCTGCTGGTGCATGGTGTGGCGGGCGCGCGGCGCGGAGGCAAAAAACACGAAAGGCTCGGCGCGGAAGGCCGCGATCAAAGCGCGCGTTCACGACCGAGTTCCGATTGGCTTACTCGGGTACCTGGACGGCGAACCAGTCGCCTGGTGCTCGATCGCCCCGCGTTCGACCTATCGCCCGCTTGGCGGCGAGGATGAGCCGAGTGGAAGCGTGGGTGAGGTCTGGTCGCTGGTCTGCTTCTTCATTCGCCGAGAGTTTCGCGGCCAAGGCGTGACTGAGCAACTCATTGAAGCCGCCGCTGATTATGCGAAGCGCAACGGAGCCAGGGTCCTTGAGGCATATCCAGTCGATCCTGACTCACCGAGTTACCGGTTCATGGGCTACGTGCCAACGTTCCAGGCTGCAGAATTTGTGGAGATTGGCCGTGCGGGCACGCGTCGGCACGTCATGCGCCGGTCGTTGGGGAAGAGGTAGCTCTAACCGCATTTCCTGGTGGTCTCATTGTAGGAGCAATGCTTCGACGCTTTTCAAGCAGCGCATAGAAGTTCAATGGCGCAGCCTATGTACAATCGGGTAGGTAGCAGCTTTAACGACGATCGCACCATCCCGCTCGGATTGTGCCGTGCACCGTTACCGCACCACCGGCGCCGGTGCGTCCGCATATTTCTTGAAACGTCCCGTCATGCCGCCAATGGCCACGAGTATCGGAAACACCACGCGTTGCACGAGCGACGGAATTTCTAACATGCCGAATTCAGCGCGATAACGTCGCGACAAAAACGCGGCATCGAATGGATTCGGTCGTGCGCTCCCCGTCGATCGCTGCGATTCGTAAATCTTTTCCAGAAAGTATTCCAGGTTGTCGGCCGGTTCGATGTGGCCCGCGCAACGCAACGGCTCCGTGCCGGCATTCCAGAATTTGTGCGGTTCACCCGCTTTGAATGCAATCGTATCCCCAGGACCGCCAAACTGCGGCTTCTGTCCGAATCGTTGATACCCAATGCGCCCCTCGAGTACCGTGAGCGCTTCATCCTGCCAATGGTGCACGTGCATGACAGGTCCTTTGCCGGGGCCGACCGTATTTTCTACCTCCAGTCGTTCACCTTTTTGACCCGGCACGCGACGAAGGAAGGTGAGGCGCTCGCCAGCGCCGTTGTCGATGGTGTGCGGATAGCTGTAAGGCATCGCGGTGGCGGAGTGGGGGTGAGTGCGCGTAGAAAGTACAATGGAAACGTTGTTCGTTCGTGAACTCGCGGCTAGTCTGCTGACGCCATTGGCCGTTCCATCGCCGTCACGCGCGTGCCGCCGGAAAACGCCCGGAGCAGGCAGAGCCACGCCGCCACATAAATCACCGCGCGAATCCAATTCAGTGTCACCCACTGGTGCACGCGCGAGGCCGTGTCCGCCGAACCGCCTTCACGCAAATGCTCGAAACCCAGCAGCACCGGCACGAAATACACGAACGTCGCGACCACCACGGCCACAGTCAGCACGGCCCCGGTCAGCCACCAGCGTCGCATCGGGTCGCGGTTTCGCCAAGCGGCCACCAAATTGGCCACGCCAAGCAGTCCCACAAGCGGCGTGGAAATCATCCAGAAGCTCGGGCCGGGATGCGGCTGCATGGCCTGCAGATTGTAATTGATGAGCGATGTCGGTGGTGAGGCCGACCACAGCGGCACCAACACGCGGGCTTCAAAGAGCCCGGCGCCGATTTCCACGCCAAGACCGATCACCAGGAGCCATAACAGGATTCGACCGAGTTGCATGGTTTCGTTCCTTACTTGAGTGAGTTGGGAGAACATGCAACGCCGATTGGTGGCTTTGCAACAAACGCGACAAAACTTTTCGCCGCGTAGCTTCCGCCAATGCCCAAGCGCCCACGCTCAATCCAGATACTGAACGTTGAAGGACTGCCAGCGACCAGCGATCAGCCGCTCACCATTCGCGTCGAAGCGCTCATTCGCCGCGCAATTCTCTCCGGCAATCTGGCCGCAGGCGCCCGGCTTCCATCATCACGGATTCTCGCGCAGGACCTAAATGTCTCGCGACATACCGTCGAGCATGCGTTCGATGAGCTTGTAGCGGAAGGGTTTCTCACGCGGCGACGTGGGTCGGGCACCTTTGTGGCGATCGCCGTCCCCGAGCGGGAGCGGC
>JBDUBA010000211.1:0-40281 GCA_040004335.1 Gemmatimonas sp.
CCGAACTCGCGAAAGTGACGGCGAAAGCCGAAGGCATGCATGACGAAGCGGTCGCGCAGGCCGAGTTTTTGACGGGCACGGGTTGTGATACGATGGCGGGGGTGCGTGAAGCCTGTGATGCGTTGGAGCTCGTGGTGGGTGACGACTTTTGGCCATTGCCGAAGTACCGTGAGATGTTGTTCCCGGTGTAACAGCTTTTTGCGGTGAACAGACAGACGGGCCGATCTCATTTGAGGTCGGCCCGTTTGCCGGTGCGAATGACACGATTGTTGCACCCGCTGCAAATGGCCAATGGCGCGAAGCATGATTTGGGTTGGGCAACAAGCTCTCGGAGCGTCAGCTGCGCGATGTTCGTAGGTTGGTCGCCCGTTCCCGCGAGCTCGTGGTCAGGCGCCCTCAACACCCGGTCGAACCGCAACTGATTCCCGACACCTTGTACCGAACTACGCTCACAAGCCCGTCACTATCCTTCTCCGTCATCCACACGTGTGTCGCGCTCGCCTGCCGAAGGCGTGAGTTTTTCGGAACGAGTACCGTTGCAATTGGATCACCCTTCGCGTTCAACACGAGCACCGGTCGGCCTTCTGCGGTCGCTCGAAGTGAAATCCACACGGTGTTATCGAGTCCAGCCAACACATCATCAACACCGGCGTATGCCAGCGGCATTTTTTGTCGGGCCTGTTCCTGAAAACGATCACTCACGGCTTTTCCGCCTTCGCCACCGTTGGCATAATCCGCGATTTCACTGTCGCGAGCCGCCTTCGGAATGGGAACTCCACGAAACGGAAACGTGCGGACAAACGCGACGTCGCCATTCGAACGAAAGAGTGATACGGTAAATGTGCCGCCCTCGCTTGATGTCGCGATCGATGCCAGGTGCGCCAGTCGATCGCCCGTGGCAGACGCCACCGTTTTCGGAACAAACGTGAACGGCGCGAACTCGCCAAATCCAAACGCCTCCATGGCGATACGGTCATCGGTGTAATCAGAAGCATTGAAAATGGTGCGCGCTGTTCCGTCGAGCGTGACGTGCACGATGTACAACGGGCCTCCAAGTGCGATCTGCAACGGCGTTGGATTCTTGACTGGCTCATTCCAGTACGCCAGCTGTGAACCATCCGGGAGCATCGCGAAGGGACGATGGGGCGCTGTCCTTGGCCCAACGCCGGTGCCCGGTGCCCCGTCAAACTTGCGTGCACCCAACTGCACTGACTTCATCGTGGGATACACCGCGGTCCGCAATACTTTCACATCGGGAGAGATGTAGGTAAATCGGCGTTGGGAATAGTCATCAACGACGAGCGTATCCGCTTTCCACATCAGCGGGCCGATGTATTCAAATTCACCGGGTCCCTTACCTCGGCGACCCACTGAACCAATGCGTTTTCCGTTGGCATCGTATACGCGGATCTGTCGGTCGCCGTCGATCGGAATCACGATTTGATTGCGCGGTCCAACCGCGATCGCCGCAATGGCCGGAAAGTCCTCCTTCTTCGCGTCGAGACGCAAATCCTCAACCAAACGCGCGCGCGGCGGGCTGGGCTGAGCTGACACGCCACCTATCGTGATGAAGGGAGCCAGAGCCAGTGCGCGCGACACTGCTCGCCATTGAAAAATCCTGGAGTTCTGCATGCCCAGAACCTCGCCGCCGCGCTGCCGCCGTCAAGAGCCAAACCTCGAACGGACCCGCAGTGGTGCTCGCGCGGTTCGAAATCAGTCGCTGAGAAAAGTGCTCAATGATTTCAGCGACGGCGTGCGGGATGCGTACACGTTGAACGCCGCCAAAATAGGCACGGCCAGAAACGCACCGGCAACTCCCCACAACAAATACCACAACATCAATCCCAATAGAATTGCTGTGGGATTGAGTTTCATGCGATTGCCGTACACAATTGGACTCAACACATTGTTCTGCAGTGTGGTGATAGTCAGGTAGGCCACGGGTCCTGCTTCGCGGAGTCTGGCTTCACCGACTGTTGTGTTGCGACGCCACTGTGCGTGCCTGTCAAACGGCCAACGGTCGCGCTCATAGCTGCAAGTTTTGGACGGGCGGCGTCGATACTTTTGGGAAGCTCGTTGGCAAACGCGCGCACTGGTGGGCCGAGGGCCGCGCCACCTCCTGCAAGTATCGCAATGATTCCAACAATACACATCGGCGCACCGACGGACGCGGGGACACGCCACCCAACAAGCTGCTGCACAACGGGCCACAATATTGCGACCAGCAGAAGGCCCAAAGCCACCGGAATCAGAAATTCACTTGCCAGATGTAGCGCGATGGCCGCTACCAAAACGGCAATAACAACGGTGGCACGTTCTGCGCGATGTGTCATGCCGCATCAGTCACCCGTATTCGCGGAAAGATCCTCGCTTGTACTTTGTCGCGACTGCGTGCGCGACCGTTGTGACGAACGACGCTTTCTACTCCACGCTGGCTGGATCGGCCGATGGTACTTGTTCGTTGACCACCTCCGACGCGAACAGCAACCAATCATCACCATCATCATGCAGGAGATGCGCGGGCCCCCGCAACTCTGGTGCGCTCCGACGCTCCGGACGCAAATCGGCGTTGCTCAGTTTTGTCGCGGTGCCGCGCGCGATGACCATCTCAACCCCTTCCATCAGGCTGTACGTGCCCGGGACAATCAATCGCGACGATTGCACAACGGCCAGCTCGTTTGCTGGCACTACCGGTGATGGTAGTGTCATGGCCACATGTCCGGCCGGTAACGTCATTGCAAACTGCACCAACGCTTCATAACGGCTGAATTGTTCCGGTGGCACCACCATGATCAATTCAATCGTGTTGTCCGATTGCCGCTTGCCCGGCTCCGGAAAACGGACAAGCGCACACACACGAAACGGCTCGGTACGCACCATGTCGGCCAGCGGTTCGTGCATGGCAATCGTGTCGTGCAACTGCACGCGTCGACCAAGTTGTTGCCACGCCCAGATGCTCCACCTAATTGGCATGCCAGAGATCGCCGCACGATCACTTTCGTCAAACGTGTGATCACGCACGAGGTGATTCCACGCGATCACGCTTCCCGTTAGCGTAGTGCGGCCCACGTTGTCGGTGGGCAGTGCCAAGGTGTCAACGGGCGTCTGAATGAACCACATGCGTGGATGGGCGGGATGTCGGGGTGCGGTGCCGAATGTACTCGGTCATTGATAGACGAACGAGCTGGAAAAAGGGTATCGAAAACCATCCGGGTGTACCATTGCCCTTCAGCCGGCAAGAAGTAGGTTCGGGCATGTTATGGATGCGCCTCATTCTGCTGCCGCTGATGGTGGCCGGTGTCTTGACGGAACCATTGTCGGCCCAGTCCACCAAGGCGAAGGCAAGCTCAAAAAAGGGTCAGCCACTATCCGTAGCCGATTCAGCCTATAACGCGCTGCAAAAACAATCAGCCAAGTTTTTCGAACTGTGGGAATGGCTGTGGAAGCGCAGTCAGAGCACCCAATGGCGCACTCCCGACGGAAAGGCGTACGGTCCGCCAGTCAGTCAGAATTCGATTGTACGGAGGCAGTATCAACATTGCCACGCCCCAGAGTTTGTCTCGGTTGCGGAACACGGTGTCAAGTTTGCTGGCGAATACGCTGCGATTCGCGGCCTGTCGGCGTTTTCTATTTGCCCCACCTGGGTGTTGAGTCAGACCGACGAGTACATCAAGGGACAAAGTGCGGACGAGTCGGACAGTACCGATGCTGCGATTGGTCAGTCCCTTGTTGATTCGGTACGTCACGCCCGAGCGCGACTCCTCCAGAGCTTTGATCGCGGACAGGTTCTTCTCCCGTCAAATACCGCGATCAATGGGCAACGCGTTCGTTTGCTGCTCGACCAGTCGATGCGCGACAGCGCAATGGCAGTGGCGCGAACGTGTACTGGAGACGTTGTGTTCTGTTGGCTGGTGCAAGGATACGTTGAGGCACAACGATCAAACTTGCGACAGGCCTCGGCGCTGTTCGACTCGGCAACCGCACACATGACCGCACCGGAACGTTGTGGATGGCGTGATATCACGTGGTTGTTGCCGGATTCGGTGCGTACGACCTACTCGCAACTCTCGTGTACACCTCGGCAGCAACTCGTTGCGCAGTACTGGTGGTTGGCCACTCCCATGTTTTCGGATTCGCTGAACGAACGCCGAGTTGAACAGGATGTGCGTGCAGTTCGTGTGTTGCTATTGAGCGGGTTGCCGCGCGACGGGCGATTCACGTATTGGCGAACCAACCACACTCCTGATGCGCTGTACAAACTGATCGCACGTTATGGATGGCCAACCTACCTCGGATGGGGCGGCGAACTACTGGACAAATCACACGACGGTTTTCTCCAAAACTTTCATACTGCGCTCCAACCACCATACACGACGTACGAATACTCGAAAGGGCGTATTCACTCGGCACCGTCTTTGTCATCACTGTACTGGCCGCTCTCGATCAGTGATTCGTCATGGGATCTGAACGCGAAAGATGACATCAAGCGCGTGGCGGACTGGTGGCCCGACGAACACATGCGGCGCGCGCGACCACTGCTCATGCTTCCCGCGTATCAGATTGCCATGTTGCGCCGGGAGAACGATATCGTGCTGGCGTCGGCGCATGATTTGCGCAAGCAACCGTTCGCAACGCTAATGGCGAACGGTATTGCGACGTTGATTGCAACGCCGAGTCCGGACACGATTGTCACACTTCAATCGAAGCGCCTGAATAACGAATCGACGGTGCGTCTGAGCGGCCACATCCCGAGTGCGCGTACACTGTTTGCGATGGAGGTTCGCGACCCTGCGCCGCTGGGTTTGGATGCGCGCACGCGAATTGGCATCGAACCGCCGGCCACACTCAGTGCGATGAAGCGGAGTGACATTGCGTTGTCCGATCCGATCGTACTGCAACTGGGCAAGGACGACACGGCGCCGCTGGAGCCCAATGAGGCATTGTTGGCGCGCATGTTGGGATCGACCACCATTTCTCTGGCCGAGAATCCGCGTGTTGGGGTGTATTTCGAATCGTACGGTGTGCGTGCTGGCGACACGGTCAGTGTGAGCGTCACGCTGCGGGGACGTGAATCCGTGTCTATTCTGCGGCGCCTGGGAATGGCGATCAACGTTGCTGGCGATCCCAACGCGTCGGTCACCATTTCGTGGAGCGAACCCAACCCAGCGCATATCACGCGAACCACGGGCGGCGCGGTTCCTATTCAGTCACGGGCACTGTCACTCGAAATCTCGGCGCTGACGCCTGGTGCGTACGATCTGGTCACGGGCATCAAGCGGGGTGCGCAGCCGGAGGTTACGTCGACTCGTCGCGTCACCGTTGTGAAGTAGGATTGCCGCACGGGCGCCACATCTGTTCGCATCGTTCCACAACAGTCAAAGGCCAACTCTCACGAGTTGGCCTTTGTTATGACTGCGAGCGACGACGCGATTATCTGCGGCGGCGGCGAGCGAGCGGAACAGCGACGATCATGCCGAACGCCACGAGTGCCAATGTGGCGGGCTCAGGTGCAACCGTTGTTGCGCCTTGGTAAACCGCAGCCCCGAAAACACCCCGGCCTGCGTCGTCCTGAAAGAGCTGACTCGTGACGTTGGCAACGGGCGCGGTTAGCGAAATGGTATTGCCCGAATTCGCGTAGATGCTGCTGACCCCGGTGAATAACGCTGAGCCAAACGGACCAGTTGCGCCGAACGGAGCTGTGTTGGTGGTGCCCAGGCCATTGTACTGGCTCGCGAAGTTGAAGCCGAAATTGTTGAGGAACGGGTTCGAGTACGCCGCTTCACCGGGGGCATTCGGCACTCCAGTGCCACCAAACAAGACGACGTTGCCACCACTCTGAATGTATGACGTCAGCCCCGCGGCATTTAACAGTTGATTCGCTTCGACGAACACCACCTTGTATGGAGCAAAGGAAGCGGCGTTCGCGTTCACCGTGCTCGCGATGCCTTTGCCCGTGAGGTAGCCGGAAAACGCGACGTTGTTGAGCATCGCGCTGTTGGAATAAATGAGCGCCTGGCTGCCAGCGCCGGCACCAAACCATGTGAGCGCGTTGCTCATGAAGAGCTTTTCGTTGGTACCGAAGAACCCGTTGTCGGTCACCCATTCGTCGTGGGAGACGACCAAATGTTGTGCCTGAGCGGTTGAGGCCGCCAGCGCGAGTCCGACGGTTGCCAGGAGCGAACGAAGAGTGAGGGACGAACGAGTCATGAATTATTCTCCAGCTGTGTGAAAATGTGCGGGACAGATCACTAACCGCGTATAGTTGGTGCAAGAAAAATGCCGATGGCCGTTCTGCGCCAGGAGTTCGACCATCGGCGACGTTTTCTAGCGAATGGGAGAGAACTTTTTCGTTTGCGGCAAGCCATCCGTCATCCATTTGGGCGCGGGCTTGTCCATGAGATAGTGGTCGAAATACTGCTTCATGCGCGTCTGGAAATCCTTCTGGTTTTCCTTGATGCCCAGGTGATGGGGCTCGTTCGGGTAGGACAGGAAAATCACTTCCTTGCCATTCCGGCGCGCGGCGTTGAAGAACTCGAGTCCCTGATTCCAGTCGACCGCACCATCGGCGGTGCCCTGCAGAATCATGAACGGCGTTTTGATGTTGCGGACATGTTCAATGGGCGACTGGCTCACCCACAACTCGCGACTGTTGTACGGCGTGACGTTTTCGCCCATGCGTCCCTGCCCCGTTTCAAGTAGCGCGCTGTTCAAACTGCCGCTCTGCTTGTACAGGAGGTTGTTCATGCTGATGTAGTCGGTGAGCGGAGCTCCCGTAACAACCGCGGCAAAAATGTCGGTTTGCGTGACGATGAACGACGATTCGTATCCGCCCCAGCTGTGTCCCTGCAACCCAATGTGTTTCGGATCGGCGTACCCAAGTTCAATCACTTTTTTGGTGGCCGCCAATACGCAGTCGAGTGCTGACGAACCCGGCTTGCCAATGTCAAAGACGATGTCCGGCTGCATCATGATGTAGCCGTTGCTCGCGTACGTACTCATTTGCGGTCGATCGTCGTAGACGGGTTGTGAGAACGTGTGATGCGTGTTCGACATGATCTCGTAGTGATACACGATCATGGGATATTTCTTGCCTGGCACGTAGTTGGCGGGCAACGTGAGGGTGCCCTGCAACGCTTTGCCCTTCGAATTCTTGTAGCTGAACAGCACCTTGCTGCCCCACGCGTATTCCTTGATGAACGGATTTGCGTCGGTGACTTTCTTCGGTGCATCGAACTTCGCGGTGGACACCCAATAGTCGGGGAATTCCTTGAACGTTTGTTCCGTGAAGATCACGCGGTCGGCGCTGTCGGCTTTGACAGCCTGGCCAATTTGTTTGTCTTCCCACACGAGTGGTTTCGGCGATTGGCCGGCAACGGTTTCGAAATAGCCGGATTTCTTTGACCACTCACCATACGCCGACAGAAACAGGGGTTTCGATGTATCAATGCCATCGTCGTCTCCAGCACCGCCGCCACCACCACCGCCGCGACCGCCGCGTCCACCGCCGCCGGTGAGTCGTGCGAGACGAAAGACAATTGTGTCAGCCGCACCTTTGCCATTCGTCAGATTGACCGGCTTTCCCGTTGGATCGAGTGGCAACTGCCAAATGTCATACTTGTCGTTCACAAGCACCGACTTTCCGTCGCGCGCCCATCCGGCAATCCCAAAGAGTAGTTTGTCGGCCGCATGATCATCTTCGGCGTCGATGAACAAACGTTTGGCCGTGGCATCGAGCACAAACGACGTTGCGTTGTCGAGATTGTACGCGATGATGTGTTTGTCCTTGAGATAGAGAAACCACTTCGAATCGGGCGACGTGCCGTACGTGCGCGTGAGATTTTTTCCAATCAGCGTACGCGTGCCGTCGGCAAGGTTGACCCGATAGTAGTCGGTACGATTCTGCGTGTTCATGGGGTCGTTCCGATACGCCGCATCGTCACGACCAACTCCCCATTTTCCGCCGGGCGTTGTTGCAACGGATTTCATGCTGGTGTCGGCCAAACGCACAAACTTGACCGGGGACAATAACAACACGCCACTGTACGTCGAGCGACGGTCCTGAGCGAGTCGAATCATCTGCGACGCTTGCGTATCGGAATCTTTCCAATGCCAGATGTCAACGTTGGCCTTGATTGAATCGGCCGCTGCAATTTCGGCTTCCTGTTCCTTGATACCGACAAACAGCTGCGATCCGTCCTTGCTCCAGCGCGGCGCGGTGTATTCGCTTAACACATGTTCTTTCGGAAACGCGTTGTCCGACGCGGGATTCCATTCAACCAACGTGGGCGATGCGCTCGAGACATTCTTCCACGCCAGCAGCGTGTTCGTTTTCTGGCGCATACCGCGTGTTTTGTCGCCGCGAATTGCAGAAAGATTGAAGCCTTCATCGGCCCAACCCATTTGATCGTAGTCAGCGACCGCCGTGTTGAGCGCACGCGTTTCTCCACTTGCCGGATCGAGCAAATAGACGCCGTTACCAACGCGTTCCGCGGCATCAATCGTGTATGCGAGCAGCTTACCAGTGTTGTCGAAGTCATACTGGTTGACGTTCCCGACGTTGCGCATGCTGCCGTTGGACAGATCGCGCACAATGAGATCGGATCCGTTGTTGGTTCCGCCGCCTGCCGCTTTGTTCATGCGAATCGCGAGCCACTTCGAACCCTTCGCGAACTTGAATGTTTGCGCGTTCGCGACGGGCACTTTCTCGCCCGATTGAAGCGATAACAATTCGAACCGACGCGTTGGGACGGGCGCGGCAGCAGGCGCACCTGCTGCGGCCGGTGGAGCGCCACCGCCGCCGCGTCCAGCGCCACGACCACCACCACCACCACCACCACCACCGCCGCGACCACCTCCTCCGCCCGCGGGAACTGCACCGCCTGCGGGAACTCCACCGCCTACGGGTGCGCCGCCGCCGGCCGGCCGTTCGGGTGGGCTCACGAAGTACCCGACCCAACGCGAATCATCCGAGAATACCGGCGCCGATCCCACCGGAATCGTGTACAGTTTGTCAGTGTCGAGCTGGCGGACGAACAGCGTCGCGTCGCCGTCGTTGGGTTGGTAGGCGTACGACATCCACCGGCCGTCGGGCGACAGCGCCGTGGACGTCACGCGATTCCATCGGCCGTAATCGGCGAGATTGAGAATCTTGAGACTTCCGCCGGCCGACGCGGCCGCACTCGATCCTGTAGCGGACGCATTGCCGCTGTTGGATTGTGCGAGCGCGGGAAGGGAAAACGCGGCCAGGAGGGCCAGCGCGGCAACGAACCGCTGGGTCGAGTGAGACGGGCGCATCAGGAGGCTCCAGGGGGGCACAGTCCAGCGGGAAATCGGGAGGGGCGCGTGGGTGTAACAACGCGGTACAAACGTCTACGCTCCAGGCGTGACCACGTGCTAGAAATAAGCATGCAAAATCCGGCGGACGCAAAAACTTTTTCTGCTGTTGGCGCCCGGCGAATGGGCGCATCTCTCGCGCACCACTGAATGACGGACGACGCGTTGCCAATCGCCGATGCACTCGCAGCGTTTCATCCGACCGTTCGCGCGTGGTTTGAAGAGAACGTAGGCGTTCCATCCGCTCCACAACGCGCGGGGTGGCCCGCCATTGCGAGTGGTGCGGACACGTTGATTCTGGCACCTACGGGCACAGGCAAAACGTTAGCCGCATTCATGTGGGAGTTGAATGCGCTCATTGTTGACGGATTGCAGGAACCACTCGCCAATGCGATTCACCTGCTCTACATCTCGCCGCTCAAAGCGCTCAACAATGATGTGCAACGAAATCTCGAAGGGCCGTTGGTGCAATTGAAGGAACGCTTCGAACGCGAAGCAGCTATTGAGTCCGCCCGTCGCGCCAAAAGTGATCCCGATTTTCTGAAGGAGCACCCGGCATTTCCGGAAATTCGCGTGGCGGTGCGCACGGGCGATACACCGGCGGCGGCCCGTGCGCGCATGCTGCGTAAAACCCCGCACATTCTGATCACGACGCCGGAATCACTGCACATTCTGCTCACGAGTGTGCGCGGTCGCTCGATGTTCAGTTCGTTGCGCGCGGTAATTATTGACGAGATTCATGCGGTTGCGGGCACAAAACGTGGCGCGCACCTCGCACTCACGCTCGAGCGTCTCGAAAACCTCGCTCCTGCAGCCCCGCAGCGCATCGGATTGTCGGCCACACAAAAACCGCTCGACGAAGTTGCGCGCTTCCTTGGCGGATGCGAAGCCGCAAACACGAATGCACCAGCGTCGAATGCGTCGGAGAGGAAGGCAGTAGGACCAAATACACCGAACGCGCCAGAGTCGAATGTACCGAACGCCGCAGGGCGGAATGCACCGAACGCGGCCGAGTCAAGTGCACCGAGTGGGACTACGACGCACGCAAGCGACATAGCCCGATTTCGCCCCGTCACCATCGTTGACTGCGGTCTCGTCAAGCGCATGGAAACCTCGGTGCGTTCGCCCGTACCCGATCTCGCGCACGTCGACGGCACCATCTGGACGAAAGTTGCCCCAATGGTACTCGACCGCATACTCGGCGCACGCACCACGTTGATTTTCGTGAACAATCGCGGCCAATCGGAGCGGATGGCCGCGCGTATCAATACGCTGGCAGAACACGAAATTGCGCAGCCGTATCACGGTTCGCTTTCGCGCGAGCGACGGTTCATGCTGGAAGAGCGACTCAAGGCGGGCGAACTGCGCGCACTCGTGACCACAAGCTCCCTGGAGCTGGGCATCGATGTCGGTTCGGTTGATCTCGTCGTGCAATTGCAAAGCCCGAAGCGCGTTGCGGCCGGTTTGCAGCGCGTGGGTCGCGCCGGACATTCACTGGATGCGGTCAGTCGAGGGTTGTTTGTGCCCACTCATCGCGAAGACGCGATGGAACAACTCGCGATTGTCGAGGCCATGCGCGCTGGCGATGTCGAACCGACGCGCGTTGTACAAAACGCACTGGACGTGTTGTCGCAATTAATTGTGGCAATGGTTGCATCGGACGAACCCGAGTGGACCAGTGCCGCCTTGTTTCAGTTTGTGCGTCAGTCGTATCCGTATCATGCGCTCACGCGCGCCGCGTTTGACGAAGTTTTGTCGATGTTGTCCGGCAAATATCCCAGCGACGTTGCGGCCGAATTGCAGGCACGTCTCACGTGGGATCGCGTGACAGATGCGCTCACACCTTCGCGTTCTTCGCGACTCGTTGCCACCGTTTCGGGCGGCACGATTCCCGACCGCGGCCTCTACACCGTCAACCTCTCCGACAAAACGCGACTCGGCGAACTCGACGAAGAGTTTGTGCACGAATCGCGCGTGGGCGATGCGTTTCAGTTGGGCAGTTCGACGTGGCGCATTACGGCAATCGAACATGATCGCGTAATTGTGATTCCCGCGCCCGGAGCTCCGGCACGAATGCCGTTCTGGCACGGCGAATTCATGGCACGCTCGAAACATCTGACGCCGCGTATTGGCGAGCTGCGTCGTGTGCTCGATGCGGCATCAACCCCGGAAGCGTTGGCCGTCATTGCGGAGCGATATCAGACCGACGCTGACACCGTGCGATCGCTGGCCGAGTATGTACACGTACAGCACGAATTGACCGAAGGGGTGCCCGACGAAAAGCGACTCGTGCTTGAACATTTTCGCGACGAAGTTGGGTCGGTGCGCATGGTGTTGCATGCGCCGTTTGGTGGTCGCGTGAACGCGCCCTGGGGCATGGCATTGGGGCGACGTTTGCGCGAACGGCTTGGCGTGGAAGTTCAGGTGCAGACGACCGACGACGGGTTGATGTTTCGCTTGCCGAACCTGGACTCGTCGCCACCGGTCGATATCATTGCCGCGCTGAGTTACGAAGATGCCGAACAATTGGTGCTTGAGGAAGTTGGCGCGTCGTCCTTGTTTGGGGCGCGCTTTCGAATGAACGCGGCGCGCGCGCTGCTGCTGCCCCGCGGGAATGCCAAGCGGCGCATGCCGCTGTGGTTGCAACGACTCAAATCGCTGGACTTGTTGCAGGCGGTCCAGGAATACCCGTCGTTTCCTATCGTGGTGGAGACGTATCGCGAAGTGCTGCAGGATGCATTTGATATGGGCGGACTGCGCACGGTACTGACCGAAATCGCGAGTGGTGCGATTTCAGTTCGCGTAGTTGAAACGCAAATATCGAGTCCATTTGCGGCGTCGCTGCAATTTGGCTTTGTGATTGATCACATGTACGGCGACGACACGCCGCGCGCAGAGCAGCGGGCGTCTTTGTTGTCGTTGGATCGCGTGCTGCTGGACGAGTTGATGGGTGGCGAGGGCGCGGATGACGCCACCCTTTCGGTGTTGAATGACTTGCTCGAACGTCGACGCGGAACCGCCGATGGATTTGAGGCGCGTGACGCGAACGAGTTGGCGCAGTTGGTCGATCGCGCGGGCGACGTCACGATGGACGAACTTCAGGCGCGTGTGGCACCAAGCGCGCGTTGGATTGGAGAGAATCCGATCGAAGTATTGCTGAGCAGCGGCCGCTTGATTGGAATTTCGGTGCCGACGTCGTCGGGAAGTGACGAACGATTCATTCTGATTGATGTGTATCCCCGTTACGTTGCCGCGTTTGGTGCGAATCGGTTCGCGACGGTACGCACCGGGCGGTCTCTGCAGGAGAAACCAGCGACCGAAGTGTTGCCGCCGCAGCTGTTGCAACCGGTCCTGGACACCCACACCGCACGTCGGGAAGTGTTGTCGCGTTGGATATCTCTTGCCGGCGTATTTTCGATCGCAGATATCCGCGCACGTTTCAATTTCGGAACCGCGTGGATTGAACGGATACTGGACGCCGCTGAACAGAAAAAGATTGTCGTGCGCGGTGTGTTTGGCGGTGAACGGAGCGTGACGCGTTGGTGTTCGCGACGCCTGCTTGAACAGGCGCGACGTCGTGAGTTGGCGCTGGCTCGCAAACAAATCGAAGCAGTATCGCTCGCACGTTTCTGTTTCTATTTGCAACGATGGCAACATCTCACGCCTGCCCGGAAATTGAGCGGCGCGGGTGCCGTCAAACAGATCATGACGCAGCAGTACGGCGTTGCGCGCATGGTCGGTGAGTGGTCGCGTTTCCTGCTGCCGTCCCGGGTTTCAAAATTTGACGCCGCTCAGTTCGCGAGCGCCTCCGTGAACGGTCAGATCATGTGGGCAACGGAACCGCGCGCCAAATCAACCATGCCGTACAGCGCCGCAAAGATTGGCCGAGTGCGATTTTTTCCGCGTGGGACAGGAGCGCTTTGGCTTGGGGCCGCGGTTGAAGATTCGACGCTGAGCGAACGCGCGTTGCAAACACTGAACACGCTTCGTACGGAAGGCGCCTCGTTCACACTCGATCTCTCGATTGCAACGCGACTTGGTCCACAGCGGACCCGCGATGCGTTGCGGGAATTGGTGGCGGCCGGATTGGTCACCAACGATACGATCGTATCGCTGCGCGATGTCGTGAAATGGCAACCATCATTGCCAGCGAAGCCGGTGGACGAACCGGATCCAACGCGATGGCTCCCAGCCGATTTCAAACCCTCATCAGGTCGTCCGTTTCAGCAGCGTCGTATGAGTGCGCGACGCATTCCACGGTGGCGGCGCGCCGATTGGGAAGGCGAGTCGCAGTGGAGCGGACGGTGGGCGCTCGTGCACACACCCAGCGCCCTCGGCGTGTTTGATGATCCGCAGGCAACGGCCGAAGCAATCGGGCGCCAGTGGCTGGCACGTTACGGTGTGGTATCGCGTGATTGGTATGCGATTGAGCGTCCGCCAGTTTCGTGGCGCAGCATTTATCACGAACTCAAGCGTCTTGAATTCCGCGGCGATGTGCAGCGCGGCTATTTTGTGGCGGGATTGGCGGGCGCGCAGTTTGCTTTGCCGGAAGCGGTTGAACTGTTGCGCGCGCCAGCGGACGGCGACGACGCGAACGAAGCTGTTGTCATGGCGGCGATTGATCCGGCGAATGCGTATGCGCTACCCGTCGCCGGAGGTCCGATTGACCCGCTCACGCGCCCGCGCGGTCCCGGTGCGTTTCTGATTACGCTGGCGGGCCGCGTGATCATGACGTCCGAGCGGAAGGGTGCTCGCGTGCGCATCGCGTTGGACGCAACAGAGTTCGACGTGCGTACGGCCGCCCTGGCGCTCATGAAACATTTCGCGCCGGCGCCCGGCACCATGCGGCGTCGCGACGTGGTGGTAGAAACCATAAACGCCGAGAAAGCGACCCGCTCTCCATGGGCGCCCCTTCTGCGGGAACTGGGAATGACCGGGCGCGCGGGTGCGCTGCGGTTTTGACAGACAAGCGACAGTCCGGAGTGTCCGACATGTCACAGGCGTTGCGGGATACCCGCGCTTGGCCTTGTCGGAATGTGATTTCTGACGAAAACTGAGTGAGCACGTTGGCGTTTTTCGATTCCCATTTGGTATAATCACTGTGTCTTCACAACACGTCAGCGGTTTCACGCAATTCATCCAGGATCGTCTCCGTGGCCAAGTCCAATTCAAAGAATTCGTCGCCAGCATCAATGCCGGCGGCCGTCGATCCGCTCAAATCGAGCGACACGATTTCACGCGAGCAGTTGATCAGCAATCTCAACGAAGATCTGGCGCGTGAGTATCAGGCCATCATCGCCTACGTCGTATATTCGCAAGCGATCAAGGGCGCCGAGTATATGAGTATTGCGAAGGAACTTGAGGTACATGCGGGCGAAGAGTTGTCGCACGCCATTATCATCGCCAAGCAGATCGACTACCTCGGCGGGAAAATTGGCGCGACACCGAAGCCGGTCAAGTTGTCAGATGATCCCAAAGCGATGCTTAAGTTCGATCTCGATAATGAGGCGGAAACCATTCGCGAATATCGGAAGCGCGTGAGAGAGTGTGAGGCGTTGGGAGAGTACGCGATGGGGGAACACATTCGCGAAATCCTCAAGGATGAGCAGGAACATCTGACGGATTTGGCGAGCGCGCTGGGGATTGATCCGCCACACCTTTCGTAACCGGACAACTCAGGCCGTGAATCACAAACTGGTTCGCAGGAGTAGGCGTCGCTGAGACAACAGCAACTGACTAACTGCCTTTGGACTTCGCGGACTCTTGAGGACTTGGCGGACGAAAGCAAAAAACAAGACAAAAGAGAAAAATACTTTCGCTATCCCCAGACGAAAGAACGGACCACTTGGATTTAGTCCGAATGGTCCGTTCAAAGTCCGCACAGTCCAAAGGTAGTTAGTCAGTTGCTGTTGCTGTTCGTCGGTTGCTGTTCGTCGATTGCGATCGGCTACACCGCGTCGGACAGACTCGAAAAATTGAAATCGCGCACCTTGAGGGCTGGCATTACCTGGCCGGTTGCCGTGCGCTCCGCTTTTCCAATTTCTTCGATCTTCTGCAGCATGAACAACGGACTTTCGTTCCAGCGGAAGTTTTTCACCGATTGTGTGATCTTGCCTTTCTCAATCAGGAAGGTGCCGTCGCGCGTGAGTCCGGTCAGCAGGACGGTACGCGGATCGAGACTGCGAATATAGAAGAAGTGCGTGACCAGGATGCCGCGCTCCGTTCCGGCAATGAGTTCGGCGGTCGACTTCGAACCGCCGACGATCTTGAGTCCCGCGCCACCACCACCACCTCCTCCTCCACCGCCCCCGCCACCGCCGCGACCACCACCGCTGTTAGTGGCTTGCACGTTCTTCTTTTGCGCCCAGAAGCGATCGTACGAAAAACTCTTGAGAATTCCGTTTTCGATGTAGACCACCTTTTTGAGCGGCAATCCTTCACCGTCAAACGGCTGGCCAAGCAAGTCTGGATCGAATGGATCGGCGTACATCGTGAAACGTTCATCGGCAATCTTCTGGCCAAGCTTGGTCATGCCGCCGGGCAAACTGAACGTGCCGCGGCCTTCATCGTTGGCGCGCGCGTTGAACGTGCCGACGAGTTGTGGCATGATGTCCGCCACAGCTTGTGGCTCGAGAATTACCGTCCACATGCCCGGCTCAACGGCTTTTGGTGTTTTGCTGGCGACCGCTTTTTCTGCCGCAACCTTACCCAGTGCCGTTGGATCGATCAAACTCCAGTCGCGGGCGCCGGCACTGGCCCAACCGCTACCTGTGGCATCGGGCGTGCGCGACGTGGCCGACATGTCCACGCTTGTTGAGCGATGATACGCGAACAATCCTTTGTTGTTGGCGATTGCATTCGCACCAGCGTTCGCTTGCAGAAATCCTGCGACGAAGACGTTGCCCACCGATTTACCGGCGGTTTCTGCAGCACTGATGGTGCGTTGTGCGGCTGCGGCGCGTACTTCCGGCGTGAGCTCGACCGTCTTCTCGAAATATCCGTTGATCGTGCCGTACGTTTGCGGTCCGAGTTCGGGCATCGCTTCCGGATCTTCCGGACTCAATCTCGCGAGACGCTCCGCGAGATCGACGGTGCGCTTGAGACTTTCGTCATCAAGGATGTTCGTACTGGCCGATGCGCGACGTTTGCCGATGGTCGACGTGACGGTGATAGTGGTGTTGGTCGAACCACCGCTGGTGGTGATTTCGTTGCCGGCGAAACGTGTATTGCCGGCCCATCCGGTGGTGAGATTGACGCGTGTTTGGTCGGCTTTGGCAAATCCCAATACGCGATCGCAGAGCGCTTTCGCGAGTTCGCGCGAGAGATAATCGGCGTCGATGAAAAGTGAAATCGGGTTCATGTGTTCCGTCCTGTGTTCACGACGGTCACGCCGCGGAAGCGCGCGGGTACGCAACCATGGCTCACCGAGTTCGATTGGGCCGGTTCGCCTTTGCCATCACCGAACGATCCGCCCAGCCAATAAGACTTCGCTCCGCCAATCATGTCCATCGAGTTCCAGAACTGCGGTGTGTTGGCTTGATACGCGACGTCTTTCAGCATGCCAACAATTTTGCCACCCTTGATTTCGTAATACAATTGACCGGAGAACTGGAAGTTGTATCGTTGGTGATCGATGCTCCACGACCCGCGATTCTTGATGAGAATGCCGCGATCGGTGGCCGCAACAATATCGTTGGTGCCGATGTCGCGCGTGCCCGGCAACAATGAAATGTTCGGCATGCGCTGGAACTGCACACTTTCCCACGAATCGGCGAAGGAACAACCGTGCGATTTCTTGACGCCGGTCAGATTCGAAATCCACGCCGCTTGTTCACGCGTCGTTTGGTAGTCCTTGAACATACCCTTTTCGATAACGAGCCACTTGTCGGCTTCCACACCTTCGTCATCCCACTTCACCAGCGCGAGTGATTCTGCCTGCGTGCGATCGGCCTGAATGTTCATGATATCAGAGCCGTATTTCAGTTTGCCTATTTTTTCCGCGGGCGGCGCAACGAAACTCGTGCCCGCGTAGTTGGCTTCATACCCCATCGCCCGATCGAGTTCGGTTGGATGTCCGATGGATTCGTGAATCGTCAACCAGAGATTGGTTGGTTCGATGATGAGATCGTACCGTCCCGCTTCGACCGAACGCGCGCCTGATTTTTCAACAGCGAGCGCCGCCCACGCGGCCGCATTGCCGGGCATGTTGAGCGATTCGATGTACTCCCAACCGGCGCTGCGCGGTGCGAGTTCTTCGGAGTATGATTCCAGCGCGCCGCCAGCTTTGCCCGCCTGCGCTGTCCACGACGGTCCAACGCGAATGAACGTTTGTGTGGTTTCTGTTCCTTCGGAATTCACGTACGTTTTGATTTCGCGCAGCAGTTGCAGTCCCGACGTGACAAAGCGAGTGCCAGCTGTTTTGAGTGCGCCTTCGTTGGCGGCAAACAGCAGTTGCACTTTTTCTTCGATGGGGACTTCGAGCGGATCACGTTTGACCGGCGTCATCCACGTGCCTTTTACAACTGGCGTGGGCGCGAGTTCAATGGGTCGTTTTTGTGCAGTACGGGCCGCCTTTGCAATGCGCACGGCTTCGCGCGCCGCTTTCACGACGCCTTCTTTCGTCATGTTGCTGGTCGACGCAAATCCCCAGGAACCATTCACCAGTGTGCGAATGCCAATACCGTACGACTCGGAATCGGATACGCCGGTAATTTGGCGTTCGCGTGTGTTGATGCTTTGGCGACGGTAGCGTCCAATTCGAACGTCGGTGTAAGACGCGCCGCCGTCCTTGCACGCGCCGAGCGCTTCGGCGGCAAATTCGACGGCATACGCTTCGGTTGCGGGCGCGGCCAGATACGGCTGGTGAATGAGGGAAGAACCCTCGGCGGCGGACAACAATCGCGGCCCTGCGATTGTCGCGGCGGCAGCGACGGCTCCTGTCTTGAGAAAATCTCTACGAGTAGACATGGCGATACGGGGTAAGGTGGTGGTGTGAGGCTACGGGACATCCCTGGGAGTGTCAATGCTGCCGGACGTTCGGTTGTTGGATTTTCTGCATGTGCGGGACACCGGCGGTACTATGCCCGCGAGCGCACGTCCCGGTCGCCGTATGGAATTTTCCAGTACGACGGTGTCCATAGTTCCGTTTGGGTGATAAACGGAACTATGGACAATCCATAGTTCCGTTTAAGTAAGCCACAGCGCCTTCCCCCGGACCAGCCCTAGCCCATCCATAGTCCCGTTTATATGATAAACGGAACTAAGGGATTCCCTTGGTTCCGTTTCCAGCCATCCCCCCCTCAGCGTAATCCACGTGCCGGGTACTTACCTCCAGCGAATCTGGGCGTCCGATCCCACCATTCATGCGCCGCCGCGTTATCGCCGCGCGTGCCAGTATCGTCCGTTTGTGCCCGATCATCTCTCGGCGTTGCAGGTCGACCTTCCCGGCCAGCTTGCGGGTTTGGTGTCGGATGCCGAGCGTGCCGTGAAGCGCCTGAACGATGAGGGAGGTCGTGCGTTGGCGCCACTCGCGCGTCTGCTGCTTCGCACGGAGTCCATCGCCTCGTCGAAAGTGGAAGGAATGCAGGTTGGCGTTCGCGAACTGGCGCGCGCCGAAGCACGAGCCGAAGCAGGCGGAAAAACCGGCGTCATGACGGCCGAAATTCTCGCGAATATCGATGCCATGAACACCGCGGTTGATCACGCGGCTGACGCGGAATGGTTCAGTGAAGCCGAAGTGGTCGACATTCACAAACGACTGCTCGGCAATACATCGCAGCGCAATATTGCGGGTCTGCTTCGCAGCAGTCAGAACTGGATTGGTGGCAACAACTACAATCCGTGCGGGGCCGACTTCGTCCCGCCGCCGCCGGAAATGCTTGACACGTTGTTAGACGATCTCTGTGTCTCGATGAATGACGATACGTTACCAGCGCTGGTGCAGGCCGCCATTGTGCACGCGCAGTTTGAAACGTTGCATCCATTCGATGATGGCAACGGGCGCACCGGGCGCGCGCTGGTGCATGTAATACTCCGTCGTCGCGGCGTCGCGCCAACGTTTGTTCCGCCCATCAGTTTGATTTTTGCTCGTGAGCGGAAGAAGTACATTGAAGGACTCACGTATTTTCGCGGCGATCGCGTGCTTGACTGGATTGCGCAGTTTGCCAACGCGACCTTCAGCGCAGCGACGCTCGCGCAATCCTATCTTGCGCAGATCAAGCGTTTGCAGGAACGTTGGCGCGATCAGTTGCGAGCCGCGGCGACTTCGCCGCGTTCCGACTCGGTGGCGTGGGCGATCATTGATCTGCTGCCGGCGCACCCCATGATCTCAGGACCCGTCGCCGTGGCAGCGACGGGTCGAGCCAAGAGTCGCGTGTATGAGGCGATTGATCAGCTGGTGAATGCCGGCGTGTTGTTACCGCTCTCAGATGGAACGCGCAACCGTTCGTTTGAGGCGGACGGTTTGCTGGAGTTGGTGGAGCGCATGGAGAATGGGTGAGTGATACTCCCTTTCACCACAATTGACGTGCGATAGACTGCGGAACTCTAATCCGCGCCTGCCCCCAGAATCACATGCACCTGATACCGTGGGAAATCCGGGAGATCGCGCAGTGTCGTGTTCCATCCGCTTCCCAGTTCGTTATCGCCCTGCGTCTCTTCGTACCCCCAGCCGACGGGCGTCGTGATATCACACGGTGTGTCGAAATATTCGCACCCCTCCATGTGTTCTTCGTCATCGGCCAGCATTTCGTCGAGCATTTTCTGATCGGCCTCGCTGATCGGGTGCGAACCAGCTGCGTTGACTGACACCAACGCCTCCCGTTCTTTCCGGCGTTCATTCTCCGCTTGTTCAGTGACCCGGTAGGCCGCCAACTGCTCTGGAGTGAGCGGGACCGGCCAATCCGGATGTTTGTCCTGAATACCGACTTCTGCAACCGAAAGGTGCACATTATTCTCGTCGCGGAGTTCCAAATCAAAGTGCGCCGTTTGATGCAGATGCTCGGCAACGTCAGCGAACCAATCACACCCTACGTATTCGGGATCGATTAAATCGTTTCCCTCCGCATCGCGGTAGTTGCGATGCATGTAGGCGCGCATACAATGCGAATCGGATGCCAGCTCCTCCATCAATTCTTCGCCTCGTGCGTTTGGATGAAAATGACCTGATCGGGCCCGTTCAAATCCCACGCCGCGAAACCCAAGCTCAGTTGTTCCGATCGGCTCGCCGCGACTCCAGACTGTGTACAACATGACTACATCTCCTGTTTAATGGTTGCGTGACCATACAAAACTCCGGGCAAAATCCCGTCATCACGTCATTGCGTGCAGACTCATTTGTATTCCACCGCGGAAAGCGTCCCGAAATCGGAACCACTCGTGAACCGGTGGTTACCAAATACATGCAATTTCGCCCGCCAGTCCTCGTCATTCTGTTTGCGGCCATTACGGGCTGTAGCGCGCCTTCTGCAACGCCTCCAAAAGCGGTGACGACGGCACAAGACAGCGCTTCAGACACTGGGAAGTCCGTCGGGGATGGCTCCGACTCCACCGCGATTCGCGACACGCTCGGACGTACTCGCTCCGATACCGACGCCGTGGTGCACACAGGCATGCGCAATGTGAATATGCATATTTCCCCAGGTATTGTGCTTTCCATCAAACGATTGCGCGGCACAGTTCTGCCCACACGAAAAGGTGCCGTGCCTGCCCTCAACAGCAAAGCGTCGATGCTGATCAACATCGAGTCCGCCGACATCTCGATTGACACAACGAGCCTTGCCAACATGCTCAATCAACATGTGTTCGGCTATCCAAAGTCCCCGCTCCGCAACTTGCATGTTTCGATTGACGGCAATGAGATGGTGCAAACGGGAAAAATGAAGAAAGTCGTCTGGTTGTCTTTTCGCATTCGCGCAACAATGTCGCTCACTCCTGAGCATGAGATTCGCGTGCATCCCGTCGCGATCTCCGTTGCCGGCATTGGCGTGAAGGGATTGTCGAAAAAGTTGGGCGGATTAAGCAAGATGCTCACACTTGAACCAGGGCACGGCGCGCGTATTGATGGCGACGATTTCATTTTGAGCCCGACCGAGATGTTGCCGCCCCCCGCCATTCGCGGAAAGCTCTCGTCAATAACGCTTGAACCGGGCGGCGTTCGCCAAACCTTTGGCTCAGCAAATTCTGAACACACAGAGCCCGAACGCCGCAACGGTTCGGTTGCAAACAACTACATGTACTTTCGCGGCGGCACGTTGCGTTTTGGAAAGCTCACAATGTCTGGAACGGATCTCGAAATTGTGGACGCCGATCCTTCAAACGCGTTCGACTATTCACTTGATCGATATCAAGAACATTTAGTGGCGGGACATTCAAATACCACTCCAGAAGATGGCCTGATTGTCGTCATGCCCGATCTCCAGAAACTTGGCCAAGGGAGTCCAGGCACAACGAAAAAGCCCTGAGCGGGTGAAAACGCAGCGAAAGCGGATTGCTTGGCCCCGTCACTCGTCGGACAGTTCGCGAAAATACTTTCGCAGATCAACTTCCAACGCGTCATGCGCTATCAGCGGCCGCCACGAAATGGTCTGACTGCAAATCTCCGGCGTGATATTGTCAGGTGTCCACCGTTCAAACACTCGCGCATCGACGTTGACGATCCAATATTCCGGCACACGTTCTTGCTGGTACAACACGCGCTTTTCGCGACGATCCACACGGGCCGTTGACGGCGATAATATTTCCACGGCAAGCAGCAGACGCCCGACATCAGCAAATCGTGTCGCCCGTTTGCCATCGGTTCTTCTCGGCAACACAATCAAATCAGGCTGTACTTCACGAGCTTGAGAAAACGTGATGGCAGCCGGCGCAGTCAGCGCATCCAAACCAAGAGCCTCCGCGTGCGGCGCAATCAGCATTGCCAGTTGCATCTGCGCTCGCTGATGCACCAACGACGGCGCCGGCGTCACCCACAACTCGCCGTCGATAACTTCGTAACGGTTTCCGTCGTTCGGGAGTGCGTTGAGCATCTCGACCGTCCAATCCGCATGCGGCAGCGACATGCCCATAGCGTACCCTCGGCTCGGTGGTATTGGCAAGCGAACATACGCCGAGTATGGCGTGAGTGACCAACGAGAGCGGCATCAATTGCCTGCGGTCATGATAATCCCACCTCAAACGCTGGGTGAGCACGCCTTGCTGTCGCGTCCCCGGCGCGCCACTCTTCACATCCTGCTCCACGACACCGCCGTTTTTACCTTGCGCAATCATGACTTCGACAACGCCTACCCGTCTATCCCGCCGCCTGGTCTCGTCTGCGACGATTTCACTCGCAACTTTCGCGCTGGTCGCCGGTTCACTCAATGCGCAAACGCCGCCGGACATCAGCAAGAAAAAACCCAAACAGCCGGTTCTGGAATTTGCGATGATGACCTGGCCCGAGGTGCGCGAAGCGCTCGCGGCCGGCAAGACTACGGCGTTGGTGTATACCGGCGGTACCGAACAGCGCGGACCACAAAACGTGAACGGCGGCCACACGTTAATGGGTGAAAAGATTGCGCAGGGAATTGCCGAACGGTTGGGCAACGCCATCTGGTTACCGGTGCTTCCGTATTCGCCGAACAATGCGAGTGCGTCGCTGCCGGGCACGATCGGACTGACGAATGAAATCATGCAAGCGCTGCTGGAGCGCATTTCGGAACAGGCCATTGCAACTGGTTTCAAGAACGTCGTCGTGATGGGCGATCATGGTGGAGGTCAAGGTGATGGAGCTGGGAACGTGTACGCCGCCACGGCCAGGAAGCTCGACGAGAAGTACGCGCCGAAGGGTATTCACGTGTTCTACTGTGATCGTGTGTACGCGCCCGCGCAGGATGACTTCAGCCGGAAGGTCGCTGAAAAAGGATTGCCGCCAAGTTCACATGCTGGCCTACCCGACACCGCCGAAATGCTGTACCTCGGCAACGGCGATTGGTCGCGCGTTGATTTGTATCCGATTGCGTTCAGCCCGCCTGCACCGCCTCCAGGAACGCCACGTGATCCGAATGCACCGCGTGTGGTTGGCAACGGAATTAGCGGCGATGCGCGCCAGTCAACGAAGGAGTGGGGCAAGCTGCAGTACGACATGAAAATCGACTACGCCGTCAAACAGATAGAGCAGTGGATTCCGCGTCCGGCGGGCAAGTAACGGCAGACTTGTATGACGAATACGAAAGAGGGCGCTCCGAGTTGGGGCGCCCTCTTTTGCGTACGCGATTGCACGTTCAGTTACTCGTCGAGCAACTCGCGAAAATACTTGATCAAATCGATGTGTAGTGGCGGGTGCGACGGAACTGGATGCCATGAAATGGTGTGTTCGAGCACTTCGGGCAGCGCGCTGGTAGGTCGCCAGCGTTCGAACACGCGTGCGGTTGTGTCGACGATCCAGTACTCCGGCAGCCCTTCTTGTTGGTACAGTCGGCGCTTTTCCTGACGATCAACCCGCTGCGTTGACGGTGACAGAACTTCAACGGCAAGTATCAAACGACCAACGTCGGAAAAGCGCGTGGCGTGACGGCCGTCGGCCCGTTTCGGCAACACCAAAGCGTCGGGCTGAACTTCACGCCGCTCTGAAAACGTGACGGCGACTGGCGCGAATAGCGAGTCCAATCCCAGTTGCAGGGTGTAGGGATCGATCAATCTGAACAGTGCCGCAATTGCGTGTTGATGCACAAGCGACGGCGACGGCGTCACAAACAACTCCCCGTCAATGACTTCATACCGGCACCCGTCGTCCGGGAGCTCGTTAAGCATCTCGACAGTCCAGTCAGTGCGCTGCAGCGGCATGCCCATATGGTACGTTCGGCAAAGTGTTGGGGGCAAGCGAACATACGCCGAGTATGTATGCCGGTTGCCGTTCGAACATCACCGAACGACTGCCTGTCGAACCGGCGATCCGCCTGAGGCGCCGGCGCTACTTCTCCAACGCTGCCCGCACCGTCCGCAACAATTTGTCCGGGTCGTACGGTTTGGCGAGCAGCTCACATTTCGATGCACGCACCAACTCGGCGACGTTTGTATCGGCGGTATAGCCGCTTGACAACAACACTCGGATGTCTGGCTGGTGCGCGCGCAAGTGATCCAGCGTTTGCTGACACGTCATGCCGGGCATGATGACATCCAACACCACCAGATCGAAACGTTCCTTGAGGCCGGCCTCGACCGCTTGTTGTCCGTTTTTGACAACCATCAGTGAATAACCAGCGCGGTGCAGAATGCGCTCGATGACGTTCCGAACTGCGGGATCATCTTCGGCAACCAATACCCGTTCGCTACCGCCGCGCACCGGGCCTTCGAGTTTCGTGCCCACATCCGACGCGGATCGCGACATCAATGGCAAATACACTTTGAATGTCGTACCAACACCTGGCTCGCTGTAGCAATGCATCATGCCATCGTGCTGCCGCACGCTTCCGTACGCCACCGCCAACCCAAGTCCGGTGCCTGATTGCGCTTCCTTCGTGCTGAAGAACGGTTCGAAGGCGCGCTCAACGACCTCCGGCGTCATGCCAACGCCGCTGTCAGTTACGGATGTCAGTACGTAGCGACCTGGTTTCGCCCACGGATGCGTTTTGACATACGCACCGTTGATCAGCACCTGTTCAATTTCAATCGTGAGTCGTCCGCCGTCGGGCATCGCTTCGCGCGCGTTGATACACAGGTTCATGAACGCTTGATCGAGCTGCGACGCGTCGCCGTCCACCAACACGTCACCAGCGTGTTCGATAAGGTCGATCTCGACATTTTCCGGTAACACGCGGCGCAGCAATTTTACCAGCTCGCGCAGGCGCGCATTGAAATCAATCGCGCGCAACTCGAGCGGACGTGACCGACTCATGGCCAGCAGTTGCCTGGTGAGTGCGGAACCTCTCGTCGCTGCTTCAACGATTCCACTCAATTCGAGGAGGATGGCGTCGGGATCGTCCGTACTGAGTTGTGCCATCTGAGCGCACGCCAAAATCACGGTGAGGAGATTGTTGAAGTCGTGCGCAACTCCACCGGCCATGAGTCCCAAACTCTCCAGGCGCTGCACCTGCGCCAGGCGTCGCTGCAGTTTCTCGCGCTCCTCAAGTCGGGCGCGTTGCTGCTCCCGATATCGAATGCGGCTTGCCGCTACCGAGACCTGCGTTGACATCGCTACGAGATAGTTCAACTGTTCGGCCGTGGGCGCTCGGACGCCCTCGTCGTTGAACGTGCCCGTGCCCAGTGCGCCAAACGGCGTATCAAGGAGCCGGAGTGGAATGTTCACGATCGTCCGGTTTCCCAGTGCGTCGACGATCCGTTTATCGGTGCGCGGGTCGGTGCGTGCATCGACCACCACTACCGGCATGTCCGACTCGAAAATCTCCTCGAGCATGGCATCGCCTCGAATCTTGAGGACCGGCGCCACGACCCACATCTGATCCGCCTGCGAACCGCTGGCGTCGATCAGCCGCACCTCTGTCACATTTTCGTCTTCGTCGGAAATCATGAGCCACGCGTGCTCATACCCGGTGGCGCGACGCATTTCTTCGCGAGTGGCCTCCAGCAGCTTGCGAAACGTCTCGGTGCGCAAGAGCCTCCGCGCAAACAGAAGCAGATTATTGGAGAAGGCAGTTGGCATGGCGCAGCAATCTAGGCGCGTCACGCTCCCGGCCATAGGGTCTTTTCGCTTTATGCTCAGGCAGCCGATTGCAAATGTCGGATGGGGGGAGCAACATTGGGGGTGCCACCTTCCCTTCCCGCACCGAGCCATTCATGTCCAGGTTTTCACCGTCCGCGCCACCTGCGTGCGCACTTCCACGCCACGAACGCCCGTTCGGTCGGCTGCGAGTCGCGCATCCCTTCGTCATCGTCTCGTCGCTGGTTACCGTGCTCTGGACGTCATCGGCGCTTGCGCAAACCGCCAGCCCCGCCACCGCACCACTTCCCATGACCAAAGCCGATTCGGCGTTTGACGCGAAAGTTGCGGGCATTCACAAACGCGTGATGACGATGGACACACACGTGGACATCTCCCCCGCCAATTTCCGCGCGGATACGATCAATTACGCAAGCCGCCTGCGTGGCCAGGTCGATCTGGTAAAGATGAAAGAAGGCGGTCTCGACGCAATCTTTATGGCCGTGTATGTCGGACAACCGGCGAACAACGCGCAGCAAGATCCCGCGGGGTACGCGCGCGCCTACGCGCAGGCCATCGAGAAATTCGAATCCATTCAGCGATTGGCTGATGTCATCGCACCGGACAAAGTGGGCTACGCCAAATCGGCCGACGATGCGCGACGCATTTACGCGAGCGGCCGCATGGTGATTTTTGCCGGCATCGAAAACGGATATCCAATTGGCGCTGACATCACCAACGTCAAGAAATTTTATGATCTGGGCGGTCGGTACATGTCGCTGGCGCACAACAATCACAGTCAACTTTCCGATTCGAATACCGGAGAACGCGACAACGTGTGGTTGTGGAATGGATTAAGCCCAATGGGCCGTCAGGTCATTGCCGAGATGAATCGTGTCGGCATGATGATTGATGTGTCGCATCCGTCAAAGCAGAGCATGATGGAAACGCTCAAGCTCACGAAGGCGCCCATCATGGCGTCACATTCGGGCGTACGAGCGTTGTGCAATCACAGCCGTAACATGGATGACGAACAGTTGAAAGCGCTCAAGAAAAATGGCGGCGTCATTCAGCTCGTCGCGTTCAACGCGTACGTGAAGTGTGATCCCGTGAAAGACTCGGTGCGTACCGCCGCACGTGACCAGGCCATGACGGCACTGCGCGCGAAGTTTGGTATCACGGCCGCGGCGGGTCGCGGTGGATTCGGTGGCGGCGGTGGTGGTGGCGGTGGCGGTGGCGGGCGTGGCGCGGGACCCGTCAGCCCAATGCAGGCACAAATTGATTCGCTCCCGCTCGAGAAGAAAAACGCATACATCGCCGAACAGGAGGACATCATGAATCGGCGCTATCCGTCCGATCCGCGCGCGACCGTGCAGGACTTCGCCAACCACATTGACTACGCGGTCAAGTTGATCGGCATCGATCACGTCGGAATTGCATCTGACTTTGACGGCGGCGGTGGTGTTGAAGGCTGGAACAACGCGTCGGAAACCATGAACGTGACGCGCGAATTGGTAAAGCGCGGATACACCGAAGAACAGATTGCGAAGATCTGGAGCGGCAACCTGTTGCGCGTGATGGATGAAGTGCAGGCGGTTTCGAAGAAGATTCAGGCGGGTACGATCAAGACGGCGTCGAAGTAAGACTGTTTAGTCTCTCAAAATAACGAGGCGGCGCGAGATGTTCTTCGCGCCGCCTCGTTTTGCTTTACTGATGCAGGTTACCGTGACGACGTGACGCAGGATTAGAGCGATAGCGTGAAGCGGGTCTATCGAGATAGGCTGAAACTGAATGGCTGCTGCACCAGCTGCTTCACCGCAACACCACCGATAAGTGCGGGCGTGTACGTCTCCTTTGATACCGCTTCCCTCACGGCGGCGGCAAATTGATCGTTGTTCGACTTCAGCACTTTGAAACTGCTCATATCGGCCTGACCGTTCTCGTTCACGACAAAGATGGCGAGCACAGTTCCCTCAATGCGTTTCGCCTTGAGCTCGGCCGGATACTCCGGCCCCTTGTAACCTGAACGAATAGAAACGGGTACTTCAACCTGCGACTCGAAGTATGGCTGGCCAGCGATGTGCGGTTGCGGTTTGACTAATTTGGTATCGCTTTCAGTCGAACGGGACGCTGTCCCCTGTTTGATGGTCGCGCGCTCAGCCGCGTATTTGTCGCTATTGGGATCGCCGAACTGTTTGATTTCCGCAGAGCTGAGCGGGGCTTGACCGCGATTTACCGCGAACGAGAACGGTTGCTGAACAAGCTGCTTCACCGAACGCCCGCCTATCTTCGCGGGAACAAAACGCATGGTTGGAAGCGCGGCGCGAACCGCTGCCTCGAATTCTGGATTCGAAGCAGTGCGAACTATCTTGAACGAAGCCACGTCCGCCATTCCCTGTTCATCCACTACAAACATCGCCAGTACGTTGCCTTCGATGCTCTGGGCTTTGAGATCTGCGGGATACTTTGGGCCAATGGATCCTGGCGCAATTGAAACCGGCAACTCGACCTGCGATTCAAAATAGACCGTTCCTCCACCCATCTTCTCGGCTTCAAGTTTTGCGGCGGTAGCGCTGACCGGTTTTTGTCCGGGCCCCGTTAGATCCGACGCAATGCGCGGCGAACACGCAACCACAAGCGCGCCGGTGGCAATTCCGGTGAACAACACAACACGAACAACGGGTTTTTTTAGTGGTGTCATTTGCATTGCACGAATCCTTCGGCTGAGGTGAGATGTGGATTCCGCCAGCATGGCTGCCAACGGATAACTGGACTGACGTTGTGCGATGAGGAGCAGCAACCGGCTGTATTTTATGGAATCGGACTCGTGACCAAGCGTGCGCGCATCGCAGTCAATTTCAAGCGCGAGCCTGAGGCGGCGTGAAAGAATCCACGCGCCGATGTTCCACGGCATCAACGCAACCGACAGCGACGCCAACCACACGAGCTGCGGGTCACGCGATTTGCAATGTTCACGCTCGTGTCGGAGCACCATTTCGCGTAGCGATGCGTCCAGTTGCAGAAACCACTCCGGCACCGCAACACTGGGCGTCCACAAACCAATGACGGCGGGGCCAAGCGATTCGGTCACCAGCACTGATTCGCCGTCAACCTGAACCCGTTTTGCGAGGCGCGTGACACGCGACAGTTCTCGTGCCGCCATCAACAAACGCCACAGCATCAGCGCGCTCAGCACGCCCCAGACAACAAGCAGCAGCGTCGCCGCCCGTTGTTCCCAGATGGCTGATTGCGATGGAAGTTGCGCTGCAATCATTGCGGCGGGCGAACTCTCTGAACCAGGAAGAACTAGCGGGATACCGGCCGATGCTTTGAGGCGCGGAGCCAGCACCAACGGTGCCATTAGCGGCCACACAACGGCGAGCGCTAACGCCAGCACCCACGGCGTACGCGTTGGACGGCCGGTCAAACGCATCACCCGTTCGATGGCGAACGCGGCCACGCATAACAGCAATGCAAAAACTGTCGAACCCAACATCCACGCCGCAATCATTTCTTGTCCCCGCGTTTGCGTGGTTTGTCGTCGGCGGCAACTTTCTTGCCTTGCTTGATCTGTTTTGCCAATGACTGCAACTCTTCGGACGACACATCATGGTTGTCAACGAGATGTGCCAGCAAGGCAGACGGTGAGCCGTGAAACAGTTCACTCACCAATCGCGAGAGCGCGTTGCGTTGCGCGGTTTTCTGCTGCACTCGCGGGAAGTAGCGGTGCGCACGCCCTTCTTCTTCTCGCGTGACAAATCGCTTGCCTTCGAGATTCCGCATGATGGTGAGTACCGTTGTGTACGCCAGCGGCACGTTCAACTTGTCTTTGACTTCCTGCACGGTGCCGGAACCGATTTCCCACAGAACGGCCATGACATCGAGTTCGCGTTCGCCGAGGGAGGTGTCTTGTGGGCTCATGGGCGTGTGGGTGCGGAGGCAGGAGGTTTATCTACTATGCTCATGGTAGATAGTACGTCGTGTCGGGGTTCTGTCAACTACCGGCCTAGTAGTTAATCGACTCGTAATGAAGTGCTAACCGAGGTCTGGTTGAGGGGGGTCGGGATGGGCGGCACGATTGGGGCGGTTCGCGATCGGCCAGAAGGCCCACCACCACGGAGTCACGTTTGATGCGAAGATCAGCCCGGCCCATCGCCATGAAACACAGTGGTGCGAAGGTGCGTCGCGCCCTGTTGAATGCGGGTGCAACAGCGAATGCGTGCGTCATTCCGAACGCCTGCGTCCATATCGCGATGGGGACTGTCTTGATCACATCGCTATTGAGCGCGCGTCTGCAAGCGCAGCCCGCGAAGTGGACCATCGACGCGAAACCACAACTAGCAGTAGGCGCGACGGGCGACGGAAGCACCGCAGAATTTGCAATGGTCATTGGCGCAACGCGTCTTGCTGACGGCAACCTGCTGGTCGTTGATCGCAACGACTATTCCGTCCTGATAGTGGCACCAAACGGAAAGGTCATCAGCAAGTCGGCGCGCAAAGGACACGGCCCAGGTGAACTCACAGACGCGTTCTTCTCGTGGAGTTGCGGTAAGGAAATCTTTGTGGAAAATGACGGCGGCAAGAGTATTTCCGTGTTCACGGCCGACGCCAGGTACGTGCGAAGTTTCCGTTTTGGCACGAACGTGAAGGGTCAGGAATCTGGATCGAAGGCTTGCAATCGCAATGGCAGTTTTGTGCACATTGCACCCGGATTCGTGAAGGATTCGAAGCCAGGAGTCGCTTACCGCGCGCCGGTTCCCGTGTGGATTACTCCGGGCGATTCAACCAACGGTCGCGTCATCGCCACCGTGCAGGGTACGGAATGGCAGGACAACTCACAATTTCCGTTGGGCCGAGAGACGAGAGTTGCAATCGGAACCAATCGTGCGTACGTCGGTGAAGCGAATTCATATTCGATTAAAGTTTTTTCGCTGGATGGCAAACCACTGCCAACGATCACGAAAGCGGCGAAGGCAGTTGCGCCTTCCAGGCAGGACTCCGAGGATGAAATCGAACGCGTGCTCGCGATAGTTGGACCAACTGATCAAAATCGAAAATGGTTCAAGGACGTGTTCGCCAGCATGCCGCTTCCCAAAACACTCCCTCCGTATCGCGACATGTTCGTCGACAAGGACGAAAATTTGTGGGTGCGCAACTACGCGCGCACTGGCACGAACGTCACTTGGACTGTGTTCAATCCCGCGGGGAAGGAAGTAACCGAGATACTGCTGCCAAATGCACTCGAGGTTTTCGAAGCCGGCAAGGACTACGTGCTTGGCCGTTACATCGATCCGGCTGCAGGTGTCCCTGAAGTGCGCATGTACCGTCTCGTCAAGAAATGAATTCTCACGCAGCAAATACCGGGTTGAACATCATGCGATTACGTTCGGCGATTTTTCTCTCCGCTGTTCTCGGAACGAATTCCCTTCTCCACGCCCAATCCGCGAAGTGGTCCATTGATCCGACACCGATTTTCTCCCTTGGCAACAGCACCGACGAATCGAGCGCCGAATTTGCCATCGTGACCGGCGCGACCGTTCTGCCGGACAAGAACATCATGGTCGGCGATCGCAACGACTATTCCATGTACATCATGTCGCCTGCCGGAAAAGTGCTCAAGAAATTTGGACGCAACGGACCTGGGCCCGGCGAGATGGTTGGAGCGTTCTTCACCTATCGCTGTGGCAAGGAAATATTTGTCATTGAAGGCAACGGAAACATTTCAGCTTTCAATACCGATGGCACGTTCATTCGCAGATTCCGGTTTGGAATGGGCGTGAGCAAAGGAGAGCCGTATCGTTCCGCCTGTAATCAAAACGCGATGTTTGTGCACAATGGTTGGCCAAAAGATGTACCACCAACCGCCGGCAAACCCAATCGATCGCCCGTGCCGGTTTGGGTCTCCGCAGGCGACTCATCCAGCGGGCACATGATCGCCACGGTGAAAGGTGCCGAGCGTTTTGAATATGGTTCCATGCCGCTCGGTCACGACACGCGATTGGCCCTCGGAAATGACCGCGTATACGTCGCCGAAGGTGAAACGTACGAAATCAAGGTTTTCACGCTCGATGGGAAACCGCTGCCGTCAATCACGAAGTCGGTGAAGCCGGTTGCGGTTACAAAACAGGATATAACAGACGACATCGACCGTCTTTTGCAAATGGTAGGCCCATCGGTTGCGAAGAAGATGAGGAAACAGGTCGAAGCAAACTACGAAGCGGCGCCGTTGCCAAAGGTGCTCCCGCCCTATCGCGAACTACTGGTCGACATCGACCAGAATCTCTGGGTGCGCGATTACGCGATATCCGGCACCACGAATGTTATTTGGACGGTATTTGATCGGACTGGAAAACAACTCACGGAACTGGCATTGCCCAACACACTCGAAGTGTTCGAAATTGGCAAAGATTACGTACTTGGCCGCTACATTGAAGCGAACGCGGACCTTCCCGAAGTGCGCATGTACCAATTGAACCGCCGGTAGTCGCACTTCGAAAAGGACCGACCTTCGTGCCTATTTGTTGACAATCACGTAACGTTCGAGACGCTTCAGTTCCGTGGGTTTGGCGCGCAGATATTTGCCAATCTCGCGCTCAAACTGTTCCATCGACGTCCACGGGCGATACTCCGCAAATTCGCGCTTCCACTGACGCGTGCCAACGCCAATGCTCGCGAAAGAATCCATGATCGGATCGGTCCACGTGTTCAAGTCGATTGGAATGAACAGGTATTGCTCGGTGCTGGACAATGCCGCGCCCAGTGCGTCAAACGACTTCCACGGGCGCCCCGCTTTGATCGTGGCCAACTTCTTCGCGTCCATTCCCGGGATCAACATGAACTCGGCATCTGCACCGCGATTGATGTCGACATGCACGAACATCTTCTTGTACAAGTCGGCGCGTTGCGGCTTGGTGAGCGACTGTGCACCAAGGATGCTGTCCAACGCCACAACACTGAGAATGGGACGTGCGGCTTTCAGTGCAGCGATGGCGGGATCTGAAAGTGAAATTGCCTTGAGCGCACTGTCCGCTGCAACGTTTGGTTCAAGCAGTCCTTGCTGACGCCCAAGCTGGGCGTGCGCGGCGGTCGTAACGCCGAATGCCATCGCGATGGTCGCGATTGATGCGAGTCTGAATTTCATCTGTTTGCTCACTTGAGTTGTGGTTGGGAAACGTCGGACGATTCGCCTGCATTCTTCGCGATCCGCAGTCGATTGCCCGAAAACGCGACAATCAATCCCAGGAGACCGAGTTGGATCATCGCTCCCGGCGCGAGTGTGGGCGTCGAGCCCTGCACTGCACCCTTAAACAGCTCCCGTCCGGAAAGGCCGGGATTGGATTCTTTTTCATATGCAACGTTGCCTTTCAGGTGGAGCAGTGTTCCGGCCACACCGCTGGCGATGAATAAAATCATCGCGCAGGACAAGACCGTGACAGCAGCGGCACTTCTGCTCGCGACGTACCAGAGCGACACCACCAATCCGAAGCCGAGAAGCACCAACGGTACTACCTGCCATACACCATCGGTGTGTTTCAGTAACAGGAGCTCAATTTCCAGCCCGACAAGACCGAGCAGCAAGATCCAGAGCAAACCCTTATGGACGGCCGATAGCAGGCGCCGCTCGGCAGACGCGCCCGGGACGCTTGACGATCCTTCGCTGCCGGCTGGGAGACTGCGTTCAACCATGTACTCTCGACGATCGCTGCGGCTCAGTTGTTAAGGAGCGTTACCTCGGGGAGTGAAACCGAGGCGCGTTCCGCAGTATAGTACGGTACCCGAAAATTCTGTGTTTTGGGTTTGTCTCCGGCCTCGCCCATCGCAACCTGTCATGCCCGCTCTCGCCCGTCCTGTCAAAGCGCCCACCGGCACCACCCTCAGCTGCCGTAACTGGCTCATCGAGGCCGCGTATCGGATGATTCAGAACAATCTCGATCCGATCGTGGCTGAACGGCCGGACGATCTCGTGGTGTATGGTGGGATTGGGAAAGCGGCGCGTGATTGGGATTGTTTTGACGCAATACTGAAATCGTTGCGTGAACTGCACGAAGATGAAACGTTGCTCGTGCAGTCGGGAAAACCTGTGGGCGTGTTTCGTACCCACACTGATGCGCCGCGCGTGCTGATTGCGAATTCGAATCTTGTGCCCAAGTGGGCCACCTGGGAACACTTTCACGAGCTCGATCGCAAGGGGCTCATGATGTACGGCCAGATGACGGCCGGTTCGTGGATCTACATTGGCAGTCAGGGCATCGTGCAGGGCACGTACGAAACTTTCATCGAAGCCGGTCGCCAGCATTTCAATGGCAGTCTCGTTGGCAAGTGGATTCTCACCGCGGGTCTCGGTGGAATGGGCGGTGCGCAACCGCTGGCGGCGTCATTTGCCGGCGCGTGTTCGCTCAATATCGAGTGTCAGCAAAGCCGCATTGATCATCGCCTCAAAACTCACTACGTTGACGAACAGGCAACCGATGTTGATGATGCATTGGCGCGTATTGCGCGATACACAGGTGAGGGACGCGCCGTCTCCATTGCATTGCTGGGCAACGCCGCCGAAGTTATTCCGGAACTGGTGAAACGTGCACGCGCTGGCGACATCAGGCCTGACATTGTGACCGATCAAACGTCGGCGCACGATCTCGTGAACGGATATCTGCCCGCAGGATGGAGCGTTGAGCAATGGCGCGCTGCACAAGCGGATGACACGCAACACGCCGCGTTACGCATTGCCGCTGCAGAATCTTGCGCGGTGCATGTGCGCGCGATGCTCGAATTGCAAGCAATGGGCATTCCAACGGTCGACTACGGCAACAACATTCGTCAGGTCGCGTTCGATCGTGGCGTCACCAACGCGTTTGATATTCCGGGATTTGTGCCGGCGTACATACGTCCGCTGTTCTGTCGTGGGAAGGGGCCGTTCCGATGGGTCGCATTGAGTGGTGATCCGGAAGACATCCGCAAAACGGATGCGAAGATGAAGGAGTTGTTCCCGAATGACACGGGGTTGCATCGCTGGCTCGATCTCGCCGGCGATCGCATTGCGTTTCAGGGATTGCCCGCGCGCATTTGTTGGATTGGCTTGGGCGATCGTGATCGTGCAGGACTCGCGTTCAACGAGATGGTGCGGAACGGTGAACTCAAAGCACCTATCGTGATTGGTCGTGATCATCTCGATTCGGGTTCGGTGGCGTCACCCAATCGCGAAACGGAAGCGATGCGTGATGGTTCCGACGCCGTGTCCGATTGGCCGTTGCTCAATGCGTTGCTGAATACAGCGGGAGGCGCGACGTGGGTTTCATTACATCACGGCGGTGGTGTGGGTATGGGATACTCGCAGCACGCCGGCGTTGTGATTGTATGTGATGGTACCAAAGAAGCGGACGCTCGACTGGCGCGCGTGTTGTGGAATGATCCCGCAACCGGCGTTATGCGCCATGCGGATGCGGGTTATGAAGACGCCGTGCGATGCGCGCGCGAACAACGTCTGAATCTCCCGATGATTGCCAACGCGTCGGCATAGTTCACGACGATGACCGAACCAGAAAATTCGCAACCCGCGCCCGCGCCAGACACGCCTTCAGTGCCGGCGGCACGCGTATTCCCATGCTCGAATTGCGGCGCGGCGTTGCGATTTGCACCTGGTGTTGGAACGCTTGTGTGTGCAACGTGTGGCACGCGCAATGACCTGCCAACGTTTGACGATTCGTCGATGGCCCACGCCCACGAAGAACTCGACTATCGCACGGCCATTCAGCTGCAGAAGGGAAACGAAGCGGCCATTGAAGCGCAGATCATCGAGTGTCCGCAGTGTGGTGCACAGACGCGCTTCGACCCAAACGTTGTCGCTTCCGCGTGCGCCTTCTGTGCAACGCCCTTGGTGTCGGCCAAGGCGCACACCGGCCGACAGATTCAGCCGCGCGCAATTGTGCCGTTCAAGTTGGAAACGTCGGCCGCGCAGAACTTTTTCCGCAAGTGGATTGGTGGACGCTGGTTTGCACCCAACGCGCTCAAGAAAATGGTCAATCAGGTGGAAGGCGTGCGCGGCGTATACGTCCCTTGCTGGACATTCGATGCTGAAACATCGAGCCACTATGAGGGACAACGCGGCATTCACCGAACCGTGCAGGAAACCGTGAGTGATGGCAAAGGCGGAACGACTATTCAAACGCGCATCGTCACGGATTGGTATTCGACCAGCGGCAACGTCAGTGTGAACTTTGACGATACGCTTGTGCTCGCGTCCTCCAGTATTCCCGATCATCTCGCCAGCGTCTTGCAGAACTGGGACATTTCAAATCTGGTTCCGTTCACCGACGACTATGTTGCGGGATTCACGGTTGAAGCGTACCAGCTCGCGCTCGAGCCCGCGTTTGGAAAGGCACAACTAATTTTCAAGTCACAAATTGAGCAAGCAGCAGAAAATGACATTGGTGGCGATGAACAGCGCGTGAGCAGCGTCGAAACGCAATACGGCCACATCTCATTCAAACACATTTTGCTGCCGGTCTGGATTTGTTCGTACAAGTTCGCGAATAAGTCGTGGCGCGTGGTCGTGAATGGTCAGACAGGCGCCGTTAAAGGCGACCGACCGTGGTCCCCGTGGAAGATTGGGTTTGCAGTGCTGGCAGCGCTCATCGTGATTCTTGTTTTGTACTCGGCATCCCAACAACAGTGACGCCGAGTGAGAAGCCGCCGATGCGCAGTGAAGACGTTTGCGCCCGAAGTTGCAGGTGCCGGTGCTAACGATCAATCTGCGGTAAGTCGTCGTCACGCTCGACGTCCGATTCTGGGTCGTCGCCATTGCCCGAACGAAATCCGTCGCGAAGATGTTCGTCGCTGCCGTTCGCAAACAGCGATGATAAATCCTCATCGGTACCGGCCGCTCGGCCTGTCAGTTCGCGGGGAGCGGGCTCGTCGCCGCGCGTGTCAGGATCTTCTGGCGTTCGCGGAACACCAGCGTCATCGCTGCGATTACTTACGGCCGGCTCGGCGACATGACGCGTATCATTCGGGGCATCTGATTTTCGATTTGACATCGGGATATCCTCGCGAGGGGGGGAAGGCATTCAACGGATCAGCTTCGAAGTAGTACGAGCCGCATCGCCGATTGATCCCATTCAGTGACGCGCGCACCTTTTCGCGAGGACGCTTGCAGGCCGTCGTTGTTCAGTGAGCCGTGTGTGCGCAGCTGCTTTCAATGAATGCTGCGCAAGTACAACTTTGTTGGGGCAAACGTGATGTGCAGCGTGTTCACGGTGCTGTCTTTGCAAATTCCATCATTGTTTAGTGAAGATCAGTACAGCGCCACCGCGGTCTAATACACCAATCCGTATTGTGACTTTTGCAAAAAAAAAGACGGGGCAACCGCACATGGCGATTGCCCCGCATATTACGACAGCGCTGCTATTACGCTTTCTGCTTACGCCGACGAGCCGCAAAACCTACAGCCAACAGACCCAAGCTGCTCAACGCCCATGTGCTGGGCTCTGGTGCGACCGTTGTGGCTGCTGCGAATGTCGCTGAGAATCCCCTGGCATCAATGCCGCCACCGGGGGGTGAAACACAGACACCGTTTCCGCAATTCACTGCTTCGCCGCCAGCGTAGAAATCGCCGCCATAAAACAGCGTGCGAGATAAGTAGTCGGCAGGAGCGGTTGCCAGGACCACGTATAAGCCGCCTGCCACGAGATTGATGTTGGGAGTAACGCTGAATCCACCAGTGAATGACGTTCCCAGGGACTGCGTAAATAGTGCCGGTCCAACCAGGTTTGTGCCGGTAAACGCGAAAATTTGCACGAGAAAAGGATTCGCGGTGGCAACCCCCTCCATACCGGTCGTCGAAAGGCCGGTCAACAGCGTATTCGGAGCGGACGGCGCGAGGAATGACTGACCATAACCGGTCTGGGCCGTGGCGCTGGCGGCGTTACCGAGAATCCCCGCTACGCAAACGGAAGCAATCAGAGTTCGGCGAATAATTTTCTGCATCGTTGGATACTCTTTCGGAATGGGAACGTAACAAGGACGCCAACTACGAGCCGCGACAGCGGGTGCACTCGTTACCGGCGATGCTGGGTGAAGCCGCAACAAAATAACTGGAGCAAGATTGGAGCCACGGGGAAGCCCAGAGCAAACAGTTTTTTCCCGTCTTTGACGTCACGCAGACCTTGAAGACTGGTCGCAGTTGTGTTGCAGCCCTGCAAAACATGTGGTGCCGGCGCCTCGATCAAAAGTTTGCGACTCGTCGTGAGACCTCATCTGGGGCCGATAGGGCCAAGTGATTCAGCGATGTTGACGCCGCAGCGTGCGATCTGCGCCTCAATGCAACGTGCATTACTTCATACTGCGCACGAAATCGAGATAGGCTTTGCGTTGTGCTTCAACGGCTGAGGCGGGTCCATACATCTGAAAAAACAGAGTGCCTTTTGGAGTTTCAGCAACTACGGCCGTGAGTATCTGATTCGGTTTGGCGTCCTCTGGTGCACTACCCGCTCCAATTCCGCGCGCGTAGGTGCCGCGATATTCCGCGATGGTAAGCGGAAACGCGCCGGTTTTTTCATGCGTGACTTTTTCTTCAACCGCGCCGCCGCCTGGATTGCTGAACTGACTCTTCCAACGCGCGAGGTTTGCGTCAACCGTTCCGCCTTGTGACGCACCAAAGAAATACACGACCACTTCGGCTCCGCCTGGTGCGCCGAGCACGTATTCGGCGAGGCGCATCGTCGATGAAGGGGTGCGCACATTCCATCCGGCGGGCACACGTGCCTGATAATCAAGCAGTTTCACGGACGCCGCTGGTTGTGCCTGCGCAAATGCAGCGCTCGCGAACGTCGCGCCGACTATTGCGGGCGCAGATAACACCGCAACACGAAACATCGAATGACGAAACGTCAAAACAGGAAACACCGAAACGGTCAACAGCTTGTGGATCATCATGCCCTCGCGCACTCGGAGTGAAATTCGTTTTCGTTGCCTTCAAACTGCGAAAGCCACGTGGACACCTGGCTTTCGACACTGGCGGTGGACGCACCAATACCAACCATGGCCAACATGTGATCGTCCTGCAGGGTATCAATGTTGGTGAAATATTCGAGCGGAAGCGCGAGAAAACTGCGCGCTTGGGCCAGAACGGTCACTGTATCCTTGAGCGTGCGCGTTCCGCTCAAGGCATCCTGGCGAACCCGGTCAAACAGTGCGCGCAGCATGAGTGCATCTTCGTGTGCGGCGAGTGGCTGCAACGCGTGACGCAGTTCGCTCAAGTCGTACGGTGGGACGGTTGATAGTTCAAGAATCTCTTTCGGCACATGAGCATGATCGACGATGAGATTGTCGGCCCACTGCACAACGTCGGCGCCTGATTCGATGCCGAGTAGTAGTGCGGCGCGGTGAAATGCAGCTTCGCGGGCGATGTCCGTCATGTGCGCGCACTCGACTTTGTCGCCTTCGATTTTTTTGAAGTGGCTGCTTTCGCCACGATTTTCCTGGGCTCTGATTTTCTGGACGCATTCTTGAAAGGAACTTTCGTGGATGCATCCTTTTTTGTCGCCGTTTTTTTCGAAAGCGTTCTCTTCGTCGGCGATTTCGGCTTTGAAGTCGGCCGTTTCACGGACGCTGCGCGCCCTTCCGCTATTGCTTCGGTACGCAATACCGACGTTGACTTGTTCGGATAAATGCTCTCGCCCCGCTCCAGCATCGCTACGTACTCGACAATTTTTCTCGCGCGCGTTGCTTCAGTCTTTATGTTGCCAAGTCGGAAGGAAAGTGCATAGCGATTCTGGCTGTTCAGTGTGTCGTACATCGCCTGCGCGGTTTTGCTTTTCTTGAGTGCTGCCGCGAAATCGTGCGGAATTTTCATGGCCGCCGATCCGCTGTACGCACTGACCCAGCGACCATCTGCTTTCGCGAGATCTACCTGGACATGTCCCGGCGCCTGCATGCGATTCACTTTCTCAAGGCGAGCAATATGATCGGTGTTGATCTTCGACCAGATGCTGCGCGCTTTGCGTGGCGAGTAGCGTTGCAGAAACGATTTGTCGTCGAACGATTTGCGAATGCCGTCAATCCACCCCCAGCACAGCACCACGTCGAGTGCTTCGTGATTGGTAACGCTGGGAAGTCCCGATCCCTTTTTGTGAAGTTTGATCCACACTTCGGTAGCGGTCGCGTGATTCTTTGCGAGCCAGCGTTCGAATTCGGCTTCGGACTTGAACTCGTGGATGTTAGCGGGGTTTGGGATGACGGGTGGCATGCTGTAAGGAAGTGCGTCGGTGGCGTTGGCGAAAGGTTGGACGCTTAACTTCGCTCGCTTTCGACCGCGTCCG
>JBDUBA010000318.1:0-3962 GCA_040004335.1 Gemmatimonas sp.
GTCGATCGCGCCATTCATTTAGCTGGTGCCGAGGATACGTTGTCACGAGCCACCGATCAGCTCTCGGGTGGTGAGTGGCAACGGGTGCGGATTGCGCGTGCACTCGCGCAAGACGCGCCCATCATGGTGCTTGACGAACCCACCGCATTTCTCGATGTGGCGCATGAAATGGCGGTTTTTGAATTGCTCGACGCACTGGCGAATGACGGACGTGCCATTCTGTTGATCAGTCATCAGTTGAATTTGGTCGCTCGTTTCGCGTCACACATTGTGTTGTTGCACGAGGGACGCGTGGCGGCGCAGGGAACGTCCGACGATGTCATGCGTGGTTCAATTCTCGAGCACGTGTACAATTGGCCCCTGGTTGTGACGCGAGATCCAGCGGTTGGTGCGCCGGCCTTGTTGCCGTTGCGTCGAACGCGACGGTAACGGAAATGACGCGCTCCCGATTTTGCCGAGGCGAAGGAACGATAGAACCGTGCAATAACACCGCATAGCTTCCCTCAGTATTTCTGTATTGTGCGCCGTATTGATTCAGCATGTGGGAAGCAAGGCGCGGTTCGTGTTTGTCATTTGCGAATCATGATTGAACGGGTTATGCTCATGGCGCTTAAGCGTTTCTTTCCGAAATGACACGCACTTGCGCACGCACCCAGGATCAATAAAGTCCCCCAGAATGAACAGTGGCACGAGCAGCGGGCCGCGTGGATGCCTGCTGTGCCAGGCAAAGTGCATTGGCCTTCGGGATGTGCATTTCTATCAGTCGGACTTGGCATTGACCGGCGGCATAAATTGATCACGTGACCGCCATTGCCACCCCGGCCATCGTTCTCCACTCCATGAATTACCTGGAGACCTCTCGCATCCTGCGGCTGTTGACGCGTGATGCGGGGGTCGTGTCTGTCTTGGCCCGCGGCGCGCGCAGCTCGAAGAAGCGATTTGGCAGCGCGCTCGACCTGTTCGCGCAGGGTACTGCGCAGCTCCAGCTCAAACCGGGCCGGGACCTCCACACGCTCACCGGGTTCGATAGCGACCACGCTCGTTCTGGGCTGTCGGCCAGCCTTCCACGGTTCTCGGCCGCAACCGCGTTGGCTGAATGCATCCTGCGGGTGGTGCACGATGAGGCCGCGCAGGAGATTTTTGAGAGGGTCGTGACTGGACTTGACCAAATCGCCGCAGCCGAACCAACGCACGCGATCTCGGCCGGTCTCGGAGCCCTTTGGCAGCTCGTTGCGGCGGTTGGTTTTGCACCCAGCGTGGAGGTGTGCGCAAATTGCCACGCGCGTCTGACCGTAAACGAGGACGCCGTATTCAGTCACGTCGCTGGTGGGGCGCTTTGTGGGCGCTGTGCGTCATCTGCAGCCGGTGGCAGGCGGTTACCAGGTGCCGCGCTCGGCGCCATCAAGTTGTGGATGGCGGGCGACGCTGTGATTCTGCTGACCGAGGGTGAGGCACGGGCCCACCAGCGTCTGTTCCGGGAATTCCTGGCGCAGCACTTACCCGATGTGCGTCGAATGCCGGCCTTTGCTGCGTGGGAATCGGGGCAGCTCGCGGGCTGAGGTGCCGATACTTGGGAGTGTGGGTGCGGTCACTGGGCCGTGGCACATTCTATGCTGTGTTAATGCCACAGACTGGCTAGGGCACCCGAACTGGTTTTCGGGGTATTGTTGGGTTGGAAGTCACCGACGCTTGAATACTTGGTGATCCCGATAACATTAAACGGCAGTTGGAGCTCCATTCCTGTTGCGGCTGAGGGGCGGCTTCGGTCAGGATGGCCGGCTCGGGAACGATGATGTTGCTTGACTACCAGTGTCAAGCGTCCTAACTTCGCATGGCAGGTCAACCTCAACCCTTTCCTTGGAGACTGCGACTAGCCCCTTAATTCGTCAGTCGGAGATGCAACATGAAACGTCTGTGGGCAGCACTCGGTCTGGTGCTCGCTCTCTCTGCGATCATGCCACGAGTTGCGTCGGCCCAGTCAATATCAGAAGCGGCAAAGCCGTCTATGAAACAAAACTGGCCGAATCCATTTAACCCAGTCACAACAACTGAAATATCCGTGGGAGGTCCTCCCACGTGCCCAGAACGAGGGAAGTCATATCACGTTACGGTGCGGGTGTTGAATGACATCGGACGAGTTGTGGCTTATCCCGCGCTATTGGGTAGTTCGGGTGGTGTAGCTGGCGGAACACCGTTGAATAACGTTTTACTGTCCTGTGGTACGTACAGGGCATTCTGGGATGGAAAGGTTCTGAGCAATGGAAAAGAAGCTGCCTCAGGAATCTACTTCATCGAGTTCAGGCAAGACGGTGTGGCCGTAGCAGTCAAAGCAATCGTGGGGAAGTGAGCACCACGGACCGCACAAAAAACAGTTTGAGTTGGCGCATCGGGTGAGCGGACCCGATGCGCCTTTCTCTTTTTACGAAACAAAGTTTTGTAGTTTGCGATACACTTGTGATGACGAATCTCAATCGTTCTACCGCACCGAGCGCTGAGGCGCTCCTCTGTCATGATTAATCCAGATCGCCTGACCGTTAAAAGCGCTGAAGCGCTCAACGAAGCCGTTTCCATTGCACGTCGCGCGGGCAATCCGCTGGTGTATGACGTGCACTTGCTGCTGGCGTTGCTTGGACAAGACGAAGGTATCGTTGTGCCAATCCTGCAGCGCGTTGGTGTCAACGTCACGTCGTTGCGGACCGCCGCCGAACTCGAAGGAGGGCGCTATTCCAAGCAGAGTGACGTTCAACCGACCCTCAGCCGCGAACTCAATCAAGTCATCGATGCCGCCGAAAAAGAAGCCAAACCACTTGGCGACGAATATGTCTCGACCGAACATCTGCTGCTCGCGCTGGCAAGTGCAAAAGGAACGGATTCGTTTCGGCTGCTGACGGGTGCGGGTGCGGGACGCAATGAACTTTTTGAAGCGCTCAAACTCGTTCGCGGTGCGCACAAGGTCACCGACCAGTCGCCCGAAGATCAGTATCGGGCACTCGAGCGCTTCACACGCGATCTCACCGAAGCGGCGCGCAAAGGAAAGCTCGATCCGGTGATCGGTCGTGACGAGGAAATTCGTCGGGTGATCCAGGTGCTGTCGCGTCGTACCAAGAACAATCCTGTTTTGATAGGCGAACCCGGAGTCGGCAAGACGGCCATTGCCGAAGGATTGGCGCAGCGCATTGTGAACGGGGATGTTCCTGAAGGGCTGAAGAACAAGCGACTGGTTTCGCTCGATCTGGGTGCGCTCATTGCCGGTGCAAAATTTCGCGGTGAGTTTGAGGAACGGCTCAAGTCGGTGTTGACGGAAATTGTTGCGAGTGAAGGTGCGTACGTTGTGTTCATCGACGAAATGCACACACTGGTTGGTGCGGGCAAGGCTGAAGGCAGTATGGACGCCGGCAACATGCTCAAACCAATGTTGGCGCGTGGTGAGTTGCGCGTGGTTGGTGCGACTACGCTTGACGAATACAGAAAAAATGTCGAGAAAGACCCGGCGTTGGAGCGTCGTTTTCAGCCGGTGTTTGTGGGTGAGCCCAGCGTTGAAAGCACCATCGCCATTCTTCGCGGATTGAAAGAGCGCTACGAAGCGCATCACGGCGTGCGCATTACCGACGCGGCGCTCGTTGCCGCTGCGCGGTTGTCCAATCGGTACATCGGTGATCGTTTCCTCCCTGACAAAGCCATCGATCTCGTTGATGAGGCTTCATCGCGACTGCGCATCGAAATCGATTCGGTGCCGCAGGAAATTGACGAAGTCGAGCGTCGTATCGTGCAGCTGCAAATCGAGCGTCAAGCGTTGCAGAAAGAAACCGACATGGCCAGCATCGAACGTCGCGGCGTCATTGAGCGCGAATTGGCCGATGAAAAAGAACGCGCGTCGGGCATGCGCGCGCAGTGGCAAACCGAAAAGGACACACTGGGCGCCGTTGGAAAAATCAAGCAGGAAATTGAAACGGCACGATTTG
>JBDUBA010000036.1:0-13391 GCA_040004335.1 Gemmatimonas sp.
GCGGAACCCGGCTGGCCAATGCCGGTATGGGATGACTACAAGGAGCAAATCCGCTCCGACGTCGCTGACGTCAAGAACACGGGTGGCCGAGCCGCTGGTTCGATTACCGCCGCGCTGTTCCTCAAGGAATTTGTGGACGGGTTTCCGTGGGTGCACCTCGACATCGCTGGCACAGCGTATTCACAGACGGATCTGGGCTGGATTCCCAAGGGCCCAACCGGCGTGCCGGTGGGAACGTTCGTCGAATTTGTACGGGGACGCGCCGGCTGAGTATTTCGCGAGTAGGTACATGGTGGCTTGTGCTGCTTCTCGGAGTCGCTCTACCGCAGCGACTGGCCAGCGCACAAACGCGTGTTGATACAACGCGCGCCGATACCACAAAGCGCGTTGTCCCCCCGGTCGATAGCGTGACGCAGCCACCGGTCACGGTGCTCGACACCGCGGCGCAACGACGGGCGCAACACCGCATCGACAGTATTGCGGCGTTTCGCAAGGCCGACACCATCAAGGCGCCGCTTGCGCATTTCGAAAAACCACTGTCGTTCGAAGTGGATGAACGATTGCGCTTCGATCGCACGCAAATTCTCACATCCGAAGCGACGAACCTTTCCGAATTGCTGGCACTGGTTCCCGGCGTCACACACTACGCTTCGGGATGGCTGCAGAGTGCGCACCTTGCGTCCTACGGCGGTGATTTCGCTCGAGTGCGCGTGTTCATGGACGGCGTCGAAATGGACGCCAACGATCCGCGTTCGAACGGCGTGCTCGATCTCATCGACGTGCGCCTTTGGTTGCTGGACGAAATCGTCATTGAACGAACGGCTGGAGAAGTGCGCGTGTGGTGTCGAACGGCTTCGAATAATCGCACAACACCATTCACGCGCACCGACATTTACACCGGCGATTTGAACACCAACGGATTTCGCGCGCTGTTTGCACGCCGCTTCACCAATGGCATGTTGCTGCAGGTGAATGGCGAACAGTTTGCAACGCAACAGGGACGGCAATCGCAGTTTGGCACAACGACCGCAGCCGGCAGGGGCGACGGCGGAAATCAGATCCTGAATGCGCGCGTGGGTTTCGGTCGCAAGCGCGTGAGCGCTGACGTGTACGGATTGATCACCACACGTGATCGCGACGCGCAGGCGGGCATTGACAGCACTCCGCCGATCGCCGCGTACAAAGGCACGCGGCGCGAAGTGACGGCGCGTGTGGCAGTTGGCGACTCGATGAACGGGTTGTGGTCACAACTCGTTTTCAATTCACTGCGCACTCGGCTGGAAGGGATTCGTGCGGCCGCGGACACGGACACAACGAACCACAGCGATACGACGCGATCGCGTGATATGAAAATGTTCGCGGTTGGGTATCGCACCCAGACCATGCAACTTTCGTTCACGGAACGACTGCGCACGTTCAATGGCAAAGCCTGGAGTTCACCCGCCGTCCGTGCCGGATACACCACGAAATGGTTGTCCGCCGGCGCTTTTCTGGAACGACAGGCGATTGATTCGTCGAGTCATCTCGATGCCACCGTTCGTGTGGCACCGGTTAAATGGGGCGCGGCTTCGTTCAGTCAGAGCGTGCGAAGGTTTGATGTCGGAACGGCTGATGGCGAAACGTCGGTTGACGGAAGTGCAGTTGACGGAACTGTCGCGGATAGTTTGCGTCGACCGATTGAGAATCAGTCGCGCGTGGAAGGTGGTGTCTTGTGGCATGGCCACTGGTTTACGGGTGGATTCATTCGTCAGAGTAATTTTCTGCAGAAGCCGCCAACCCTGATCACGGGGACAGGTACGGGGCGATTCATCGCACCGGCATCAAAGGGATATACCTTCGGGGTGCGCGGAAAGGTCTATCGGGAAATCGGGTTGGATGTGCAAGGGATTCGATGGAACAATGCGGCGTTGTATCGCCCGCAGTTCTCAACGCGTACCGACGTTTCGCTGGTCACGAATTGGCTGTCGCGATTCCCAAAGGGGGAATTTGGCATCAACCTGCACGTGATCCATGAACTGCGTGATCCCATTACGTTTTCATACACGAACGAAAAACTGCACAAGCAAATTACGGTCACCTCGTTGCGCTCGCAGATCTTCACAACCTTGTTCGAAATTCGCATCCAGCACATGACCGTCTTTTACCATTTTCACAACATGTCGGGCCAGGCCTACGAACTGCTGCCCGGAATCGTGATGCCTCGCCAGGTGCAGATGTACGGCATCCGTTGGGATTTCTGGAACTGACCGATTGACGCATCGATTGACGACGTCGCGGAGAGAGGTTTAGTTGCGCGGCTACATGGTGCGCTCGATGACCGGCTTCGGCCACGCAGATGGGTTGGTGGGCACGCTGCATGTCAGCGTGGAAATTCGCACGGTCAACCATCGATTTTTTTCGCCTAGTATCAAACTCCCCAGCGCTTTTTCGCAATGGGAGACCGAGGTGCGGGAAACGATGCGCACGCGGGTGAGTCGCGGACACGTCACACTCACCGCACGAGCTGAACGGGCTGCGGTAACGCCCAATCCCGGCATCGACTCGGCCAAATTTCGCGAAGCGGTGCAAACGTTACGCGCACTAACCAGCGAACACGGCTTGGCCGGGGGCGTCGATCTCGCCTCGGTGTTGCGGATGCCCGACGTGGTCACGCTGCATCGTGAAGTGGTGGAAGAACCAACCGGTACCGCCCCGGAATTGATCGCGATCGTTGAACATGCGTTGGTCAGTCTGAACAAGGCGCGTGCGGAGGAGGGCGTTCGCCTTACCGCTGTTTTGCTTGAACGATTGGCGCTCATTCGCGGAGCAGTGGAACGGATCGCCCTTCGCGCCCCTGAACGGGTGGTCGCCCACCGGGATCGACTCCGCCTGGCGGTTATTGAGCTGACTGGTGGAGTTCCACTGGACGAATCGCGGATGATGCAGGAAATCGCGCTCTTGGCCGATCGCATTGATGTGAGCGAAGAGATGGACCGCTTCCGGTCGCACCTCGCAGCGTTTGAGCTCACGTTGGAACAGGCGCCGTCCGACGGCGTCGGCAAACGACTCGGATTTCTGCTGCAAGAACTGCTGCGGGAAGCCAATACAACCGGTAGCAAGGGCGCCGATCAAGCGGTGCTGGCGGATGTGGTCGCGATCAAGGAAGAGCTTGAGCGGATCCGCGAGCAGGTCGAGAACCTCGAATGAGCGGCTTTCCGGTCATTTTGTCCGCGCCTTCTGGTGCTGGAAAGACAAGTATTCGGCTTTTGCTGCTGCAGCGACGCACGGACATAGGTTATTCTACGAGTTGCACTACGAGGGTCCCGCGCGTTGGCGAGGAAAACGGTCACGACTACCACTTCTACACGCGCGAAGCGTTCGAAGCGGCGCGCGATCGTGGCGAGTTTGCCGAGTGGGCCGAGGTACACGGGAATCTGTACGGAACTTTGCGTTCTGAAGTCGAGAGCATACTCCGATCGGGCAAACACGTGTTGATGGACATCGACGTACAAGGGGCTCGGCAGTTTGCAGCTGCGTTTCCGGAGAGTGTGTTGGTGTTCATTCTGCCACCGTCGGGAGAAATCCTGTTGTCGCGCTTATCGGGGCGGGGCAGTGAAGATCGGGAGCGTCTGCTAACGCGACTTCGCAATGCGCGCGCTGAGATGAACGAAGTTGGGCGGTATCATTACGTGGTGGTAAACGACGATCTGGCGCGGGCCGTTGATCAGGTCAGTGCAATCGTCGATGCAGAAGGGTTGCGACACAGTCGCGTTCAGGCCGTGGAGCGGCAGGTCGAGGCGCTCATCGCGCAGCTCGAACAGGAAATCAGGCATTTTTCAAAGGGCGAATAACATGCAGGTTTTTACACCAGACGAGATCACCGGCAAAGCCGCGAACAAATACCTGAGCGTTCTCATTGCGGCGAAGTTTGCGCGCGTGCTGAATGATGCGCCGCGCGAGCGTACGCCCAACGAAAAGAAACTCACAACGCGCGCGTTGGAAGAATTGACGGCGGGCGCCATCGAGTATCGCGTGCATCCGCGTCGCCGCCCGGGCTGAGCGCTACGCTCGCCTATTGTTCATTGCGTTACGCGCGAAGCTGCGCTTGCGTGAGACGCATGCGCCTTCGCATCGACACTCCGTAATCGGTCGCCCACTCCGTGCGCCCATTTGACAATCAGCGCATCCTGCTGGGTGTAACCGGCGGCATAGCAGCGTACAAGTCCGCGTGGCTTGCACGATTGCTGACACAAGCCGGTGCGGAGGTAGATGTGGTGCTCACGCGCGCCGCATCCGAATTTATTGGTGCAATCACATTTGAAGCGTTGACTGGCCGGCCGGTTCACACGTCGTTGATCGAACCTGGACGCGCATTGGATCACATCAAGCTGGCGCGCGCCGCCAATGTTGTGGTAGTTGCGCCCGCCACGGCTGATTTTCTGGCGCGCGCCGTTGGCGGACACGCCGACGATTTGTTGAGCGCCTGTTTGCTGGCGACAACGGTGCCGGTGTTGATGGTGCCCGCGATGAACGATCGCATGTGGGCGCATACACAAACGCAACGGAACGTGCAGTCAGCACGCGACCTTGGTTACCGCGTGTTGTTCCCGGACGAAGGAAATTTGGCCGTAGGCGAAGGGCACGGACCGGGAAGGATGCCAGAACCGGAAACCATTGTTGCGTATGTTGGCCAGCTGTTGGAAGCATCACAGACATTGACCGAAAAACGAGTTGTCGTAACGGCTGGTCCAACGCGCGAGGCCGTCGATCCCGTGCGATTTATTTCGAATAGGTCAAGCGGTCGCATGGGTGTCGAGATTGCGTCGGCAGCGTGGCGGCGTGGCGCGAGTGTCACGTTGATTGCGGGCCCGCTTGAAGTTCCGTTGCCCGTTGGAATTGATGTCGTACACGTTAAAAGTACGAGCGATATGCAACTCGCGGTCAGAAACGCGCTGCCCGATGCGGATGTGTTGGTGATGGCTGCGGCGCCGGCCGATTTCACGGCGGCACAACCGGCCACACACAAACTCAAGAAACACGAGGCACCGGATACGCTGCAGTTGGCGCGAACGCCCGACATTCTGAAAACGACGATCGAGTCCCGCAAAAACGGCGCTGTCATTGTTGGTTTTGCGCTCGAAACCGGCAATGCGATTGCCGAAGGCCAGCGCAAGCTCAAGGAAAAGGCGCTCGACCTGGTGGTGGTGAATGATGCCACCGAGGCTGGCGCGGGGTTTGGTCACGACACCAATCGCGTGACGTTTGTTGATCGCGCCGGTGAACCGCACGCGTTGCCACTCTTGTCAAAGCGCGCCGTCGCGGAAGCGATTATTGACCGCGTCGAAGTGTTGTTGAACGGTTCTGCACCGTGAACGCGCACGATCGGTTGCGACTGTACCTCGAGCAACGGCGCGAATTGGGCGAATCCGAATTCGTGCTGGATGAGTTGCCGATTGAGGCGGTGCTTAAGATGATCGGTGCGCCTCAGAAAGGCGCCGCTCTGCGCAGCGCGCCCGCGGATACGCCTGCGGTCCGTGCACCGCTCGAGCAAGCGCAGGCGTCCATGCCCGCAACCGCGGAATCTGCGCCACCGGCTGCAACGCCTGCAGGGTCGGCCCACACTCTCGCACCGTCCGATCCACCGGCACGTTTCGATAACACCGTGTCCACCGATTGGCGCGCGACATTGAGCGGCCTGAAACCGGGCGCGCAGCCAAAGGGCGTTGAGACTACTCGTGATTCGAATAGCGCACCTGTCGCGAATGCTTCGAGTGCGATGCACACAACTGCAAACGGGTCGTCCGCGCAATCTTCGAACGCGGATGCGCCGGCCGCGGCGCATGCCGAAACGGCCAATCACGGCGTGAACAAAGGCGAGTCGGTCTTCGTATTGCCAGTGTGGTTGGCCAACCTTGGACTTCCGGCCGGACTCAGTGCAAATCCGGCAGGTGACGCGCCAACAACCGCGATTGCAAACACCGCAAATTCGCTAGACGAACTCGCCACGATTATCAGCGCCTGCCGCGCGTGTTCGTTGGGCGCGTCCGCAACGCATCCGGTTCCGGGAGAAGGCAACACCAGCGCTGACCTTGTGTGTGTTGGTGAAGCGCCCGGGCAAACGGAAGATGAAACTGGACGTCCCTTTGTTGGAGCAGCAGGCCAGCTGTTAACGAAAATTCTCGCCGCGATTCAACTGCAGCGCGAAGACGTATTCATTTGTAATGTGCTTAAACATCGGCCGCCAGGAAATCGCAACCCAGCGCCCGAAGAAATTCGTGCGTGTACGCCGTATCTGACCCGACAACTCGAGCTCGTTCGTCCAAAAGTGATTCTAGCGCTCGGCACGTTTGCAGCGCAAACTTTATTGAACACAACAACGCCGCTCGGCAAACTGCGTGGGCAGGTGCATCGCTATCAGGGCGTGCCCCTGATCGTCACGTATCACCCAGCGGCGTTGCTTCGCAACGAATCGTGGAAACGTCCAACGTGGGATGACGTCAAACTTGCGCGCCGTATTCTTGATGCGGCCCGCCTGAACGATTCTGTATCGCCCGCTACCTGACTTACAACACAAGATGACAGTTCCGGGCGATGCCCATTCGTCGGCACGGGATCCGTATAAGGATCGCCGCCCACCGTGGTCGGAAGAAGCCGAGCAGGCGGTATTGGGCGCAATGTTGCTCGACGCGGATGCGTTCATGCGCGCGGCGGAACACGTTGACGATACGATGTTCTATCTCGAAGGCCATCGCCGAATGTATCGTGCGATGGTGTCGATTACCGAACGCAATCAGGCCGTGGACACGGTCACGCTGGCCAATGAACTCGATCGTCGCGGCGAATTGGAATCGTCTGGGGGCCGCGAATATCTGAGTTATTTGCTGGAAGCCGTTCCGACAACGGCAAACGTTGAGTACCACGCGCGCATTGTTAAGGAAAAATCGCTGCTGCGGCGGTTGATTGAAGTTTCCACAGAAATTGTTGGCGAAGCGTTTGAAGGGCGCGAAGACGCCGACAAATTGCTCGATCGCGCGGAGTCGCAGATTTTCCAGCTTGGGCAGAGCAAAGAGCGCACGGGTTTTTCGCGCATCAAAGAATTGCTGTGGCCCGCCATGGAGAAACTCGAGCTGTTGGCGCAGAAGGAGTCGGCCATTACCGGTGTCGCGAGTGGATTCCGCGATCTTGACGCCATGACGACCGGATTCCAGCCCGCTGACCTGGTGATCGTTGCCGCGCGTCCGTCGATGGGAAAAACCGCGTTCGTTCTGAACATTGCGCAATACGCTGCCATCGAGACGAAAAACAAACCAGCGGTGCCAGTGGCGTTCTTCTCTCTGGAAATGAGTAAGCAACAGTTGGTGCAACGTATGTTGTCCAGCGAGGCGCTCATTGACGCGGGTCATTTGCGTAAAGGTGGTAGGGCGCTGGACGAATCGATGCCGCGTTTGGCCCAGGCGGCGGGTATCCTTGCGCATGCTCCCATTTTCATCGACGACACGCCCGGACTTGGTTTGCTGGAGATGCGCGCAAAAGCGCGTCGGCTGCATGCGGAGCACAATCTGGGTATGATCATCGTTGACTACCTGCAGCTGATGACGGGTCCGGCCAGTTCGGAAAATCGTCAGCAGGAAGTGTCGCAAATTTCACGCGGGCTCAAGGCGCTCGCCAAGGAACTCAGCGTGCCCGTGGTGGCGTTATCGCAGCTGTCGCGTGCACCGGAACAACGCACCGGCGATGACAAGGGACGGCCGCAACTTTCCGATCTTCGTGAGTCCGGAGCCATCGAGCAGGATGCGGACGTCATCATGTTCATCTTCCGTCAGGAAGTGTATGGCGAACGGGATGAAACGGGGCGACTCAAAGATCCCGGTCTCGAAGGCAAAGCCGAGATCATTATTGGCAAACAGCGCAACGGTCCAATTGGCAGCGTTCGATTGTTCTTCCACAAACATTACACGCGGTTTGACAACTATTCGCCGCGCAGTGACGGACCGCAGACGTTGCCGGGCGGATCGAGTGGACCCAAGCTTGTGCGTGGGCCTGATGACTATTAATCGTCGATCGTTCAGTCATACCGCCACCGTCTTTGGAATCGTTTGCCCTTCTTCACAGTGTGCGGTGGGTGCGGATTTGCGGCGCGCCAAGGCGCCTGAAACAATCGGATCACCGTGCGCGACGAGTACCGGTCTGCCGCACGCGCAGGCGCATAACACAATCGGATCATGATGGCGCGCGCGAAGTCATTGTACCGTTGCAACGAATGCGATGCGGAATTTCCCAGGTGGGCGGGACGGTGTGCTTCGTGTGAAGCCTGGAATTCGCTGGTAGAGGTTGTTGCATCGACCAGCGTTCCGCAAAGCAAACGCAGTGCGGCGCGCGCGCTTCCGGGCATTGCCGTCCGTACAGTTCAATTGGGCAACGTGAGCGGCTCGGATACCACACGCTGGCGTACGGGCCTCGACGAATTCGATTTCGTGCTGGGCGGCGGCATTGTGCCCGGTTCGATGGTACTTGTGGGTGGCGAGCCTGGTATCGGCAAGTCGACACTGCTGCTGCAGGTGGCGGCGCGGTTGGAGTTGGCCGGACATCGCACCTTGTATGTGAGTGGCGAAGAATCGGCACTCCAGGTGAAGTTGCGCGCCGAACGATTGGCGGAAGACGCGTCGAGCTGTGCGCTCCTTACTGAAACCTCGCTGGAGACGATTCTTGCAACGGCCAGCGCCACGTCGAGCGACGGAGAAGGTGAACTGCGCGCATTGATCATTGATTCCATTCAGACGGTTCACACGGAGCTGTTGGAAGGCGCGCCGGGCAACGTGGGACAAGTGCGCGAATGCGCGGCGCGGTTGATGCGGTTTGCCAAAGACACCGGCACCACCGTTTTTGTCATTGGACACGTAACAAAAGATGGCGGCATTGCGGGGCCGAAAACGCTCGAACACATCGTGGACACGGTGTTGTATTTCGAAGGCGACGGTACGCTTGACCATCGCATTTTGCGCGCAACCAAAAACCGTTTTGGTTCGGTCGACGAAATTGGTGTGTTTCGTATGGTGCCCGCAGGACTCATTCCCGTTGACAACCCGTCCGCACTGTTTGTGGGTGATCGTACCGATGTCGCAAGTGGCAGCGCCGTTTGCGCGTTAATGGAAGGCACGCGACCAGTGTTGGTGGAAGTGCAGGCACTCGCCGCACGCGCCGGGTTTGGCACACCGCAACGTGTTGCTTCGGGAATTGACGGGCGCAGACTCGCGTTGCTGCTCGCGGTGTTGGACAAACGCGGCGGCATTTCGTGCGCGCAACTGGACGTCTTCTGCAACATTGTTGGTGGCATGCGTGTGCAGGAACCGAGTGTTGATCTCGCGATTGTTGCCGCACTCGCATCGAGTGTTGCCGACCGGCCACTGCCGCCGCGCGCAATCTTCCTGGGCGAACTGGGTTTGGGCGGCGAAGTGCGACCGGTGTCACAGGCCGAGCGGCGTCTTGCAGAAGCGGCAAAGCTGGGAATGACGCAGGCGTTCTTGTCCGATCGCGCCGTGCCACGCCGCATCCCGGATGATATGGAAGTGATCGGTGTGCGCACTATTTCGGACGTGTTGAAACGCACCGTTGGTGCGGCTGCGGATCCGCCAAAGCAGCAGAAATTGCCGCGCGACGACGAACGCAGTCGCGAACGCAACACCCGACGCGATGATTTCAGTCTGAGCGGTGGACAATGACCACGCGCGACGTGGGTGTGATTGTTGTTGCGGGCGGTTCGGGTTCGCGCACGGGAACTGCTGAACTCAAGCAGTTTCGCTGGGTTGCCGGAAAACCTGCGCTTCTACACAGCGTACAGGCGTTCATGGCGCGTCCCGACGTAGCGGTTGTAGTGGCAGTGCTGCCCAAAGCGTACGCCGCCGATCCGCCGCCGTGGCTCTTTCAGTGTGATGTCGACCGCCTGCTGGTGTCCGTTGGCGGGCGCGAACGTCAGGAGAGTGTCTGGAACGGTCTCGAAGACATGCCGGAGGAAGTGCGCATCGTTGTCGTGCACGACGCCGCTCGTCCGCTCGTGACGGACGAAACCATCGAACGCGTCATAACAAAAGCGCGCGAAGGTGTTGCGGCCATCGCTGCGCTGCCGGTGGTCGATACGCTGAAAGAAGTCGATGCTGCGGGCAACATTGTGCGGACTGTTCCGCGCGCCGGGTTGTGGCGCGCGCAAACGCCTCAGGCGTTTCCACGTGAGCAACTCGAACGTGCACACGTGGATGCGAAACGGGCCGGAGAAACAGCCACCGACGATGCAGCACTCCTCGAACGACTGGGTTTGGCCGTCGTCGTTGTGCGGGGAAGTGAACGCGCGCTCAAGATTACGGACGAAAGCGATTTCCTTCGCGCCGATGCGCTGTCGATGTTGCCTGATGCGTAACGACATGAGGACACCGTGAGCGTTGCACCGCTGTCGGTGCCGTTCTGGTCACCCGCTGAAATTGAAGGCGCGCTCAGAAACGTGATTCTTCATTTGTCCGAGCGCGGCGTGCTCGCGTATCCCACCGAAACCGTGTACGGCTTTGGTACGGCGGTCGATCACGAGTCGGTTGAGACGCTGGTACAACTTAAAGGACGTCCGCCCGGCAAACCGTTTTTGTTGCTCATTGCCAACGCGAACATGATTACGCGACTTGGCCTTCACCTCACTCCCGCCGCGGCTAATTTCGCCGCACGGTTCTGGCCGGGTCCGCTCACGCTGGTGTTGCCAGGCGGCGATCGTCGCGTGCCCGCGCGGTTGCGCGGGCCCGAAGGCGGAGTGGCCGTCCGTTTCACGCCACATAGTGGACTCCAACGGCTGTTGCTGGCGTACGGTGAACCGATCACGAGCACGAGTGCGAACCGTCCCGGGGTTCCGCCGGCGATGGCGGCATCCGAGATTGAGGACCAGTGGCCGGACGCAATTCACCGTGGCGTGTTGCAGGTGCTCGATGGCGGTCGCTTGTCACCGTCGCAACCGTCCACCGTAGTGGACTGTACCGGACGGCGTCCTCGCGTCATTCGCCCAGGCGTCATTTCGGCGGCAACGCTGCGCGACTGCGTGCCCAATCTTGTTGGCGACACCTGAACCGCAGCGCACGATCGCCAATTCCCGCATTCACAAACGACTCTTGAACATTCTTTTTGTCTGCACGGGAAATACGTGTCGCAGTCCGTTGGCTGAGGGCATCGCACGCACGCTGGTCGCGGAACGTGAGCTCACCGACGTGACGGTACAGAGCGCGGGTACTCAGGCAAACAATGGATCGCCGGCGTCCGATGGATCGTTGTTGGTCGCGCTCGAACAGGGGATTGATCTCAACAGGCATCGCGCACAGGAGCTGACGCCGGAACTGGTGCATTGGTCCGATCTCATCCTGGCCATGGGCACGCACCACCTGGATCGCGCCGAGTTGCTGGGTGGGGAAGGAAAGACGCATCTGCTTACGTCGTATTCGTCACGCGGTGCAAAGACGGACCCCGTCAGCGATCCGTTTGGGGGAGATCTTCCGATTTATCGCGCAACGTTTGAAGAACTCACGCAGGAAATTGGTGACGTGCTCGATCGCATCACCAGCGAACGTCACCAACCTCCTGTGTGAGTATTGTGGCACCCCCAACCGAACGTCCCACGCGCCTCGTGATACTTGGTCATCCCGTTTCGCACTCGTTGTCGCCCGTGTTTCAAAACGCTGCACTCAAGAGTGCAGGGCTCAACGCGACGTATGACGCACTCGATGTCACACCCGAAGCGCTCACTGGTGTGTTGCGCGAACTTGCGCGGGGCGGAGTTGCAGGCAACGTGACCATCCCGCACAAAGAAGCGTTTGCCGCAGCGTGTGTACGCACCACCGAACTCGCGGCGCGCGTTGGCGCCGTGAACACGTTCTGGCACGAAAAAGGAAAATTGATTGGCGATAATACCGACGTTGTCGGCGCGCGAATTGCCATTGCCGCTGTGCTTGAAGGCGCGTCACCGGCGTCACCACTCGCGGTCACCTTGCTCGGCGCCGGTGGCGTCGCCGCTGCAGTCATCGTCGCACTCGAATTTTTTGCGCCCGTTGCAATCACCGTCTGCGCGCGAACGTCCGATCGGGCGCGCGCGCTGGCCACTCGTCTTGGCGCCACACTCACCGTCGTCGACAATGCCGATGACGCGGTGCGCGGTGCGGACATCGTCATTAATTGCACACCCGTGGGATTGCGCGATAACAGTGTTCCAGTTGCCATTGAATCGCTGCCGCCACACGCACGAGTTCTTGATCTCATTCCCAAGAGCGGCGAGACCGCGTGGGTACACGCAGCGCGAGCCGCAGGACACGTAGCCGAAGACGGCACACGAATGGTGATCGAACAAGGCGCGGCCGCGTTTGAACGATGGTTCGACATGGTGCCCGACCGCGCGTCCATGTGGCGATCGCTCAGACCGCGTGGAGATGCGCACCACACACCACGCACCAATCACGCCGTACCAGGCAACCGCGGGTGACCTCCGGTTCGGGAACCGTACCTCGCGGCCTGCGCCTTCCGAATCAATTGCGCGTGTCCTTTCAATCCGTGTTGCGCGGCCTGACTGACTTGGCGCTACCGCCGGCATGCGCGTGTTGCGACGCACTGCTTGCCGGTCCCGGGGAGGGGCTGGTATGCGGACGCTGCCTCGCGCGCATCGTGCCGCTCACGTACCCGTTGTGCGTTCGGTGCGGCCACCCGCGACTCACTCCAAACGTTCCGGTTCCACGCGACATTGGCGCGACGGTCGCCGCCCCACTGTCACCTTGCCGATGGTGTCCGCGGCTGCCGGCCTGGGTGCGCTCCGTACGATCGGTGTGCCGAATGGACCTCGGCACAGGGTCTGCCTTTGTGCACGCACTCAAGTACGAGGGCTGGGATCGCGTAGCCATACCAATGGCGAAACGTATGGCCCAACTGCAGTTCCCGGCCGACGTCGTTGCCGAACGTTCCGCGCTGGTGCCCGTACCGCTTTCGAAAACGCGCGAGCGTGAACGGGGTTACAATCAAGCCGAACGATTGGCCGTTGCATTGGGCCAGCACTGGAAAATACCCGTCTGGACCGACGTGGTAGGCCGCGTGCGCAATACGGTGTCACAAGTGCGGTTGACACCGTCTGACAGGTCGGCGAATGTTGCTCAGGCCTTTGCCTCCGTGTCATCGGCGGCTGGTCGTCTGTCCGGGGCGCACATCGTGCTGGTGGACGATGTCGTGACCACGGCCGCCACGCTCAACGCGACCGCGCGTAGCCTGATGGACCGCGGTGTTCGTATTGTCAGTTATGTCACCTTCGGACGAGCGCCAGATGACGGCGATCGCTCCGTTCCCGATTTGGACTTCGACCAGGATTAATTCGCATGGCACTTCGTGTTGGCATCAACGGCTTCGGCCGC
>JBDUBA010000380.1:0-13310 GCA_040004335.1 Gemmatimonas sp.
ATGACTGATACGTTTAGTGCTGATTCCCTCCCAGCGACCCCCGCCGAACGCGGCTCAGGGCTCCGTCTGCTGGTGGTCGATGATGATCGCACCCTGCGTGAGGGGTGCGCCTCCGTCCTGCAAATGGACGGGCATAACGTAACAGCAACGGGTCGCGGCGAGGAGGCGCTGGAGCTGGTCAGACGCCGGCGCTTCGATATTGTGCTGGTCGATCTATATATGAGTCCGATCACGGGTATGGATATCCTCAAAGCCACCCTGGAGGTCCATAAAGATTCAATTGTTGTGGTCATGACCGGCAATCCGAGTGTAGCGTCCAGCATTGAGGCGCTCCGGAGCGGGGCGTGGGACTATCTGCCGAAGCCATTTTCCGCGTCGCATCTACAGGTACTGGTTGGGCGAGCTGCCCATGCGGTGAACGCCGCGCGTGAAGCACGTGACATCAAGCCCCAGCTGCTCAGCCAACCTGGACCCGCCGACCCATTGGCCTTGCTGGGCACGTCCGCGGCGTTCCGGAAGGCGGTCGACCTCGCCCAGAAAGTTGCGGGCACCGACGCGTCCGTCATGATCAGCGGCGAAAGCGGTACGGGCAAAGAAATGATCGCCCAGTTCATTCACAAACACAGTCGTCGAGCAAATCGCAAACTCGTGGCCATCAACTGCGCCGCGTTGCCGGAGAACTTGCTCGAGTCGGAAATGTTTGGATACAAAAAAGGCGCGTTTACCGGCGCAGATCGCGACAAACAGGGGTTGCTTGAAGTTGCCAATGGCGGCACCATGTTTCTCGACGAACTCACCGAAATGACTATGCCGCTGCAGGCGAAATTGCTGCGCGTGTTGCAGGATGGTGTGGTGCGGCGGCTTGGAAGCGAAGTGCAGGACGCGCAAGTGGATGTACGTTTCATCTCGGCCACGAATCGCGATCCGCAGGAAGCCGTCACGACTGGAATTTTGCGACAGGATTTGTTCTATCGTTTGCGCGTGGTGCCAATCAAGTTGCCACCGCTCCGCAAGCGAGTGGAAGATATCCCGTTACTGGCCGAATTCTTCCTTGGACGTTCGTGGGAGCGGCATCGTGGCAACTCCGTGACACCACCCACGTTTAATGCCGACACTGTTGAGTTTCTGCAAACGCGTCCGTGGCGTGGCAACGTTCGCGAATTGCAGAATGTCATCGAACATCTGGCGGTTATTACGGAACCGGGCCGCCGTATTACTCCCGATGACCTTCCCGTGTACGACGAGGGCGCAGTGGCCGGTGTGGAGTCCGGGTTGCCGGCTGCCATCATGAACGAAGCATTTCACACGGCGAAGGACAAACTGGTTGCGCACTTCGAGAAGGAATATCTTGGTCGTCTCACAACGCGGGCCGGTGGCAATATGTCGAAGGCGGCACGATTGGCCGGAATTGATCGGACCACGTTGTATCGATTGATGGAAAAACACGGCTTCCGTCGCGACGCATTGTCAGGGGCTGTGGATTAAACACGAAGCGGCCTGACCAACGCTTTCACGCTGAATTGAAGCAATGAGCACGCCGACGCACGTGCGTGCGCTGCGCAATGCGCCGGTGCGAACGCACTGGACGGGCGCGCGCGCTCAATTGGCGGCCGCACTTGAAAGCGCGGCGGCTCGCGCACTCGACCTATCCGCTCATTCGTTCGGCAACATCCAGCACCACACGTCGGGGACACTCGCGGTGTTGGCCGATGCAATTGTGTGCCGAGTGTTTGATGGAGTGCTGGCAGACCTGGCGTTGTATGCGTGGACGCCTGAAGCGCCGTCGCTGTTGTCAGCGCTCCGGCACGAGTTGTTGTGCGGGCGTTCACGTCCGGATTGGTCCGATGCGCATTTGTTGTCGTGCGTAACAGCGATTGAGGAACTCTCTCGCGCGCTTGCCGGTGACGTGGCCGTACGCTTTGCGCAGCAATTTGCCGGACGTGAGGCGCAGCAGCGACTCGTCGCATTGGCGCACGACATGCGGTCGCCGTTAAACGCCATTCTGTTGCTCGTCGAACGTATGCAGCACGGGCACAACGGTCCGATGAACAACATTCAGCAACAGCATCTCGCCCTCGTGTACAGCGCGGCGTTCGGGCTCACGTCCATGGCGAGTGATCTCATGGATGTCGCGCGTGGTGGTGCACGTCTCATCGCCGAATCGCCGCAGCCGTTTTCGATCAGTGGTGTGTTGCGTGCGGTACGCGACGTTGTGCAGCCGCTTGCCGTTGAGCGTCGTTTGGTGCTGCGGTTCAGTAGTCCGCCGGATGACCGTCGCGTGGGACAGGAATCGGCGTTGCACCGCGTGCTCCTCAATCTGACCACCAACGCGCTCAAGTTTACGACTATTGGGTCGGTGACGGTGGATGTGCAACAGTGTGCCGATCCCGATGAACTGCGGTTTGTCGTGGAAGACACGGGCCGAGGCATTCCGGCCGCCGAACTCAGCGACATTTTTGCGTCGATTGCGCCGGAGCGGAATGCGGCGCCGGAATCGTTCTCCGCCGATGGGCTCGGACTCGCGATCTGTCGCAAACTTGTGACGGCAATGCGCGGAGATCTGCGCGTGGATTCGCGTGAGGAACATGGCACGCGATTCAGTTTTGTGTTGCGGTTACCGTCGGCGGGCGTGCATTGATTCAGTGTAGACCTCGCGGAAATCTGTCAGACTTTTTCCGCGCGCAACCACTGCATCACCATCAGGATTGGCCACAAACGATCGGCGTGATCAACGCCACGTTGATGCGCATTCCACATCGCCGCCACCACGGCCGGTTGGAACCACTGGGCCAGCACTGCGTCGTTCTGCAACATGGATTCCGCCCATGGACGGATGGGTCCGCGCAACCAGGTGTGCAGCGGGATGTCGAACCCCTGTTTCGGGCGATCGATCATGGCTTGCGGTATGTAGCGAGCCAGCAGGTTGCGCAGCAGGAATTTTCCGCGTCCATCGCGGATTTTCCGGTCGAGTGGTTCATTGACGGCAAACGTGACCACGCGATGGTCGAGAATAGGCGCGCGCGTTTCGAGTGAAAACGCCATCGCGGACCGATCGACTTTGACGAGAATGTCATCGGGCAGATAGTGCTGCATGTCGTACGCCATGCGCGCTTCCGGCTCACTGGCGGCAACTGGCCATGTTTCGTCGGTATGCGCATCGATTAACGCCGCTGCCAGGTGTGGAGACAACACATCGGCGGGAGATGCCCAATGCGCCAGCAGATTTTCGTACGAATGCGCTTTCGAACCGCTGCGTAGTTGGCCGAGCAATCGTGCGCGGGTGTTTGGCGCCCACGAACTACCACGCGTCAGCACCGAATTCACCAGCGCATTGGGAGCCGCGCTGAGTGTTGCGCCCAATGGTCCGCGCAATGCGCGCGGCACCATCTCGACCATTTTCGCAACCGAATCGGGGGACGTGTATTGCGAATATCCGCCAAATAGTTCATCGCCGCCATCACCGGACAACGCGACCGTGACATGTTGTCGCGTGACCGACGAGACCAGCAGTGTGGGCAGCTGCGATGGATCGGCAAAGGGTTCGTCAAAAATGGTGGCGAGGCGGTCGACGAACGTGAGTGCATCATCGGCCGCCAACATGATTTCCGTGTGTTCGGTTCCCAGGTGCTGGGCGACGGCGCGCGCGAATGGACTTTCGTCGTGCGAATTCTCGCGAAATCCGATGGTGAATGTGCGCACCGGTCGTGACGCTACCTTCTGCATCAGGCCGACGATGAGCGAACTATCCACGCCGCCGGACAAAAAGGCACCGACCGGTACGTCCGCGACCATTTCGTCACCGACAACTTCGGTAAGCAACGCATCGAGTGCATCGGTGGCTTCACCGTCACTCGTGAATGGCGAGGGTGATGAGGGTTTGCGCAGTTCGTTGCGAACATTCCAAAACAGCTCGGACCGCACCTGTGGCTGGCCATTGCGTGCAGTGACGACGGCGTACGAGCCAGGCCGCAAGCGTGTCACGGCTTTGTAAATTGAGTGTTCGCCCCCGACGTAGCCGTTGCGGAGCACTTCGGCGATTGCCGTTGGCTGAATATCGCGCGGAAACCCGGGCAACTCGCGGAATGCTTTGATTTCCGAGGCAAAAGCGATCTGGCCATCAAACTGGGCGATGTACAAAGGTTTCTCGCCCATGCGATCGCGCGCGAGCCACAGTTCTTCGGTTGCAGCATCCCACGCGGCAAATGCAAACATGCCGGCGAGTTTGCTGATCGTGGCCGTTACGCCCCACACTTCAAAACCGGCGAGCATGACCTCCGTGTCGGAGGTGCCTTTGAACGCGACACCCAAGGCCGTCAATTCTTCTCGCAGGTGTCGGAAGTTGTAGATCTCACCGTTGAAGACGATGATGAAGCGTCCCGTGCGCGAACGCATGGGCTGTGCTCCGGTTGGCGAAAGGTCAACGATGGACAGTCGCCGGTGGCCCAGTGCGACGCCGCGTTCGGGTTCCACCCAGTGTCCGTCTGCATCCGGACCGCGGTGCGCCAACGCATCGGTCATGCGACGCAGCGACCTGGTCGCGGCTTCGGCGTTTGTGCCAGCCGGGCGCCAGAACCCTGCTATTCCGCACATGGCGCGATGGGCTGTGTTTTCAGGAACATGAGTGCGTGGGGTGACGAGCGGCTATATCGGCCAGGACCGGCCGGGGGAACGTGGTGGACTACCCTCTATGACCAATATAGGGCGACGGCGGTCACCTTTGCGGCGCGTCGAATCCGGGTGTGCTGGCGCGTTCGCGCTGGTACATTTCGCGTGTTCGGAGGGCTGTAGCAAACGAATCGGAGCGAGTGAGATGACCGAGAAAAACGTCGACGGAGACCGTCCAGTGAGCGCGCTTGAACTTCGGGATTCGCGCACAGGACAGACTTATAGCACCCCCATCGTCACCGAAGGTCCCGAAGGGGACACGTACGTGCGCGCGATGGACCTCAGACAGGTCAAAAAAGACGCGGGTGAATTTGGTTTGCTCACGTATGATCCGGCGTTCATGAACACGGCATCATGTCGCAGCGCCATCACGTTCATCGACGGCGACAAAGGCATTCTGCGCTATCGCGGTTACCCCATCGAGCAACTCGCCGAGAAAGCAACATTTCTCGAGACGGCCTTTTTGCTGCGCAATGGGGAATTGCCAACGCAGGGTGAATACGACAAATGGGTGAATGACATCACGTACCACACGTATGTGCATGAAAACATTCGCAAGTTTCTGGAAGGATTTCGTTACGACGCCCATCCGATGTCGATGTTGTGCAGCGCGACGGCAGCGTTGTCGAGTTTTTATCCGCAGGCGCGCGACATTCACGATCCCGAGCAGCGCTACATCTCCACCGTGCGTCTCATCTCGAAGCTGCCAACTATTGCTGCGTTTGCGTATCGGCATGTGAAGGGGCTGCCGTTCATCTATCCGGACAACGATTTAGGCTACGTCGAGAATTTCCTTTCGATGGTGGCGCGCATGTCGGAATCGAAGTACGAAGCAAATCCCATCTTCGTGAAGGCGCTTGAAGTGTTGTTCATTTTGCACGCCGATCACGAACAGAATTGTTCCACGAGTGCGGTGCGCGCCGTTGGTTCGTCGGGCGTCGATCCGTTTTCCGCAGTGTCGGCCGGAATCGCTGCGCTGTTCGGACCGTTGCATGGCGGTGCCAACGAAGCGGTGTTGCGCATGATTCAGCAGATTGGCGACAAGAAGCACATTCCAGCGTTTATCGAATCAGTAAAGTCGGGCAAGGGCGGCGATCGCCTTATGGGTTTTGGTCATCGCGTGTACAAGAGTTACGACCCGCGCGCGCGCATCGTGAAGAAGCTTGCGGACGAAGTATTCAAGGTTGTTGGCGTGGACAAGGATCTCGAGATCGCGCTGGAACTCGAACGCATTGCGCTGTCGGACGATTACTTCGTGTCGCGCAAGCTGTATCCGAACGTGGACTTCTACACGGGACTCATTTATCGCTCGATGGCGTTTCCGACGGATTTCTTTACCGTGCTGTTTGCGGTGGCCCGGTGCTCGGGATGGCTGGCACAGTGGGAAGAGATGATTCTCGATAAGGAGCAGAAAATCGCGCGTCCGCGTCAGATCTATACGGGAGCGGGTGAGCGGGAATACGCCAGTACGCTGGAAGACAAGTTTGAACGAGCCGGAAAGGATAGCATCCGGAAGTAGTACGACCTTCAAGCAATGAGCACTCCAACGCCCGGCGCCGATGTTTCGCAGTCCACTGTAATATTTGCGGAAAAGCGCCGGGTGTCGACGTTTGGAATTCTCGCCGAGTTGTGGGGGGCGCGGGAGTTGGTCATGCAGTTCACGATGCGCGATATCACGATTCGATACGCACAGGCAGTGATGGGATTTGCGTGGGCGCTGCTGATGCCAATGTTGATTGTCGCCGCCGGACTCATATTCCGACTGGCATTTACCAACGCTTCGGGAACAGCCGGACAGACTTCGAGCATCGCATCGCTGCTGGTCAAATCGCTGCCGTGGGCATTTTTTTCAGCCGCGATTTCACTGGCCACGCAGAGTATTCTGGCGTCCGCGAATCTGATGGGGAAAGTAAAATTCCCGCGCGAAGCGCTACCGTTTGCATCGGTGTTGGCGCAAAGCCTGGATTTGCTGGTGGGCGCCGTGTTAATCGCAATCGTGCTCGTTGTGCTGGGGACGCCGCTTTCCTGGTCGGTGTTATGGGTGCCGTTGTTGGTCGTGTTATTGATCCTCTTTACGATTGGATGGGGATTACTGCTCAGCTGCGCCAATTTGTTCTACCGCGATGTGAAGTACATCGTACAGGTGTGTCTCAATTTTGGTGTGTTTGCCACGCCGGTCTTCTTTGAGCCACAAATGCTTGGTCCGAAGTACGGCGCCATCATGCTGAAGTTGCCGCTCTCGCCGTTCATTCAAGGGCTCGATCTCGCGGCTGTACGCGGCCACAACCTTTTGCATCCGCTTGCGCTACCTGCGAGCAACGGCACGATGGTTACAGTCTGGTCGCCGTGGATGCTGGTGTACGCGCTGGTGTTGACGCTGGTCACGCTGTGGACCGGTCTCCGCGTGTTTCGCCGCGCCTCTGCATTGTTTGCTGAGATGGCGTGATTGAGATGGACCATACGCTGGCGTTTGATCACATCTGGAAGCGGTTTCGTCGCGGCGCGGTGCACGATTCGTTGCGCGAACTCATTCCGGCAATCGTTCGCAAACTCGCCGGCCGAGATCGCGCCGAGCTTGGAGCGCGAGATTTCTGGGCACTTTCGGATGTGTCGTTTGAAGTGAAGCCTGGTGAAGTGCAGGGCATTATTGGCAGCAACGGCGCCGGCAAGTCGACGACACTCAAGATCCTCAACGAGTTGATGGAGCCAACAAAAGGTCGCGTGCACATACGCGGAAAAATTGGATCGCTCATTGAAGTTTCCGCTGGATTTCATCAGGACCTGACCGGGCGTCAGAACGTGTTTCTGCAGGGCTCGATCATGGGAATGAAGAAGGCCGAGGTGACGAAAAAATTCGATCAGATTGTGGAATTCTCGGGCGTGTCCGACTTCATCGATACTCCGGTCAAACGTTACTCCAGCGGTATGAACGCACGATTGGGATTTTCGATTGCCGCGCACCTCGAGCCGGACGTGCTCATTGTGGATGAAGTGTTATCCGTGGGTGACTACGGGTTTCAGCAGCGCGCCTTTGCGAAAATCAAGAAGATGGCAACTGACGGCATTCCAATCGTCCTGGTTTCGCACCAACTCGATCGAATTTCCGAATTGTGCACGAAGGTGATTCTGCTCGAGCGGGGCACGGTGAAGACATCGGGCACTGCAGCGCATTGTATCAATACCTACCTGCATCCACCGGAATCGGACGCGCCCGATCCGGAGGCGGCGCTGCACGGATTTCGGTTGCAGAGTCTTCACTCGCTCAACGGACTCGCGATTCCTTCTGGCACAGATCTCTCGCTGTTACTGGTTGGCGAAAGTCTCAAGTCGTCGTATCCGTACGACTGGAATTTGGTGTGTTCGGTAAAAAATGCGTCGACGGCTGCGGAGGTGCATTCAGTGGCGGCGTCCGCACGTGGTATTCCGTTGCCAACGGAGACGAAATTTGAACATCGAATTGATTTGCAGATGAATCTTCCGCCGGGCGGTTACATTGTGCAATCATTTTTGTGGGCGAGCGACACTGGTCGTCGTATTATTACTGGGCCAACGTTAACGGTGCAGGTGATTGCGGCGGCAAAGTTTTTTGGTTCGGCGCAACTCAATTTACGTTGGTCGGATGTTACGGGAAATTCGTCAGTGATTCCATCGGGCGAGACTATGCCGTCCAACAACGGCAATTTCGATGTACCGGATGACCCCGTTGGGCGCGCCTGACCGCTTGCGCAACTACTTCAACGCAGTGCCGTACTGCTCACGAATCCAGGTCCGGTAGCTGCCGTCCATGACGGCGTTCCACCAACCGTGCTGTGTCAGGTACCAATCAACTGTACGCGTTAGTCCAGACACGAGTGTTTCGGTCGGTTCGAAAGTGAGTTGTGTTGCAATGCGTGTTGGGTCGATCGCGTAGCGACGATCATGTCCAGATCGATCCTTTACGTGCGAGACGAGCGTTTGTGTGGCGACAGCTCGCGCCGCGGGACAGTTCGGATATTGCCTGCACAACTCGGCGTCGTTCGTAAACCGTGCGTCGATGAGTGCGCAGATCTGGCGTACAATCTGCATGTTCGGATATTCGGCGCGACCGCCAACGTTGAACATTTCGCCCGCAACATTTGCGTGAAGAATGCGGTCGATGGCATTGCAATGATCATCCACGAACAGCCAGTCGCGCCTCTGCAAGCCGTCGCCGTAAACCGGCAGCGATTTGCCGGTGAGCGCGTTCACAATCATGAGCGGGATGAGTTTTTCCGGGAATTGATACGGCCCGTAGTTGTTTGAACAATTGCTGATGGACGTCGGCATCCCGTACGTGTGCGCATACGCACGGACCAGATGATCCGACCCGGCCTTGCTGGCGGCGTACGGAGAATTTGGCGAATACGGCGTCAATTCGGTGAAGGGCGGATCGGCAGGGCCAAGTGATCCGTACACTTCGTCGGTTGACACGTGGTGAAATCGCGTACCGTGCTGCCACGTGTTGTTGTCAAACCACACCGATCGGGCCGCATCCAACAGCACCTGCGTGCCAACGACATTGGTGCGCACGAACGACGCCGGATCCACAATTGATCGGTCGACGTGCGACTCGGCCGCGAAATGTACAATTGTGTCCACGTCGTGCTTCTTGAGCAGCGCCGTGACCAACGGGCCGTCGGTGATATCACCGTGCACAAATGAAATACGGTTGGTTGTTACAAGCGACGCAATCGTACTGAGGTTGCCCGCATACGTGAGCGCGTCGAGCACCGTGATGCGATCGCCGGGATGTCGTTCGGTCCAATAATGCACGAAGTTGCCGCCGATGAATCCGGCACCGCCCGTGATGAGCAGGCTACGCATTGAGCAACTCCCGCGTGGATTCCGACACGCCAACCCGCCAGTGTGGTGGCGTGAATCCAAGTATGGCCCACGACGAATGTTTGTCGAGCAAAGAAATTGCCGGCCGCGCGGCAGGGCGGGGGAACGCTGTTGTGCAGACTGGTTCAACCACTGCACCTGCGGGCGTCGCATTGCGCTCGGTGAGTGTTTCGAGCACGCACTGCGCCACATCGTACCATGATGCGACGCCGGCGTCGGTAAAGTGCAACAGTCCGCGCACGTCGGGTCGCGCGGCAAGCGTCCACAGAGCCTGGGCAAGGTGCGCTGCACGAGTGGGCGTACTCACCTGGTCATCGACCACACGCATAATTTGGTGGGCGGTCAGTGCCCGGACAGCGGTGGCAATGAAGTTCACTCCGCTTCCCGAATGTACCCATGCCGTCCGCACAATCGCGGCATTGGTGCGCAGATCGAGCACTGCCCGCTCGCCGGCGAGTTTGGATTTCCCGTACACGTTGAGCGGAGCAACAGTGTCATTGATGTGATACGGCGCGTTTCCGGCACCGTTAAACACGTAGTCTGTTGAAACATGAAGGAAACGCGCATTCAGTTTGTCCGCCGCCTCGGCCAATTGCTGTGGCGCTGTGGCGTTAATCAGAAATGCTTCATCAACTGCCGTTTCTGCGGCATCAACCTGCGTAAACGCGGCGCAATTGATGACGACGTCTGGTGCGGTATTCCGAACCAATGCGGCCAGACCGTCAAGGTCGCGAAGATTCGCGTCGTGCGACGACGGTGCCACAATATTCGCGTTCGGCGGCGCGGAGTGTTGCAGCGCTTTTCCAACCTGGCCTGATGCGCCGAGAATCAGGACACGCATCACGGCAATGGATCGAGTGATGCGAACGGTGTGCCGCTCGCGTCTTTGGCTGACAAATGAAACTGCTCGCCGCGCGGTGCTGGCCAGTTGATGCCAATCTTCTTGTCATTCCACGCCAACGTCACTTCGGAGACCGCGTTGTAAAACGCTGTGCATTTGTAGGCGACACTGGCCGTGTCACTCAGTACGGCAAAACCATGGGCCAATCCTGCCGGGATCCATAGCTGGCGTCCATCACCCGCATGAAACTCAGTGCCAAACCATTGACCAAAGGTTGACGAAGATTTGCGCAGGTCAACGGCGACATCAAAAATGCTGCCATGCACGATTTGAACCAGTTTCCCCTGCGGCTCGTGACGTTGGAAATGCATTCCGCGCAGCACATCGCGTTTGGAATAACTGTGATTGTCCTGCACAAAACGCATCGTCAACCCGAGCGTCGCGAATTTTTCGGCCTGATAGATCTCGTTGAAATAGCCGCGGGCGTCCGCGTGAACGGGTGCTTCGACAATAAACACGTCGTTGAGCGGTGTGGCGATGAGCTTCAAAACGCGCGAGCCTCTTTAGCGATTGGATGAAACCGGGGTGACCCGCAGAACTGGGGATACCGATTGGCACTGCACTGCCGCGGGGCACTTCACACAGGTTGCAATATGGGCTCGACACACCAACGCGCCCAGTTCCATCAGTGCTTGATTGTGCGTCCAGGTATCCTTGCCCGTGCGCGGCAAGGACGCGCGCGCCAGCGCCCAGGCGACCTTTTGCCCCAACGGCGATTTCGGTGCGAAGTCCGGCGCAAAAATGCGCAGCAGTACTCTCGCTACGTTCGTGTCGACCAAGGGTGCGCGTTGCTCGTACGCAAAAGACGCAACGGCTCCGGCAGTGTAGGCGCCGATGCCCGGGAGAGCCTCGAGATGTGCGGGGTCGGCAGGCAACGAGCCGCTGTGCTGTCCTTCAACTGCCACGAGGTTTGCCAGGCGATGCAGATTGCGCGCGCGCGCGTAGTACCCAAGTCCTTCCCACTGTTCAAGCACGCGATTTACCGGGGCGTCGGCCACATGGCGCAACGTTGGAAACCGTTCCAGAAACGCTCCGTAAAAATCGACCACGCGCGACACCTGCGTTTGTTGCAGCATGAGTTCTGACACCAACACATGATACGGATCACGTGTACGGCGCCATGGCAGGTCACGCGCATTTTTGCGATACCACTTACGGAGCCGCACACCGAACATGCGCATTTCCGCTGCGGGAATCAACGCAACTACGGCGGCCGCATGTTCCGACTGCGAGACGCGTTTTTTCGCTGTGACCTTGGTTGCAACCCGCTTCTTCGAAATGGACTTGGCTGCAGCCTGCTTTTTCGAAATATGCTTGGCTGCAACCTGCTTTTTGGAAACGGGTTTTGTTGCAACGCGTTGCTGTAATTTGGCCGAGGATTTTTTCGTGCCCGATGTCAGCTGACTTTCCTCGTCTTCTTTTTCAGAAAGTCCATGAGTACAAACTGTCCGAGTGACATTGTGTTGGTGAAGTACGCCTTGCCGCGACTGATCTGACTTACCTTTTTCACAAAGTCCATGAGCGCCCGATCGCGCGCGAGCATGAAGGTGTTGATCATGATGTTGCTTTTCCGGCACGCAGCCACTTCTCGCAACGTCTCGGCAATGACGTAATGGTCGAGGCCCATTGAATTCTTGTAGATCTGGCCGTCCGGCATCGTGAGGGCGCTGGGTTTGCCGTCGGTGATCATGATGATCTGTCGCATATCCTTCTTTTGCGACATGAGAATACGACGCGCCAGCTTCAGGCCTTCGGCCGTGTTCGTGTGGTAGGGCCCCACCTGCGCTTTCGCGAGCGAACCGATGGGAATTTCTTCGGCGGAGTCGTGAAACAATACCACACGAATCGTGTCGCCGGGAAATTGTGTGCGAATGAGGTGCGTGAGCGCGAGCGCCACCTTCTTGGCCGGCGTAAACCGGTCTTCACCATACAGGATCATGGAGTGCGACGTGTCGAGCATCAACACCGTTGCACAGCTGCTGCGGTACTCCGATTGCCGCACCATGAGATCGCTGTAATCCAGATCCATCGGTACGTCGAGACTGCCGGTACGCGCGAGTGCATTCGCAAGCGTTGCCGGAACGTCGAGGTTGAGCGTGTCGCCAAATTCATAGGGCTTGCTCCAGGCGTCGGCTTCTACACCCGTGGCCAGCTGCGGCGTGTCATGTTGTCCGATACTTGATTTGCCAAGTGATCCCAGCAGATGGCGGAGCGTTTTGAAGCCCAGAAAGTCGATGCCGCGTTCCGTGAGATTGAACTGCACGTCGCGCGCGGCCGCCTGTGCCAGTGAGCCTTTTCCGAACACCGGTTGGTGTCCTGCGGGAACTCTCGCGGGTTTATCCAACTTGAGGAACCCTTCTTCGACCAACCGCTGCACGAGTCCATCCAACAGCTCGGCCAATTTCTCTTCGGATACTTCATCACCTTCACCGCGCAGCGCCTTCAACATTTCCGGTGTGATCTGCCCGCTCTCGATTAGCGCGCGCAGAATGGCATCGCGCAGTGCATCCATGGAGCGATCGGCACCTTCTTCACCCCCCCACGGTGAATCGTTTGGGTCACCCGCAAAACCGGATTGCAACAGAAAATCGGCGAGACCGTCCAGCAACGCCTGCAGGTCGACTGCATCACCCATTTCCGGGCTGAACTTCTTGTACGTGTGAAAGCGCATGTACTGCTCCGGTTCACAAATTGCGTTTGAACTCTTTCCGTTGAACAACTCCGAGAACGAATCGTTGGGTCGGGTTGCGGCAACGTGCACACGTCTGACTGCCGATACGTGCAGTTGTCGCTCATCTTCCTGAACGTATGAACACCGTCCCTCGATCTCTCAACCCCTTCAGAGTACTCCAAACGCACCGGAATTTCCGGCTTTTTTTGGGTG
>JBDUBA010000097.1:0-13284 GCA_040004335.1 Gemmatimonas sp.
ACGGTGAGATAGTGCCCGTCTTCGTATTTATGATCGGTCACCTTCACCCGCGCTCCGTACAGCATCTTGATGCGCTCCTCCGAATCACCGATTCTCGCACCCGACCTCGTGGGAATATCCGTGCTTTCCCGCACGTCCACTCGCGCGATTTTCCCATCGATAACCATGATCCCCAATCCGGCAGGCCCACCTTCCCACGTCACGTAATCACATTCGTCCAGATTGCTGCCGGTCGAAGCTTTTAGCGCGCCCTTGAGTGAATCATTGGCGGCTTTATATGTCATTCCGACAACGATGGGACCATAGCCGAGTTCATCAAGCGTCCAGACTGGCGGGTCACCTATCGCGAGCGGCTGCGCCGAGGGGGCCACCGCTGCAGACTCAGTTTTTGCAGCGTCCGCTTTCGGTTGACACGCGGTCAGCGCGGCGAGCGCCGTCGCTGCACAGACAGCCGACCGCATCACGCGCCAATTGCGACGCGCGCGAGCAGGGAGTTGTGGTGGTAAGGCCCGGGCGTTCGGCATCTACTGCTCCACACGAAGTTGCGTTGTCGCGTCAAAGAAATGCACGTGCTCCGATTGTGCAACCAGTGCAGCGCGAGTGCCCGCTTCCGGAAGCGCATCCGGACCGAGCCGGACAGTGATGTCCAACCCGTCCGCACTGCCGTGCAGAATAGCTTCGTTGCCAAGGTGCTCGACGAGATCAACCCGAATGGTCAAGTGCGCCGGATTCGCGCCGACCGTCGTCGTGCCCGCCAGTTCGAGGTGCTCGGGGCGAATACCCAGCATGAGCGGTTGCCCAACACGAGAGCCGAGCGCGGCGCGCCACGCGTCGGGCACCGGCATTTGTACAATCGTTTTATGGCGAAATTGCAACTCATTGCCCGTTCCAACAACTTCACCGGGAATGATGTTCATCGCAGGGCTGCCAATGAATCCAGCGACGAACACGTTTTGGGGAGTCTTGTAGAGCACCGATGGCACGTCAACTTGCTGCACCCGGCCATCACGCAGCACCACAATGCGGTCGCCCAATGTCATGGCTTCCACCTGATCGTGCGTGACGTAAATCATCGTGGCGCGCAGCTCACGGTGTAGCCGAGCAATTTCTCGGCGCATCTGCACGCGTAGTCGGGCGTCCAGATTGGAAAGCGGCTCATCAAAGAGGAAAACCTTCGGCTCACGCACCAATGCGCGTCCCAAGGCGACACGTTGGCGTTCGCCGCCGGAGAGCGCCTTTGGACGGCGCGGCAATAATGCTTCGATATGCATCGCCGCCGCGGCAGCTTGCACGCGAGCGTGCACTTCTGAAGCCGGAAGGCCGCGAAGTTTGAGCGCAAATGCGAGATTGTCGTACACCGTCATGTGCGGATAAAGCGCGTAGGTCTGAAACACCATCGCGATATCACGTTCGCCCGGTGGGACATCGTTTACGCGCAGTCCGCCAATGGACAGATCACCTTCGGAAATGGCTTCCAATCCTGCGATCATCCGGAGGATCGTACTCTTCCCACAGCCGGATGGACCGACGAGCACAACAAACTCGCCGTCGGCAACATGCAGATCGATGTTGTGAACGGCAATGTGAGCGCCACGCGCTCCGCCGTATATCTTTCGCAAGCCGTTCAGCTCTACATCTGCCATCTCAGCACCTTGTTGCCATGCGTGATTCCTTCCGTTTTCCCGAAGGCTTTTTGTGGGGCGCCGCAACGTCGGCGTACCAGATTGAAGGGTGTCCCGATGCCGACGGCGCTGGACACAGCATCTGGCATCGCTTTTCGAATTCGTTGGGTCGTACACTGAACGGCGAAACTGGCGCCATCGCGTGTGACCATTACAGTCGCTGGGCCGACGATGTTCTGCTGATGAAGCGCATCGGGCTCAACTCGTATCGCTTCAGTATTTCGTGGAGTCGCATCTTTCCGAACGGAACCGGCGCCACCAATGCAAAAGGTATCGCGTTCTACGACAAGCTGATTGATAAACTGCTGGCGAACGGCATTGCGCCCAACGCAACGTTGTTTCACTGGGACTTGCCCGCGGCGCTGGATGATCGGGGCGGCTGGCTCAATCCCGACATTGCGGAGTGGTTTGCTGATTACGCGCGCGTGATGTTCGACGCGTACGGCGATCGTGTTCCCATGTGGGCAACGCTCAACGAACCATGGGTGGTGACCGATGGCGGCTACTTGCATGGCGCACTCGCGCCCGGACACCGCAATTTGTTCGAAGCACCCCTCGCGAGCATCAATCTCATGCGTTCGCACGGTGCGGCGGTAAAGGTGTTTCGCGAAGGCACCTACAAGGGAAAGATTGGCCTGGTCGTCAATCTCGAACCGAAAGACGCTGCCACTGATCACGCTGACGATGTCGAGGCCACCGCGCGTGCGGATCACTACATGAATCGGCAATATCTCGACCCGGTGTTCCTCAACAAGTGGCCCGAGAAGATGGTCGATGTCTTCGGGCAGGCGTGGCCGGAGCAACTCGCCAACGATGCGCTGCCATTGATTGGGCAGCCGATCGACTTTCTGGGCATCAATTATTACACGCGCGCGGTCACCAAAAACGATCCCACGTCGTGGCCGGTTCGCGCGTCGACCGTCAAGCAGCCCATGCACACCTATACCGAAACCGGCTGGGAAGTGCATCCCGATTCGCTGCGCAAGTTGTTGTTGTGGGTGCAGGAGCGGTACACGAAATTGCCGCTGTACATCACCGAGAATGGCGCCGCGTTTTACGATGCGCCGCGCGCCCATGATGGCCGCGTTGAAGATCCGCTGCGGGTGCGGTATTTCCACGATCATCTGAAAGCGATTCATGCCGCGATCGCGGTTGGTGTCGACTTGCGCGGATATTTTGCGTGGTCCTTGCTGGACAACTATGAGTGGAGCCTGGGCTTCAGCAAACGGTTCGGCATCGTACATGTTGACTATGAGACACTCGAGCGAACACCCAAGGCCAGTGCGTTGTTTTATTCGCGCGTGATTCGTACTCATGGCGCTGTGCTCGCCGATCCGGTGCCAACGGCTGGGTCGCTCACCGAAACGTGAGCACAACGGTGCGTGCCTGGTGACGGAGGTAAAATTCGTTGCCCGGGTTCTGCGCAATCCCAACGGCATCCGACGCGATCTGAATTCGTTCTGTTGCGGGCGGCAACGGCTCGCTGGTGCCGTCAACAACTGCCGACGTAATCCGAAAGGGTAATGCTGTCGAGGGCAACAGAATTCGAATACCACCACTCGGCATCGGAATCGCGTTGTCGAATCGCACCGTGACCGTGCTGTCGCGCATTGTCAGCGTGTAGTTCAGAATACCGTGCGGCGTGTGCAATCCGCGCACCACGACGGAATCACCGCGAACGAACCACGAGCGCTGAATTCCCGCACCAATGGTCATCGCGCAGTCGGCCTTGTACGCAGTATAGTACATCCCGTTTGTGGCCTCATTTTGCCGATCCGACAAACAGTCGCCCCCATACGCCAGCATGTCCAGCGCCGACCGAATGAAGTCGCTGCCGACCCACGTGTGTGGCATGTCGCCAATGAACTTTGGATTGCGCGCATCGCGCCACACAACTTCGGCCCACTGTTGCCAGTTTATGGGACGACGATCGCCCATGAATTGCGCGACCATTGTTGCCGCGGCGTTGCGCTCACCAAGACGCAACAGCGCACCAACCGTGCGCCATTCGTACGGAGTATAATTCTCCCATATTGAATCAGGGCGCGTCCGTTGGCTCGACGAGCGAAAATAGCGGTCAAGGGTGTTTTTTGCAGCCATGCGCGTCACGGTGTTGCTATGCCCAGGTGACAGCAGTGTCGTTGTGCTCGTGGCATCGAAATCAAGCAGTTCAATGCTGCCCGGAATGTACGAGATGCCCTTTCGCCGCATCGCTCCGGTAATTGCCGCAGTAAAGTTGGCACTGAACACCGCGAGCGAACGTGCAATTGGCTCGGACGTCGAATCATTCAATATCGTAGCCAAGGCCAACGCATCCTGATAACCCAGCAGCGCAAACCCATCGTCCCACACCGAATGCATTGGTTTTGCCGAGTAACCTTCGTGACTGATCGATGCCGGTAGCAATCCCCGAAATGCTTTCAGCGAATCGGTCTGATACGCCACCGTGAGATGTGTCGCGCGCAACGTGTCCATGAACTGCACCGCGAGTTTCACATGCGGCCACATACGTTTCGCAAACGCCGTATCGCCCGAAAACTTGAACACCTCGTACACCAGATGAATAAATTCACCGTGACTGTCGTGTTCGTCCACCGGATCGGCGCCGCGCGCGTCCACGCAGCACGGTATTTTTCCATTGGGATACTGGAACGGCGCGTACCATTCAGCGAATTGTTTCGCCTCGACCGAATGTCCAAGCCGCAACAGCGCTTCGGCGGTGAGCGTCCCGTCGCGAATCCACGAACGTTCGTAACTACGCGAACCCGGTTGAATGCGGGGGCCGTCGCGATTGATCAGAATCCAGGCGAGGTTGGCTTTGATGGCCGCAGCGATCGGCGGTGCCAGTTTGGGCAGATGGATGCTCACCGCGTCCTGGTCGCGCGCCCAAATGGCTGCGACTTGCTTCATGCGCGTTGTTGTCGCGGCACGCACCGCCGTTGCAGCACCCGCTCCGACCAGCGAAGGATCACCAGAACCGTCAAGTCGTGACGCCACAACAATGTCCGTCGAATCACCCGGCGCAAGGTTGACCGGCCACGACATGACGGCCGATCCCATCGCACGTTCATCAACGACGCGACGCGCGGGTGGCACTCGATTCGTTCGAATCCAGGACACCGATTCGCCCGCGTCAAGCGTGGTCACTCCAACATTCACCGCCATCGTGAGGGGCTGTACTCGCAACCCGGCATTCACGCTGAGCGTGCTGCCATTCCACGACAACGAATCGACGCGTGCTGCCCCACCTGGCGTATTCAGAAACTGCCACGGTGGATTGACCTGAATTGGACGCAACGCCAACGCGAATGTGCCGCTCATTGCCACGCGACTCGTGTTGACAATGCGATAGCGCGCATACGTGCTGGAGTTCGCGACCGTCCCCGCAACAAACGCCGTCACCGTCATGGTCGCGCCGTTCGTTTTCCATTTAACCGACGGCATGGGCCGCACACTATCGAGCAGCGATTGCGTCGGTGTCACATCAGCCCACGTGATCAGCTTGTTGTGCAAGCGAAGAAATGGCTCCAGCGATGGTCCGCGCTTCGCGAGTTCAAGTTGCCCATCTTCGGACAGCAGCGCTTCACTGGCGCCGCCGTTGACTCCAATCACCGACCAGTACACTTGCTCGTCATGCAGTGCCCGCGGAAATTCACCGCGCGGTGAGTCAGCCGCGATGCTGTGCAATAGTGCGGTAGGTGTTGCGGCAAACTCCAACGGGCGCACGGACAGCGTGCGAATTCCGAATTGCCCATCGGCCGGCGCGCCTCCGCTTAAGCGCAAACGAATGAAGCGCGAACTCCCATCAGTGATGGGCAGATAACTCCGTGCACCTTGAATATCAAACAGTCGCCCCGCCTCGCCCCAAGAAGTGCCGTTGTTGGACGAATCAACCACGACATAACGCGGTTGCTGATTAGGCGACCACTGCACCACCAATCCACCGTACGTACGAACGCCACCCAGATCGAGCGTGAGTGTCGGTGTCGCATCCAGTTCGTTCAGCGTTGGTGTGATCGCCGGACGTGCTTGCGTGACAGGCGCCTTCGCGCGCCAGATGGTCGTCGAATCGGAATCAATCGCGAATTCGGGTTTCGAACCTCCGCTCGTGTAAGTCGCCGTCACACGTGCTACTCGGCTCACCGGTACGTCGGCCGGCAGCGGCGTGAATACCAAATCATCAATGGTGAGCGTACCGTCGCCACCACTGCCGGCCGTCACGACAATTTCAATGGCCGCAATATCACGCGGCGGTCCACCACCAATCGGCCCCCACGCAAACGTCACTTGTCGTTGCCGAATCGCGATCGTCTCAAACACGCCGGTGGGCTGATACTCCGGAATCGTATACCACCAAACGTTTTCACCGCTCTTGTCCAGCAGCTTGAACTCGAGCGTGTTGGGGCGCATGCTTCCGCGCGCCTTGAAACTGAACGACCAGTTGCCCGCGGGTGTTCCAATTGGAAATGCCTTGCGGGCAATCGCGTATCCGGCTCGCCCGTCAAAGTTGTAGGCCAGCGTCATCGCGTTGCCACTGACACCACCGCTCATAAGCAACGAAAGCTTGACGCCGTCCGACGGAAACGATCCCCACCCTTCGCGTGTCTCGAACGTGTCCAGCACGCGCGCAGGGGTGTTCGGACTTTGCGCCGCCGTCTGTGCTCGAGCGACTGTTGCGGCAACCATGCTTGTCAGTGCTACTGTGGCCGATAACGCAAAGTGTTTGAGACACCACGCGCGACAAGCACAAAACAATAGGAATGCACGGAGTGAACGCATGCTCAACCTTTGACGCTGCCCACCATCACACCCTGCACGTACGCGCGTTGGAGTAACAGGAACACCAACACAACAGGAAACACCGTTACCACTGCGCCCGCCATCATCAGCTCGGTATCCTGCACGTGTTCACCAGACAAACTTGCGAGCGCTACTGGCAGCGTATAACGCGCGTCGTCGGTGAGCACGACCAGCGGCCACAGAAAGTCATTCCACGATGCGAGAAACGTCCAGATGGCAAGCGTCGCGAGAATCGGCTTGATGACCGGCAGCACGATGCTCCAGTAAATGCGAAATTCACTCGCGCCATCGATGCGCGCGGCATCGAGAAGATCGTCGGGTATACCGAGTGCGTACTGGCGAATGAGAAAGATGCCGAAAATCGTTGCGATGGACGGAATGATCGCACCCCAATAACTGTTCACCAGGCCAAACTCTTTGAGCAGAAGGAACAGCGGCAGCATGGTGACTTGCACCGGCACCAGCAACGCCGCGCCCATTACCTTGTGCACACCATCGCGCCCGCGAAACCGCAGCTTGGCAATCGCATATCCAGCCAGCGAGTTCACCAACAGAGACAACGCCGTCGCGGCCGTTGCAATGACCGCACTGTTCAACATGTAGCGGCCCACCGCCAATTGCCCGAACAGCGTGCGGTAGTGATCAAGCGTTGGGTGGCGCGGAAACAGCGGCGGCGGATACGAGTTGGCCGTGCCCGTTGGCATGAACGACGCCGACAACATCCACAGCATTGGTGCAAGCGCGAAAATTGTCGCTATCACCAACGCAACGTGCAGCAGGATGGTGCCGAGTCGTCTCATGTTGCTGCCCGCATCACGCTGTTTCCCGTTGCACGCGGCGTTGCACGAAGGTCACCAACAGAATAATGACGAACAGCGCAACCGCGACCGCCGCGGCATACCCCATGCGCCACCAGCGAAATCCTTCTTCAAACATCAACAACACCAAACTCGTGGTCGACCGTAACGGACCACCCTGCGTCATGACATACGGCTCGGCAAACAGCTGAAAATATCCAACCATTGTAATGATGCCGACAAACAACATCGTTGGACGAAGCATTGGGAGCGTGATGTGCCGAAACTGCTGCCACGCGCCAGCGCCGTCGAGTCGGGCCGCCTCGTACAAGTCCTCCGGAATGTTCTGCAAACCGGCAATGAGCACGAGCATGTTGTAACCAAACCCTTTCCACACCGCCACCAGAATGATGGCGGGCATGGCCCACGTTGGACTACCCAGCCAATCGACCGGACCAAGTCCAACCCAACTGAGCACCCAGTTCAGCAATCCGTATTGCGGGTGATACAGGTACCGCCACACAATTGCCACAGCAACCAGCGTGGTCACAAACGGCATGAACAACACGGAGCGAAAAAACGGTTTGAATCGTGTGGCGCGCGCATTGACCAGCAACGCTGCACACAACGACACCAGTACCGACAACGGCCCGCCAACAAACGCAAACACGCAGGTATTGCGGAACGCCTGCCAAAACAACGGGCTCGTGACAATCGTCTCGTAGTTGCGGAGGCCCGTTACGCGAACCGTGTTGGTGTCGGCCAGCGCATAGATGTCAAAGTCGGTAAAACCCAACAGAAATGCAGCAACCACCGGCACTACAAAAAACACAGCGATGAGCGCGATGGCCGGAAACAAAAATGTCCACGCCGCCCGCGTCTGGGCTCGTCCCAACCGTCCCTCGTCGTGCTGGGCCGCGAAACGCGTTGCTAGTTCGCGCGTCGTGCGCGCCCCCGCTGTCACGGCTGTTTGCTCGCGATGGAGGTTTGATGCACGGCCAGGCCAATACTGGCCTGTTTGCCATTGGTCTGCTTCGTTTGTTGGCTCTGCAGCCAGCGACGTTTTTCGAGAATGTTATCGACATCTTTGTCCAACGCCTGCAACGCGTCGTCAACGCTCGTGGTGCCGCGCACGACCGTTTCCGCGTGATCGATGACGCGCTGCGCAATCAATTCCCACTCAGGAACTTTGGGCGTGGGCAGCACGTGCAACAGCTGCGTATAAAACGCCTGCGACAACGTGTCATTTGCGAGGCGTGGGGCTTTCCACGCCGCCGTGCGCGCCGGAAGATCGCCAGTGAGTTCGTAGAATCGCACTTGTTGCTCAGGACGCGAAAGATATTCCACGAGCTGCCAGGCGGCTGTTTTCTGTTTCGACTTCTTGAACACCACCAGACTCGCGCCGCCCGCCAGCGAGACGCCCGGCACTCCCGGTTTCGGACCAGGCATTGCCGCCGTTGCCCACGATCCCTGCATTTCGGGCGGCAGACGACGCTTGAATTCGCCAATTTGCCACGGGCCGGACACATAAAAAACAAAACGCCCTTTCGCGAACTCCTGATATAAGTTTGCGACGTCGTTGCTACCAAATTTTGGCGCCAGTCCGTCGCGATACAGTGCGACGAAATATTCAAACGCACGGCGAAACTCCGGCTCTCTGAACGCGCCACGCCCATCGTCGTCACGCAGCAGCGTCGAACCGCTTTGCAAACCCAGAATGATGGGCAAATTCCATTCGTTCGTTGGAATGAACGCGCTCCAATTCTGTTCGCCGTCGGCACCACGCGTTGCGGTGCTTCGAATTTTCTCCATCGCCGCGCGCCAGTCGCTCCACGTGGTTGGAGGTGTGTTCCAACCCGCCCTTTCGAGCAAGTCTTTGCGATAATACATCAGCCGGGTGTCGACGTACCAGGGAACACCCCACACGGTGTCGGACAACACATTCGTTTCCCAGATACCAGGGAAATATTCGGTGGCCGCGATTGTCGTCGATGCAGCGATGTGTGGAGACAAGGGCTCGAGCGCATGCAGCGCCACAAACTCGGGCACCCATGTGTTGCCAATCTGTGCAACATCAGGCGTAACGTTTCCCACATGGGCCGTCAACAACTTCTCGTGCGCCGCGCTCCATGGAATTTGCTGCACGCGCACCGTGATTTCCGGATGTTCCTTTTCGAAATCACGCACCATTTCCTTGACTACTTCACCCTCGCGTCCCAACGCCCAAAAACGTACTTCGTTGGGATGGTCGTGTGCACCGCAGGTGCTCGCACTCAGCGCAACGAATGCAATGAGCAAACTTTCGCGAACGCGCTCCACCGCCGGCCTCACGGCGAACTCGGCGCCTTATCCAACCATCCACCCGTGAACCCCGCACGACGCAGTCCGCGAATCATGTATGGATTGGTACGCATGACCTTCCACACCATTTCCGTGCGCCAATTCTCAAGCATTGCGAGAATGGTGCCTTGGTCAATGCCGAGGTAGTCGGTGTCGCCCCAGCCCATGGTTGCATCAACGCGTCCGTGATGAAGCGGCGCAGCAGTATCGCGCAGCGTTGGGTTGAAGGCGTCGAGAAATCCGTACTGACCAAACGCGACGGCGCCGTATTGCTCACGCATGGCAACGGTGGCTGGAATGGCCAGCGATGGCGCGAATGCGATGGATGACACAGCGCCTGTTGGTGCGATCGTTCCGTCGTCACGGCGTTCGGTCGCGGATACGCCACGCGCCCAATACGTGTGAAACTCGCGCGACTTTCCGTCGATGGTCATCGTGCCGTCAAACGGGCCGTCCGACGCAGTAAGCCCCCACACGTTGGCGCCGTAACCGCGCCACCCCATGGGATTTTCAATGGCGTACGAACGCTGCGACACCACGGCGCGACGCGAATTCTCGAAATAGTCGATGCCTTTCTCGCGCATGTAGGCATCCTTGATGCCGCGGAAGTCAATCCACACATGCGAATACTGATGGCCAAACAGCGGGGCGAAATCGAGATGCGGCTGGCCCTGAAATACTCTCCATTGATACGTGCTGGTCCACGCGGTCCACGCTTCGGAGTCGAGTGGATGTGTGGGCGATCCAAGCCCGAGCACAATCGCAATCATCGCTTCGTTGTAACCTTTCCAATCGGAAATGATGAAACCGCTTTCAGGATTCCACCCGTGTGACAGTGCCGGCGCACGTGTGGCGGCCCACGGCCAGTCGACACGCCGATAGAGTGAATCGGCGTAGGCACGAATTCCGTCTTCAGTGACGTCGTTCCCGACAAAGAACGACTGGCAAAAAAGCGCGCCCGCCAACAACAATCCTGTGTCAATTGTTGACAGTTCAACTTTGTCAAATCGCCGGCCCTGCTGGAAATCGAGAAAGTGGTAGTAAAATCCGTGGTATCCGGCCATTCCCGTAGCATCGGGACCTTGTGGCAACTGATAGAGATATTTGAGCGTGGCCAGCGTGCGCGTGGCCGCCGCATTGCGCGTGACCCAACCACGTTCGGCGCCAATGGGGTAAGCCGTTAGTGCAAACCCAATGGCCGCCACCGACGAAAAATCTTTGCGTGGCCACCGATCGGGTGTCAGGCCTGTGTTTGGGTCAGTCGTATCCCAAAACCATTGAAACGTGCGTTGCCCGACGGTGTCGAGGAGTGCTGCCTGTCGCGCGGTTGGCGTGAATTGTGTGGCAACGGTTGGTGTTGGCGACGTTGGCAGGTTCCGCGTACATGCAACCGCCGTAATTGCAACCAACCCCATAACCGCAGACCGCTGGGTCGCGCGCACGAGCGACAGAACGGATCGTTCGGTCGCTGGTGCTGCGTGCGCAATACGGCGGAGCGCGCTGGTACGCACTCCACCGTTTACAGGCGTTGTGTTACCGGAAATCATACGTCAGGCCAATCTGCGCCCGGCGTGAATCGGACACGGTGCAGCCGGCCTTGCCGTAACTCGTGTTGGGCCCGCCGGTGAGTGGTGCGATGTAACCGCTAAAGCAGCCCAGGTTTTGAAAGTTGAACACGTTGTAGAAATCGCCAACGATGCCGATGCGATTGCGTCCCAGCGGAATGTCTTTGCGCAAACGCATGTCAATGTTACGATAGCCGAATGCGTTAATGCCGAGGAAGGATTCAGTTGGTGTGCGCCCCGCTGACAACAGCAGTCGGCGCTGCCCAAGTCCGCCGCCCTTGGATTGATCGTCAATGTTATAACGCGCCCCCGAGCTGAGATTGAGCAGCCCTGACCATTGAATGCCTCCCAGCACGGGAAGATCAACAATCCAGTTTCCGACGACAGTCACCGGGACGTCGTTCTCCGATGGCGTACGTGGATAGTCTTCAACCCGAATGTAATCGAGCGAAAACAGGTCGCCACCGATTCGCTCCGCCTTCTGTACCGTGTACGTCAGTCCAACACCCCAGTTGAAGTTATTGCGACCGGCAAACTGATAGGGTCGGTTGATGGTAATCGCACCCGCGCTATACCAGGTTTTGGGTGCATTGCTCGACAGCAGCACATTGCCATACGACGGGAGCGCGACGCAACAATTACCATCGGAATTGCGGTTTCCGAAGATGAACGAAAATCCGTCCTTGCTCTGCGCACCCATGTACGTCGCGGAGAACTGCCAGGTGCCGACGTTCTGTCGAATGCCCGCGTTGTAGTGCACGGCACTGGGCGGCCTGGTTTCGTTGTTGATCAGAAATACTTCGGGCTTACCCGTGGTTCCTTGTGCCAGCAGTTCATCAAGGCCAGCCTTTGTCAGATACTTTGGCTGCCAAATGGCGGTTGGTTGTCCGTCACGTGGCAGTCCGTCTTTCGAAAACCGGAATGTGCCTTCCTGAAATTGCAGACGGTAACGTTCGTCAAACCCGTTGTTGAAATTGCTGCGGTCATAGAATAAGCCTACGCCCGCAAACAGCGTCGTTTTCTGCGCCTTGTCGATAGCGTAAGATGCGCCCAGTCGCGGCTGGAATGCACCCAGGAACGGTTTGCGCTCAGTGCCGGTCGAGATGTAGCTGGACGGAATTTTGAACGGTGCAATTTCCGTGACAACTTTCGCCGGCGTCTTGTAGTCTTTGTCGAACTGATTCGTTTCGTAATCCCAACGAATGCCCGCATTGAACGTCAGACGTGAAATTGGCGAGTAGTCATCCTGAATATACAGCCCGACTTCTCCGTTATTTCGCGTGATGTTCGGGTCACCTTTGCCATATTGGGCCTCAAAAGGAAACGCGTAGTTGTCCTCCTGACGGAAGTTGTAGCTCGGATTGCCACTCTGAAATTTCGTGACGTCGTACTTCAGTGCGTCAAGATTGCCGCCCATCTTGATGACATGTTCGCCACCTGCCTGCACGCCCGTGTAGGTAAAATCGTGACGTAGTGAAAACCGATCCTGCACGAAGTCCTGAATTGTCGGAAATCCACCGAGAAATCCCGCGCCAAAATAGTTGCGGCCAACAAGATCGTTGTTTTCCGGTGATGGATTCCAGCTGGCTCGCGAGAAGTTGAACAACGTTTCGTGCAGGCTGTTGCCTGAGAAGTACGTGCGCTTGACCACGACGCTGTTGACGTTGTTGCGCACGTTCTCGGCATGCTGAAAGCTGGTGCCTCCCCCGAAATTGCGAATATCCGTTTCATGTCGCAGTGAGTATGATGCCTCGTACGACGTTTTCTCTGACTGCTGATAGGTCAGTTTGCCAAATCCCAGATTCGATCGGAACGGCGACGTGAACGTTCCAGCCTGTGCATTGAACTGATTCTTGATGGAATCAGGCAGCAACGCGGGAAGGTTGTTGAATGACACCGTGTTGGCGCGATCCTGAATATTGGTTTCGTACGACGCGAACATGAACAACTTGTTCTTTATCAGCGGGCCACCAATACTGCCGCCGGCCATATAGCGCTTGAGCGATGGGCGTTTGAAGTTCGAATTCGGCGCACCTTTCTGATTGAGTGCGAAGGTGTCCAGCGCCGTGAAGTTTGTCCCCTGCCCATATCCGAAGAAAT
>JBDUBA010000507.1:0-13138 GCA_040004335.1 Gemmatimonas sp.
GCGGGTTCGCGAAGCGATGTGCGATTCCCAAGGATCTGGGGGACTGCTTTCGGTACTGATATCCGTTCCCGAACGGTGAGTTCTCCGCGTCGCCGCGTCTCCGCGCAAAAAAAAAAACTTCTCGCAGACGGCATCCGGTGCGTGTCGAGTTCTGTGCGTCGCGCCATTAAACAAAACCCCTCACGCAGCCGATGCCGCGTGAGGGGTTTCAATATCAATCGAACTGTTCAGACACGTTTACGTCGCGCCATCGTACCACCAATGGCGAACAGTCCAGTCGCCAACATCGCGAGACTCGCCGGCTCGGGTGCAACGGTGGTGGTTGGCGGCAACTGACGCACCGTAAACGCACTGTACGTCACGTCCGCCTGCGAAAAGTTGTAGAACGCCATACTGCCGTCGTTGAAGCTTCCGTTGATGTTGAGCTCCAACGTGTTGTTCACGAATACTTGCAACATGTTCGGAAGAAACACGAACCGGAAATCATACGTGGTTCCAACAACCCATCCCGTACCACCCAGGTTCGTTGCGCGCTGCAACTCTGTGAGGCCGCCGCCCGTGTGGGACGCAAAATTCGTGTGCCCCCAGAATTCATCGGCCGTTGGAATCCCCTGCACGCGCGAGACGGCCAGGCCATTGTTCGCGGTCGTTCCCGGCGTCGTTGACGGACTGCCGAAGTCAAAGAACTGATCTCCCTTCTTCCAATCCACCAACAGATAGTCGGCCAGCGGGTTGGTGATATCTGCAATGTGATATCCCAGTGCAAAACCGATAAAGTCATCATCGTTTGCGCTGTTCACCCTTATGCGCCCGGCAACTTCTGTCCCTTGCGCGTTGAAATCACTGGCAAACATGGTGGGCTGCCCGTTCACACTTTGGCGCACGGATTCGCCGTTCGGGGCAACGATCCAGTTTCCAGCACCAAATCCCGATACGGCGGGATACGACTGCGGACTCCAGGTGTTCAGGTTAACGGGAACTTGTGCGGCAGCCATACTGGCGCTGAGCGGCACGGCAATCAGCGCGGCACGAATGTGAAACCTCATACCAATTCTCCGGTGGTGCGTTTGGGCGATGGTCTTGCTGGTGGGACGTCATACGAACTGACGTTGGATGCACTCTTCAATCGCGGCGGGCGCCGAAAATTCCGGACATCTACCGCAAACAAGACGCCGGACGCACGGCGGAAGCACCGAAAATTCTGGACATCAACACCCAACAAAGCGTCGGACGCACGGCGGAAGCACCGAAAATTCTGGACATCAACACCCAACAAAGCGTCGGACGCACGGCGGAAGCACCGAAAATTCCGGACATGAACACCCAACAAAGCGTCGGACGCACGGCGGAAGTACCGAAAATTCCGGACATCAACACCGAGAACGTCGGACCCACTGGGATCCGACGTTGGCACTGCACAGGTTGCTAGCGACCGTCACACACGACCGCCTGCTTTCCGGCGATACTCACCACCGACCAGCAACAAGCTGGTACTGAGCCGTCTCAGGGTCGCCGGCTCGGGCGCGGTCGTCACCGGTGTACCCGGTGTACCCGGCGTGCCTGGCACGAACGCAGCCCCCTGCTGCGCCGTCAACGCGCTGTTCCACGTCCCGATGTAGTATGCAACTGCATCTTCTTTCCCGAAGGCGGGCGTCGTTATCCATAAAATGGACACTTGGTCGTACACCTACGTTCGTATCCCGAGCGTAGTTCTCCGCGCCTCCACGCTTCCGCGTGAACAGTGCTGCAAGCGCTCCGGCTATGTGCATTGACAATATAACCACTATGGCTATAGTCTCCGCCGTCGCCACACCAATGCCAACGTTACCGATCTGCTTCGCATAAAAAAGACGGCTGCCACCAATCCGGCTATAGCCGTTGACAATATAGCCGGTGTGTGTATAGTTCGCGTATGGCGCACTCTGAATCCGACGTTGCCGACCTGCTCCCGCTGCCCGCCGCCACATTTCACATCCTGCTCGCCGTCGCGCAAGATGATCTGCACGGCTACGCCATCATCCAGGATATCGAGAAACGAACTGGTGGCGAACTGCGCGTAAGCGCGGGCACGTTGTACCGCTCCGTGCAACGCATGCTCGAGCAAGGACTCATCCGCGAAACGCGCGAACGACCCGCACCTGAACTCGACGACGAGCGCCGCCGCTACTACCGCATCACGCCGTTCGGATCTGCTGTCGCCCGAGCGGAAGGACAGCGCATGATCGAGCTGGTTCGCATGGCGCGCGCGCAGGGGCTCAAACTGGGGAAAGCCTGATGCGCTTCTATCAACTGCTGTTGCTGCTGTATCCAAAATCGTTTCGCAACGAATACAGCACCGAGTTGCAGGGAATTTTTCGCGCACGACTTCGCGACCACATTGGATTCATCGCACGGTTGGGGCTGTTTCTCGAAACGATTGCCGACGTTCTGCGAAACGCCGTGGCGACGCACACAGACATTCTGCAGCAGGATGTGCGTTACACGTTGCGAACGCTCTGGCGCACGCCCGCCTTTACTGCCACCGCCATTGTTGTGACCGCACTCGGCATTGGGGTCAACACTGCGGCGTTTTCCATTGCCGATTTCGTATTTCTTCGAAAGCTCCCGTACGCGGATGCGGACAACATCGTAAAGGTGATGCTCGACGGCGGCAATCAACTTTCACCGGTGCTGTACCGCGAATGGAGCACCTCCACAAAATCGTTTCAGGCAGTCGGCGCATACTTCAACGGATCCGTCAATCTGGTTGGCGAAGGCGAACCACAGCGCGTCGAACGAGCGGTCGTCACTGCCAGTCTGTTGCCAATGCTGGGTGTGCAACCGTTGCGAGGCCGCGTGTTCAGGCCGAACGAGGAGCGTGACGGCACCGGCGCCATCGTCCTCAGTTATGCGCTGTGGCAGAGACAGTACGGCGGTGACGAACACATACTCGGCCGACGCCTCTTGATTGACGGAAGCCCGGGAGTCGTGATTGGAATCATGCCGTCCGCGTTCAATTTCCCGAGTCGTGATGTCGCCATGTGGACGTTGATCGCGCCGCAGGCCGCCAGCGACGACGATCATTCCAATTTCTATTGGAACGGGGTTGGCCGACTGCGATCTGGCGCAACCGTTGCGCAAGCAAATGCCGAATTGAATGGGTTGTTGCAGCGGTTGAAGTTGCGAATTCCTGACGTGTATGACACTACCCTTGCTTTTATCTTCCGGATGCGGGATGAGTTCTCAACGCAATCACGACTGCTGTTACTTGCCCTGTCCGGAGCGGCGGCTTGCGTGTTACTCATTGCCTGCGCCAACCTTGCCAATTTGTTGTTGGCGCGTGCGCTCACCCGTCAACGTGAATTGCTGGTGCGTTCCGCGATGGGAGCGGGGCGAGAACGACTCGTGCGACAATCCATCACCGAGTGTCTTATGCTGGCCGCCGCGGGCGGAGCGTTGGGTATTGGCATTGCGTACGCCTCATTGCCGCTGTTAACGCAACTGGTGCCGTCCACACTTCCAATTGCGCAATCACCGGCCATCGATCTGCGCATCATTCTCTTTGCCGCGTTACTCACCGCACTCACCGCACTCGGCTTTGGCGTATTGCCGGCGTGGCGTTCAGCGGGCAAAGTCGACCTGAGTGGTTTGCGCGATGGCAACCGTGCCGGCGGCGGACGTCGTGAACGTTCGCGTTCTATCCTGGTTGTTGCAGAGGTGATGGTGTCGGTTGTGTTGCTCGTGTCGGCCGGACTTCTCATGCGCGCGTTGCTGCGTTTGGAAAGCGTCGAACCGGGCTTTCGCGCTGAGAACGTGCTCACGCTCCGCACGGCATTGCCGTTGCCGAAATACGATTCGACAGCATTTCGAGCGACGTATTTTCGCAGTGTTCTCGAGCAGCTGCGTGCCGTACCCGGTGTGTCCCATGCGGCCTTCATTACGGGATTGCCAATGGTTATGCGTGGAGGCGTTTGGCCGGTGGTGCCCGAGGATCAACCCGCACTCGCGAGGCGTGCGCCGAGTGCCAGCAGCCGTTTCGTTACGCCCGGTTTTTTCGCGGCCACCGGCATTCCACTGAAGGTAGGACGTGACATCGAGGAGACGGACGATCTCGCGCATCCGTATGTTGCGGTCGTGAGCGAGTCATTCGTCAAGAAGTTCTGGCCAAACCAGGATGCAATTGGCAAACGATTCAAATTTCTGAACGACACCCGCACCGTGGTGGGAGTGGTAGGCGATGTTCGCGTGCGCGGACCCGAACGACCCAGCGAGCCGCAGGTGTATCAATCGTATCAACAGGTGATCAACGGTCAGAGTTCGTTCTACTATCCAAAAGATCTCGTCATTCGGTCCACTCTTCCGCAGGGGACGTTGGTTCCGGCGGTGCGCACGATCGTGCGACGTGTCGATCCGCAGCAACCAATATCGGACATCAGGATGTTGTCGGACATTGTGAGTGACATGACCGCTGCACGCTCAGTACAGGTACGCGTACTTGGTGCGTTTGCGCTCATCGCGTTTCTGCTGGCCGCGAGCGGCATTCATGGTCTGCTGGCCTTTTCCGTGTCACAGCGGCAACGCGAAATTGGTGTACGTATGGCGTTGGGCGCTCAGCGCAGTGAAATCGTACGGATGGTGATGAATCGCGGCGTGCTGCTGGCGGTTGCTGGAGTCATTCCGGGCGTTGCCGTGGCCTATGCGGCCGGCCGAGCGATGCAAGGTCTATTGGCCGGCATTAATCCGGCGGATGCGCTCACATTTTGCGCGGTTGTTGCGATGTGCGGCGTGATGACAATCGTTGGCAGTTTGCTGCCGGTGCTTCGTGCGGTGCGCGTCGATCCCGCGGTGGCGTTTCGGGCGGAGTAGTGTGGGTGGTGAACGCAGTAACGTGATCAAACATACTGTGTCGGCACTTGCCCTCTCACCAACGCTCATTGATCGAACACATCGTGTCGGCGACTGTTTCACCGACACGTCGGCAATCGCTACCCCCGCCCTCGGCGCGGCCCTGCCATAATCGCAATCGGAACCATGACAACGTACGCCACCGTCAACAACAGTGCGGACACCGAATCGCCACCTCTCCACAAATCGCCGTAACCAAAGAACAGTGTCAGCGCCGCGACACTTACCGCGATAATCGGCCGCGAGAAGTCACGCCGGTGTCCGGCGTCTTGATTGTCAGTGACTACGGCATCACCCGCGTCCCCGCGGCGTCCGTCGCGACGTTTCGCCTGTTTGTGCGCGCTCATTGTGCGATCGCCACTCAGATTGAATCGACGCGATCGGCCGCCAGACTCACCGAATCGGTGTTGATGCGATGCGGCGTTGGTCCACTCACCATTTCGTCTCCATCCACCACGAACGCATATCGATCGGCGTTCCGCGGCACCGCAATGCGCGCAATCCACATGCCCGTCTTTTCGTCGCGCTTCATCCACGTGGTGGTTTTGCTCCACGAGTTGAATTCGCCCGAGAGGGCAACGCGTGTTGCGCCTGGTGCCCTGATTGCAAATCGCACAATGCGCAACGTGTCCACTATGGATGAAGCAATACGACGCATCATAGGCTCCTCGGACGACACCACGGTATCGCGAATGACGGTTGCTTCGGACCAGAAGGCGGTGGGTGCTCCTTCCGAGCGTGGCAGGCCACCGAGCGTAACCACCACCGCTAATACGGCTGCAATGGCCGCGCCGGCCGGCGACAACACACCGCGACGATACCAGCGCGGGTAAAACGCTGCGGTTGTACGACGACGTGGACGTTCGGCGGTGCGCACCAGTTCCATGATACGCATTCGCTGTGCCTCGGTACCGTGCACCGGGCGCTGCAACTCGCCAACGGCCCACTCGGGCAGTGAGGTGTTATCCAACTCAGACATGCGAATCCTCCGTGAGCAACGCGCGGAGGCGCCGACAGGCGCGCTGCACACGCATCTTGAGAGCAGAAACTCCAACTCCGGTAACCGCGGCCATTTCCTCGAACGTGAGATCATCGCTGAAGCGCAACACCACCGCTTCGCGTTGCTCGGGTGCGAGTTGATTCATGGCCATCGCCAGTTCGTCGCGGAGTGCGTTTTGATCGACGATGCTGTGCGATGCTGACGGCAAGGCGAGCACATCGTCGTCGTGCAGCGGCATCACGACGCCCCGACGTTTCACTTTACTGGCGCTGGTTCGGCATTGGTTGACCACAATGCGCAGCAGCCACGCGCTGAACTTGTCGCGCTCCTGATACGAGCCCAGGTGCCGATACGCGCGCAAAAACGACTCCTGCACCGCATCTTCGGCGTCCTCGGTATTGCCCACCACGTGCATGGCCAGTCGCAGGCAGCGGTCATGGTACCGTTGCACGAGATGGCTGAAGGCCTCAGTGTCGCCGCTGAGGACCTGTCGCACGATGGTAGCGTCAGCCACGATGGCTGCGATTGGGAGCGTCATGCCCGAATAACTCAGAGGTCTGGGAAAGTGTCACATCGGACTTTGGACCAATATGACACCGGCGGGGGCGGCGCTGTTGCCAGCGGTTTTTGGGTACTGGGGTCAGAGCCGCCATTTCTTCCCGGCGGTGATGTGGTACGGGGGTCAGGGCAGTCAGCTGTCCGGCGGTGATTTGGTACTGGGGTCAGAGCAGTCAAAATGACTGCTCTGACCCCAGTACCAAAGCCGCTCTGACCCCCGTACCAAAATCCCCGCTCCGGCCTGCACGTGAGGCCGACCTGCATTACCAAAATCACTCTGACCCAGACTAAAATCACCCTTCCAGCCCGCACGTCCGGGCGACCTGACAGTCGCTACCGCAGCAACCGCACCCTGATTCACGGACGATCACAATACATCAACAGCGCGCGCCCGTCGGGGGTTTCCACTTCGCCGTGCGCACGAAACCCCGCTTTTTCGTAGCATCGGATGGCGCGCGCATTGTCTGGAGATGGATCGGTTTGAATACGCGTCACGGTTGCATCATCACGGAAGACCTTTTCGATGAACGCGCGCACCATGGCGGAGCCCAGTCCTTGCCCCAGTTGATGCGGGTTCCCGAGAAACTGATCGATGCCGCGCACTGAGGGATCGCGTTCGTCCAGCCACCATCCCTCTTCATGAAACGCCGCCGGTGTGTACGACTGAATAAACCCCGTGGGTTCACCGTTCAACTCGGCGATGTAACACCAATGCGGTACCGTTTGGGTAATTGACGCGGCATAAAATTCCGCCACTTCGGCCATCGCATCGGCGGCGCCCCACCATTCTTCCACGTGCGGCCGCGTAAGCCACTCGTGGAATAGCAACATGTCGGATGCCGCGAGTGGTCGGAAATTCCAGGCAGCTATCATCATCACCTTACCCTGTCGAAGCCGAACGTACACACCAACAATCTGGATCCCAGAGTCTCGATTTCAACTGCGGTGTAACAGCGATGCGCCCAATTGTCCGTTCTATTTTCGCAGCGTCAACCAGGCTCATGTGGTGGCCCGCCCTCGAATTGTATGCGCGTATTGCCGAGCGATTTGTCCTCACCGCTTGGGCCTGCCTCGCGCAGCGCGAGCAGTTGCTCCTCAATGGTCACAGGCAACAACAGCTGATCCGCAATCTTCGCAATCGCATCCGCATCGCGCCAACGCTCTTCCAACTCGCGCAACTCCCCTTCCATCGCGCGGCGTTCATCATCGCTGTGCAACGACATTTCGAGTGCAAGACGCAAACTCGGCGGCAGGTAACCAAGCACGCTTTCGCCGCCGTCCATATGAAACTCCTTTTGATATCCGCGCATGCTGGTTGATGCCTGATGCAACAGCTGTTGCATGTTTGCTGCGTTCTCAATGAGCGACACAGCGTTCTTAACCTCCTTTGTGCTGGCGCCGCTGCTGTTCACATCTGGAAGAATGGTGGCGAGTGCACGAAGCGCAACGTCGCCGCTGAGATACACGCGATCATCGGAGTACTGCGTGCGTTCGCCAACGCCGAGCAAACGCGAGATCGGGCCTGTTTTCGTGACACGGTTGCGCGCGACTTTCAGTTTCCAGTCGGCCGTTTTGCCGGACGGAATAAGCGTCGCTTCACACGCGTTGGCGTGCGTCAGTCGCAAAAGGCGTCCGTCCGCATCGCGCACCGTCGCACTGATTCGTCGGTGCACTTTCCACGCATTCAACACACCGCTGGTCGTGTTGGCTACATAGAACAGCAGGGTGCCACCAACCCCGACGCCAATCGCGCTGCTTCCGACTCCAAGCGCGGGGCCTCCGAGGATAAATCCCAGGCTCCCCACGGCCATCGCCGCCGGAACCGCCGCGAAGAGGAGCTGCTTCCGATAACGCTTCCCAAACTGATCGCCGTAACGCCACGTAGCGAACTCCGTTTGCAGCGGTTGGCCAATGCGCACGAGTTCCGTGCCTTCTTTCAGTCGAGTGAGTCCGATGTTGTCCGTTGACGCACGCATCCTGGTGCCTCGAAATAGTCGCTCGGCTTCTTCAATTGCTTCCCATCGTGTTTCCAGCGGCGAAAGATTCCAACGCTCGCATGATTGGCATACGACCCACAAACGTCCGGCGGCCGCGTCATACGCCAGTCGGCGTCCAACGGGGAAATGTTCGACGGCTTCGTTCGCGCCCAGGGAGGCGTTGCAGAAGAGGCAGGTTGCGTACATCAGTCGAGGGTAGTGCCGTTTGTATTTCCGTTTGTATCGATTTCTGAACTGCCGCCTGTGCCGCGTAGCGAGTTTCCGCGCGACTGCTGATTGCGCGCGTTCACGGCGTTTCCACGCAACCGCTGCACTTGTGTCGGAATTTGCTCTGGCAGCAACAAATTGTCGGCAATTTTTGCGATGGCGTCCGCGTCGCGCCAGCGTTCTTCGAGCAAGTGTAGTTCGCCTTCAAGTGCACGTCGTTCATCGTGTTCGTGAAGCGCCATTTCGAGAGCCAGACGAACAGGTTGTGGGGCCGAGATAATTCGGGTTGTACCGCGCGTTTCCGCCGCGAACCGATGACGGCGAGATGCATTGTTGGCCGATGCACGTTGCAGCAGTTGATTCATGTCGGGTGTTTCGTCAATAACGTCAAGCGCTTGCTCAATTTCCGGCTCAAGTCCACCAAACCTGTTGATGCGCGGCAGCAATACGGATAACGCCTGCAACGCAGTTTGACTGGTCAACACACTCGAATGCTCCACTCCGGACGTCGCTTCACTGTTTCCCAGTAAGCGAAGGAACGGCCCTGCCGGGTGCGCTGTAACGTGAGTCAGTTTGAGCGCTAATTGCTCGTGCCCGTCTTCCGAGATGAGCATCGACCGATCCATGTTCGTGTTCGTCAGTCGCAGCAGCGTTCCGTTGTCGTCGCGCACCGCTGCTTTGGGCACTGTACGGTTATACCAATTGAGCCACGCATTTTTTGCACTGAAGCCGACGGTGTGCACTGCTGTGACGCCAGCCAGTGACCAGAACACCGGGCTATCCGTGTGCGCCAGGCTGCCCACCGTGAATGCGATCGGAGCACTCATCACCAACGAGCCAACTCCATTCAGCTGCAACCACCTTCTCCAACGCTTTTGCATTTCATGACCATATCGCCACACTGACATTTCCAGCCGCGGCGGTTTGCCAATACGCACCAACTGCGTGCCTTCGCTGAGTTCCGCCATGGCAATGTTATCAGTCGACACCCGCACCTTCGTGCCACGAAACAATCGCTCGGCCTCCTCAATAGCCTCCCAGCGCGTTTCCAACGGCGAGAGGTTCCATCGCGTGCACGATTGGCAAACAACCCACAAACGGCCCGTGGCCGCGTCATAGGCAAGTCGGCGCCCGACGGGAAAGTGTTCAATGGCGTCATTCGCGCCAAGTGCGGCGTTGCAGAACAGACAGGTGGCGTACACGGGTTCAACATAGCGGCACGCTGCCGATTCGCGCACGGCGACACGCATCTTCGCTTGAAAGACGGAGAGGCTGACACGTGTTGGCAAGCAATACCAAATGCCATCGGCAAACGAATGATGGCAAGCGCTGAAGAGGTCAGGAGCGGATATACGTGGCGCGAGACGAGTACGTCGCGGTGAGTCGCTCGCGGTGAGTAGGTCGGCGTGAGTACTCTCGTTTGATCGTTCGCGGTGAGTCGCTCGAGGTGAGTACGTCGCAGTGAGCAGGCCGCCGCGAGTCGTCCGAGATGTGCGGCTCGAGGTATGCAGTTCGACGCGAGTAGCTCAGGCTGCGTAGTTCGAGCACGCCGCTCGAGGTGAGGCGGCACAGGTGAGCCGTTGGCGGTAAGCGATCAGAATCGCGCAGCTGAAGCTCGTCGTAGATGAAACCTGACACCGCGCGACCCATCGGCCCGTAGGAATTCCATCCCATTCTCAGGACTTTGCACCAATGCCACTCTGGCTCGCGTTTGTCGACGCTATCCGCGCTCTGCTGCTCTCGTTGTCCCACGTTGCCGGCGGAAGTATTGGCGCAGCGATTTTTGCACTCTCGGTTCTCGTGCGCGTTGTCATGCTTCCGCTCGCGGTCAAAGCGGCAATCAAAGGACGGGAATCGGCAGAACGACTGAAAGCGCTGGAACCGGAACTCAAACTGCTGCAGGAGCGCTACGCGAAGGATCCTAAACGAATGTGGACGGAGTCGGCGGCGTTGCGACAGAAGCACGGAATTGAGATGATGCCTGGCACGGCGAAGCTCCAGATGTTGATACAGGCGCCGTTGGGATTTGCGGTATACAAGGTTGTTGCAGAAAACGTCACACGCGCCGGACGATTTTTGTGGATGGCCGATCTCGCGCGCCCCGACGTGCTCATTACTGGCATCGCGGCTTCGGTTGCGTCGCTGGCAGTGTTGTTGGCGCCAACCAACGGTGGCGCGAACAACAAGGTGAATGCGGTGGTGATGGGCGCAATTACGGTCGTGATCGCGTGGCGGCTCGCCGCGGGCGTTGGATTGTACTGGGTGGGATCAAACGTAGTAGGCGTTGTGCAATCACTGATTGTGCGGCGCATCGTGAACCGTCGCTCTCGCTGAGCGTTGTTACTTCACTGCACGGAACGCTGAGCACCGCCGAAAGAACTGAGACCTGCAGAGAGAGCGACCGTATGGTGTCGATTGGCGCGCGGCAATTCCGCAATTTCACGTCCTCGTTGGCCACCGACTGCGTTACGAGCGATGATCACGTCACCGAAGTCCGCGCAAGAGTTCTGAGAGGTAAACGAATCTCGGAACGGCAGACCACTACGCGTGGGTTTCGTTATCCGGTTCCGTTGCCTTCAGCAAATTCAACGTTTCGTCAACCTTGGCCGGCAGAAACATTGCGTCGGCGATTTTCGCAATGGCGTCGGCTTCCCGCCAACGCTGTTCGAGTTCCTTGAGTTCACCTTCCATCGCGCGGCGTTCGTCGTCTTCGTGCAAGGACATTTCGAGCGCGAGACGGAGGCTCGATGGCAGCAGTCCCAGGAGTGTTTCACCAACCATGGATTTCGGCTGACGGTCCGACTTGGTCGTGGCGGCCAAATGCATGAGATACTGTACGTTTGGAGCATCGCCCAGTACGGCCAGCGCGTCATCGACCGCTCGCTTGCTTCCACCCGATTGATTCGTATGCGGCAGTATTGTCGCCAGTGCACGTCGCGCTGCTTCACACCGCAATACCACTGTCTCCGCACCGTAACCGACCTGCCTGATTCCAAAAAATCGAGCAACACTTCCGGCCTGGTACATGACCACATGTTGCAGCTTGACCTGCCAGTCGAAGGCGTGGCCGGCCGGGCTTATCGACACCCGGCCCGCGTTGGTTTTTGTAAGCGAAAGCAACTCTCCTTTATTGCCTCGCACTGTTGCAATCGGGATGCGACTTTGTCGCCAACCGCTCACGACGCCAGCCGCGCCCGCAATGACAGTACCGGCGCCGGACAACATTATGACGCCGGCCAGCGGACCAATTGACATGATCTGGACGATACGTTCGCCACCAATGATGAACGGCAGCGCGCTCAACGCTCCAATGCCCGACACGGTTTTCGCGACAAAGCGTCGTTGTCGCTTCCCGAACTGATCGCCGTAACGCCACGCCGCAAACTCCGGACGTAACGGCCTGCCGATGCGCACGAGTTCTGTTCCTTCACGAAGCCGCGCCAATCCGATGTTGTCCGTACTCGTGCGCAGTTTCGTATCGCGAAACGCACGCTCGGCTTCCTCAATTGCCTCCCAGCGTGTTTCCAATGGCGACAAGTTCCAGCGTTCGCACGTTCGGCACACGACCCACAACCGCCCGGATGCGCCGTCGAACGCGAGACGCCGTCCCACCGGAAAATGTTCGATGATTTCGTTCGTGCCAAGCGCCGAGTTGCAGAACAGGCAGGTGGAGTACATTAGCGATTCACGATTTGCCTGGTTTCTTGACCCGGGCATTTCGCACGATGTCCGCGAGGTCACTCGCTTGTGTAATGGACTGTACAGCATCGCTGACGGTGCGGCTGGCGCCTCCGCCGCGATTCACGTGCGGAAGAATGGTGGTCAGTGCTCGTCGTGCGTCGTCGCCATGGTATTTGGTCATTGCGACGTCATGCGAGATCGGTTTCAGGACGTCGCGACAACTACTCGTCATTTGATGAGCCTTTCTTGAGAGCATCGATTCGTGCCGGAACCTCGGGCGGCAGAAACATTTCGTCGGCAATCTTCGCAATTGCATCCGCTTCACGCCAACGATTTTCCAGTTCTTGCAGTTCACCTTCCATCGCTCGGCGTTCATCGCTTTCGTGCAGTGACATTTCCAGGGCCAATCGAAAGTGCGGCTGAAATGTACCGAGCCCGTATTGATGTTTGCTCATGTCGATGTACTTCTCACGAATGGGATCGACAAATCCGCCGTGTCGCAGAATCTGTTGAACGTCAGTCGCATTGTTGATGGTATTGACCGCGTCCTGCACTTCACTCTTCTTGCCGCCCAATTGATTGATCCGTGGCAACAGTATGCCGAGTGCGCGAAGCGCGGCATCACCGGTGATGTTTCGCGGAGCGTTTTCAGACGCGACCATCTCGCGATGACCCAGTCGCTGCGCGATACCGGTGGCCGGTTGAACGACCACGTGAGGGACTGAAAGAAACCAATCCCCTTTTCGAGTGGCGGGAAACAGTTTCGCTTGGCCTGCATTGTCGTTGGTTAACCGCAGCAGTTCGCCATTGT
>JBDUBA010000152.1:0-3870 GCA_040004335.1 Gemmatimonas sp.
CAGGGCTATCTCCCGTTGTTGCTGGCAACCGATCCGCAGAACCCCGATTGGAAAGGGCAGGAAGCGACCGGATTCGCCGACAACTGGAACGCCGGACTTTCGTTTTATCACAATGTGTTTGCGCGCGAGCACAACCAGTTTGTCGATTCGTTCCGCAAGCAGGCCGCCGAACATCCGGGTGATGATTCGGGACTGCGTGACCCATCCAATCCTTCAACGAAGATTCTCAATACGGATGTCACTCCCGACGTGTTGTTTGAAGTGGCACGTCTCGTAGTCTCTGCCGAAATTGCGAAAATTCACACTATTGAGTGGACCACGCAGTTGCTGTATGACGAGTCGCTGTATCGTGGCATGAACAGCAATTGGAGTGGACTGCTCAGGAAAGGCGATCAGATCAGTCAGCTGTTGACCTCAGTCGTGGATCGTTTGCGCACAAGCAACAGCGCCGTCGCCAGCAATCAGTGGTATGCAATTTTGGCATCAGGTCCGGGAATCACGGGTTCGGGCAACAAGATGAACACCGCGCATCCCGAGCAGTGGAGTATTGCCAACGATGCCGATGTGAACGGCGGTACGAATCACTTTGGGTCGCCGTTCAACTTCCCCGAAGAGTTTGTCACCGTGTATCGCTTACACGCGCTGGTGCCCGATCTTTTCGAATATCGAGAACTGCAAAAGCCGGACGCGATCGCGCTCAAAATCCCGGTGGTCGAGTCCTTCCGTGGTCGCGCCACCAGTCTGGTACATGACCGAGGACTGGCCAACTGGGCGCTCACCATGGGACGTCAGCGTTTGGCCGCGTTGTCGCTCAACAACTCGCCATTGTTCCTGCAAAACTTGCAGATGGATCGATTGCAGACTACCAGCAAACGACTGGATGTCGTCGCGCTCGACATCATTCGTGACCGTGAACATGGCGTGCCGCGTTTTAATGAATTCCGTCGCCAGTACGGACTGCGCCAGCTCACGAGTTTCGACGACTTCATTGACGCACATCCAACGGTGAGCGGCGATGATCGTCGCGCGCAGGAAAAATTGGTGGTGAGGCTCCGCGAAGTGTACGGTCAGCACAAATGCGACGACAACAAAGTGATCACGCACGCGCAGGTCGATGTGGGCGGCAAACCCATTACCGATTGCCTCGGGCACACCAACGGCACGATGGTGGACAACGTCGAGGATCTCGACACCGTCGTTGGATGGTTGGCCGAATCGACGCGTCCGCACGGGTTTGCCATTTCGGAGACGCAGTTCTTCGTGTTCATTCTGAATGCATCGCGTCGCTTGTACAGCGATCGATTCCTCACGTCGAGTTTTCGTCCGGAAATTTACACAACGTTGGGATACAACTGGGTGAACGACAACGGCCCGAAAAAGATGATCGAGTCACTCGCCAGCAACGGACATATTGGCGATCCGGTGTCTCCCATGAAACGCGTGTTGTTGCGCACCATTCCCGAACTCAAGGACGAGTTGGATCATGTGGTCAACGCGTTCGATCCATGGGCGCGTGATCGCGGAACGTATTACACGCTTGAGTGGAAGCCGCGAAAGGGCGCCGAGGGTGATGATGCGTTCAAGAAGCCGTAAGTGGACGAAGTGTTCGCGCGGAGTGAACGCTCGCCAAAACGTACCGGCCCAGCAAAACCCTCACTCGGCGTGCATGTTCCCTACACCTTCTGAATTCCCGGCTGCCCGTGCGTCACGTGCCAACGCGACGCCGTCTCAATTGGAGCGCCCGGACGACTGATGTACGGCACCGTGCGATAGTCGGCATTCCATCCGTCGGCGGTGACGTTGCATTTCACGTACCCGCGCTGACGATTATGCCACTTGATGTGTTTGTTCTCCGCAATCACCGCAAGCGCGTTTGCGGGCACCGTTGCGCTGCCATCCCCTCCGGATGAAATGCTGGTGGCAACAAATTCCGCGCCAACGACCGGACGGTCCGGATGCGAAAAATCGGATGTCAATTCATTCACCCAATTGGAGTGGATGTCGCCAGTGATAACAACCGTGCGATTCTTCGCGCGTTGTTCGAGGCCGTGCAGCAATCGGTCGCGCGCAAACGGATATCCGCTCCACTGATCCATCGACACTGTGGTATCTGGGCCGCGCGCGCTGTCGTACGGAGCCATCATCACCTGATTGGCCAGCACTTGCCAATGCGCCTTTGACGCACCGATGCCGTCCAGCAACCATTTCTCTTGCGGCGCGCCCATCAGCGTGCGTGCGGGATCATTCCAGTTGCCGCACGGAACCTTGTCGCTGGCGCCGTTGCAGGCTTGTGCATCGCGATATTGGCGCGTGTCCAGCATCCAGAAATTCGCCATCGCGCCCCATGGTATGGAACGCGTGATGGTGAGATCGGCCCACGATTTCGCGCGCGGCACGCGTACCGGTTGATGTTCCCACCACGCTTGATAGGCCGCGGCTCGACGCGTCCGCATTTGTTCTTCGCTCTCCATGGAATTTTCTCCATGCAGTCCAGCGTAGTTGTTGTCCACTTCGTGATCATCCCAAATGCTGATCCACGGACACAACGCATGGGATGCCTGCAACATCTTGTCGGTCTTGTATTGCGCGTAGCGGCGTCGGTAGTCGTCGAGGGTGCGCACTTCGAGTCCAAAGTGCGGACGCACTACGCCATTCGCGGCTCCGCCTTCGTAGATGTAATCGCCCAGGAACGCGATCAAGTCGATCTCTTCGTGCGACAAATGATCGTGCGCTGTGTACAGCCCCTGTTCCCAGTTCTGGCACGATGCAAACGCGAAATTCAGTGGTTGCATTGCGCCTTCGGCCGGCGCGGTTCGCAACCGACCAACCGGACTCGTGGCTCCAGTTGCTCCCGATGTTGAAAAGCGATACCAATACCAGCGATCGGGCAACAGTCCGTCAACATCCACGTGTACACTGTAAGACAATTCCGAACCGACGGTGGCGCGCCCGCTCTTTACGATTTTGCGAAAGTTGTCGTCATCGGCCACTTCCCAATTCACAACGGGTCTTGGTCCCGACAATCCGCCGTCCGGTTCAAGCGGTCGTGGCGCGAGTCGCGTCCACAGAATGCCGCCGGTTGGTGTGATGTCGCCCGATGCGACGCCGAGTGAGAATGGATCGTCGGCGAAACTTACGCGTGAGCGAACGCGCCAGATGTTGGGTACGACCGCGCAGAGTGCGGCGGTGCGTGTGAGGTCGGTGAGGAAGTTGCGGCGGTCCATTGGGCAGTCCGAAGATCGGGGCGGGTGCGATGCCAATATGCTAAGGCTTGCGTGGCGCGGCGCTAGTCGCGGGCGAAACGACGTTGCTGTTTGTAGTCGTAGTCCGGATCAACATCGATCTTGCCGAATAGTCTGATCACTCCGCCTTGTTTTTGGCGACGGACGTATTCGTGCAGGGCTTCGTTGATCGTGGCTTGCTTGTTGACGTGCCCGCTTAAGCGCATGGCCTCTTTCAGCAGTATGTTGTCGGATGCGCGATTGGCTACCATGGGTGAAGTACAACACATTCGTCTGTGTAGAGCAAGTTCGCCGAGTGCGGCCGCGGCGGTATGGTCGTGATGCGAGCACTGGTGACCGTGATCCCGACTTCTGCGATCGTTTGGACTGGCGCGGGTGTGGGTGTAAAATCCAGCCATGACGGAATCTCCCGACATTCGCTGGAAGCAGCGTTTTGAGAACTTTAGTCGAGCGTTTGCTCTGTTGAGCGAAGCGCTTGGCCGCGGAGCTCGCCAATGACTACAGCCGTTGCGTTGTCCCCAAGTGAAATCGCGCTGATGCACAATGTGTTTCGTGCACATCCGGAAATTCGCGCGGTCAAGCTGTTCGGGTCGCGGGCGAAGGGAACACAGAAAGTGTATTCCGACGT
>JBDUBA010000033.1:0-13083 GCA_040004335.1 Gemmatimonas sp.
CCGGCGCACTTTTCGCGGGAGTTGTGATGCGAAAGCCTCGACCGAACACCTATAATCCTGCGCAGGCGCTGCATCTGATCGCTTCAGATCGTAGCGGCCTTCCGCTCAGCTGCCCGTCATGTTCAGGACAGATTGAACGGGATCCATCTGCGGCCTTAACGCCGCCACACTCTCATGTGACACTCAAGTGCACGGGATGTGGTCGACTGGCACGTTACATCGCTGGCGTGAATTAGAGACACGTGACGGCCTGATGGCTCGTTGATGTCTGCGCCCCGGTCATGTTCACATGGCCGGGGCGTTTTACTTTTTCTGAGACTTTTTCGGTGCCGTCACGACTTCGGTGTGTCAGTGCGCGACTTCGGTCAGCACGCACTTTCCACGCGAAGCATTCTGGCAACTGAGTACTCGCTTTGTTTTGGGGCACGACAATGCCAAGGTGTCACCGTTTGTCGTCACCAAACGTGTCTGGCCGTTCTGCATGATTGATTTCGCCGAATCGGTGAGCCACAGATCGGTGCCGACCACGCTGCCATTGAAGGTCACCTCTCCGCCGCGTGCCGCTTCGGTCACACGTGTTAGCGTCATCAGCGTGTTTTGGGAGCGACCGGTTGGGTCGATGGCCGTACCGGCAAACTCGAGTCCTGCCACGAGTTTGCACGACTTATCGCTGGACGTATCCGCATTTTGCCTGCATGCGGCCGCACTACCACAGTAAGCGAGAAGGCACACCCACAGAGCATCACGACGACACCTGGCAAACTTCAAACGCAGCGCCGAACGACAGCGTACCTGTGTTTTGACCGCATGGCGCTCAAGGCAGTTTTTGATTGTAGAATTTTTGGGAGACGCCCTCTGAAATCGTGCTTAGTGTTGCGGTGGTTTTTTCGCTGGAGGTGGTGGTGTTTTCGCCGGTGCCTTCGCGGGCGTTTTCGTTGGTTCCGTGGGTTTTCCAACCGGAGGGCGTACCGGAATCGTGGACGCTGCCGCTTCCGGCGCCCGGGGCGGCAACATCATGGCTTTAATGATGTCCTGCGGCACCTTGTTCTGATTGAGATTCACCATTCCGGCCGAACTCACGTCAAACTGCGACCGCGACATTTGCATTTTCCGCATGATGAGATCTTTGGAAACTTTCGCGGACACCATTCGAATCATGATCTCGTTGGTGAGCACTTCGTCGAAGCCGGTTACCGAGTTGGCAACGCCGCGTCGTTTCGCGCTTTCGGCGGCGTCGAACATCGCCTTGACGATGTTCGCATCCACCTTATTTGTATTGAGCAACACCAGCCCCTCGGAGGAGAGGTCGAATCCGGGAACCGCCGCAGTAATCTTTCCGACGATCAAATCTTTCGAAAGTTTGCCCGTAACCATGTGAACGACCGTTTCATTGGTCACGACTTCGGTATCGGTTTGCGCGTTGGCGATTGCAACTGGTGCGAACAGAAGCAGTGCGACCGTCGCAGCATGAAAACGGACGACTGAGCGGGGGGACTTTGCGGGAAGCATGGGACCTCTCGGGCGATGGAGCGATAACTCGTTTGAAGAAGATGCATCGACCCTTTTGGCGCGGCAACCACAACTTCCTTCCGGCGTATCCTGCGCTCCGAGAAACCTGATGTAGTAACCCGAACGATTTATTGATGAGTTCGGTGGCTGAACGCGATTCCCAGGGACGGCCGTGGCACTGTCAGTCTTGGGAGACGTTCGCGCGCGCTGCGTTCTGCAATTGGCGTGTGCAAGCTTAAAAGCAAAGGGGATTGGCGCCTATGCGCCAATCCCCTTTGCGTTACCAACCCCGGACACTTAGAACTTGAACGAAATCCCGACGTTCAGGAACGGCATGTTGGTTCCGCCGCTCACCTGCGCCCAGCCAAGCACCGTTGGCGTGAGCGCCCAACGAGCACCCGCCTGTACGCCACCCGAAACATCCGACGTGTTGCCAGCGCAGTTCACCAACGTACCGCAGTAGCCGTTGTCGTAGCTGTAGCGTGCGAGCGAGACACCGATGGCGGGCCCGGCGTACAAATCAAGTTTCGGAACGCTTTCGACCTGGTAGTGGCCATGCACGAAACCGAGAATCGGAATAGCCGTGGAGGAATAGCCGGCGCCAACAAAATCATAGGTGCTGCGGGCGATGCCGATGGAACCACCGATTCCGAGCACGACCTTGTTATCGGCGATACCCTTGAAACCAACTTCGAGCCCGCCGCCCACACCGATGCTGCCATAGGATTCAGAACCGACGAGCAAACCAACGTTGACAACTTTCGTTCCAACTTCGAATTGCTTCTTGTCCTGCGCTGACGTCACCACTGGCAACACCAGTGCAGTTGCGACAGCGATCGCTCGTAGATGCTTTATCATGTTCAATCCGTAGTTAAGGGATATGGACCGCGGGTGCGGAGGTGACAACCGAAACAACTGATTGCAATCCGGTTCGTCAAGTGGGTGCGGGTGACCGTGCATCGCCGGTAAGTATTCCCTCCGGTCGGGAGAAAAACTTGGGTAATGTGACTTACGTATCACACCGCTGGAAGTTTACGGGTCCCTAGGCAGTGCTCAACTCATCGAGCAGTCGCAGGAATCGTTGCGGTTCGCGCACGATCGCATTCTTCTGATCCCACGCATACCCGGCCAACACCGCGGTCAGCATCTTGGTCGCGTCGTTCATTGCTGCCGGCCGATTGAAAATGATGCGCTGCAGCCGTCCCGAATACCACGCCTCGACACAGGCACGGAACGTCTCGATGCCAACGTACAGTTCACGCACAAAGTCGCGGTCCCAATCCACGGTCTCACCCTGAAAGGTTCGTTCGATGAGATCAGTAGCAAGACTGGCCGACTTTAGTGCAATTGTCACACCCGATGAGAAAACTGGATCGAGGAATTCGGCCGCATTTCCCAGCAACGCATAACTCGGGCCGACCAGGCTTTGCACCTTGCACGCGTACCCGCCAATGGTGTTCACCGGCCGGACAATCTCGGAGTTTTGCAGTACGAGTTTGAGATACGGCACTTCGGCGTTGAGATTCCAGAGCCGCTCGTGATCGGTTGATCCCGCTGCTTCCAATGCCTCGTTTGGACCAACGGCGCCCACCGACGACAAACCGTCGGCCAGCGGTATGAGCCAATACCAAATTTCCGGATTGTTTGGATTGACTGTAATCAGAATTTTGTCACGATCGAGCGTGGGTTCGGTAATGTGGTCGCGCACGTGGCAAAAGACCGAACGTCGCGGCGGGAAATCCGATGGCAACTCGAGCCCAAGCAGCCGACTCAGCACTCGTCCAAACCCGCTTGCGTCCAACGCAAACTTTGCCTCGATGCGTCTGGTTTCGCCCTGTTCGTTTCGCACCGTCACAGCAGCGCCGCGTTCATCACTCTCGAACGCGATGACTTCTTCGCCATACGAAACGTTTGCACCTTTCGCCGACGCACCATTGGCCAGCACCGAATCGAATACTTCGCGACGCACTTGAAACGTCGTGCCGGGACCTGGCGTCGACTTGTCCGGAAAGTAGATGGCCGTGTTCACGCCGTTCCAGTGGAACGCAGCGCCGTTCTTGAGTTGAAATCCGGCCGAGTTTACATCGTCAACGAGGCCCGCCTCGGCGAGAAAGACCATCGACTGCGGCAACAAACTTTCGCCGATGGAAAAGCGCGGGAAATGTTGACGTTCCACGACCTCCACTGTGCGACCACGTTGCGCCAGCAACGCCGCGGCGACCGATCCGGCTGGTCCGGCGCCAATGATGACAACGTCTGTAAACGTGGTTTTCACTACGAATCCTTGGATGCGCGAGCAGGAAGACTGATCAAACCGGACCGGTGGTACGAGCGGGGGCTGAGCTGCAGAACAGGGGAGCGGCCAGCAACGACACGGTGATCCCTACCAACATAACAAGACCGAACGCGTGCAGAACGGGTGTAGCGCTCAATGCAAGCAATCCAAGCGACAGCACAGTGCTGATGGCCGCCAACCCCACCGCAAACGAAACATCACCCTCGGCAGAATGTGTCTGCACGGACAGGAATATTGCAAAATCCACTCCCAGTCCGAACACCAGGAACAGGGCGAGAACATGAAACAGCTGCAGGGGTTGGCCAAGGAGTCCAATGACGGCCAGGGAGACAAGGCTGGCCGCTACACTTGGCGCGAGAATACGCCAGGAGGCGCGTCCGTAGCGCGGCAAGAAAATGAGGAACACCAACAAGTAACTTGCCGCGAGCACCCAACTCATGCGCACTCGATAACGCCCGAGCACCGAAGAAATGCTGGCGACTTTGTCGGCCCACTGCACGCCAACGAATCCTTCGGCCGCGCGCGCCAGTTCCGGCAGACGTTCATTCTCGACACCCTTGAGCGTTACGACGCTGACCCATTCGGCTCCCTGCTGACCAAGCCACAGCGGGCGCAATGGCTCGGATATTGGGCTGGCCAGCCACGCCGCCGATGTAAGCGGAATTACTGTCGACGAAGTAGCCTCGCTCCGTATGCGCGTTTCCCATGCGTCATCTTCCTGCAACGCACCGCGCAGCTGATGCAGCGCTCCGTTCGCAGCGTAAATCTTGTCGCGCACGAGCAACGCGTCACGACGTTGACTGCGCTGCGATGGTAGCCAAGTGGTAACTGCCTGATATCCGTCAAACACATGTTGCTGCTGAAGACTGTCGAGCCGCGCACGCAGCGCCTCTTCGCGCTCAAGCAGCAATTGCTCGGAAGGCGCGCGCACAATGTACAATTGACCAGTGAACGGAACATCAAGAATGCGTCCAACATCAGTTTGTTCGCGCAGCAAGGAGTCCGGCAAACTTTGCAACAAACGAATGTCATCGTTGGCATGCAGACGCGCGATGCCGATGGCACTCACCACCAACGTTGCCACACCCAGCCAAATACGCGGTTGCCCGTGACTTAACGCCAACCAGCGGATGCGCAACCAGTTAAACCATCCGACGACCCGCGCGCGTCCAATCTGCTTTCCGTCGAGCGCTGGAAACCATACAACGACCGTGATCCACGAGGACACGAGACCGACGGCGGAAAACAACGCCATCTGTTGCAAACCAGGAAACGGACTTACGCCAAGCCCAATGAACGACACCACGGTCGTGAGCAACGCGAGACTGAGACTGGGCAACAGATCGCGCATAACCGTCACGCCGCCGCGAACATTTCGATCGCTCATGCACAGGTAATGCGTGCCGTAGTCCTCCGCGACGCCAATCAAACTCGCGCCAAACACCAGCGTTAACAGGTGCACACTTTTGTAGAAGAACGCGGTGACCGCAATCGCACCGATGGTGCCAATGCCGAGCGAGAGCAAGATCAGCGCGATTGGACGTAGTGATCGAAAAGTCACCCACGTGATCAAGATGATGCCAATAACCGATCCCCAACCGATGGTTGAGAGTTCGTTGTTCGCCTGCGCGGCCGCGGCCGCGGCCGGGAAAATCATTCCGGCTGATTTGATGGTGATTTCACTGCCCGCCCGTTCGGCCGACGCGCGCGCTTCATTCAACAGCGGCATCACTTCGCGCTGTGATTGCAACGCAAACGCCTGCGACCGCAGTTGCATGGGCAACACCACGTAATGCATGTCCGCATCGTCCACACGAAGCACGCCGTCAATTGGGCGCACCGGAGTTTCAGCGGCGCGCGCCTGTAACCAGCGACGGAAGAACCCAAACGGATCGTCCTGCCACGCCCCAACGCGCCCACTGCCCATGGGACTCAGGAGGTCGTTGAGTGCCTGTTTCACCCAATCGTCTGGAGTGTTTCGTAACAACGCCGCGCGATCGGATTCGGTGACCAGGCCACGACGATTCGTCCACCACGGTGCAAGCGCACTGTCGGACTGAAGCGCCGTGAGCGATGCGGGAGTGAACCAACCCGGTTGTGTGGCCAGCACTTTCGCGTACGCATCACCAGCCTTGCGCGCCTCGGACCAATCGCGCGAACCCACCAGCACCAGCACGTTTTGTTCGGTTGCGCCCGCCACACGTTCGAATGCTGCGCGTGCGACGGGATCGCTTTCATCATTGGGGAGCAGTGCAAGAAAATCCGTTTCCAGCTGTCGATGATCGATTACCCACACTTTGCCGTTGTACAAAACGGCGGCGATCACCAGCAGCAACCACGCCCATGCAAACAGGCGATGAGTACGAACGGCTTTTACATTCTCGCTCGAATTAGCGCTCAAATTCCCCGCGACCGGCGGAACTGCGATCGGCAGCACTGCGTTCAGCAGTACCGCGATCGGTGGAACCGCGACCGGCCGGTGCGGCAAACGCTTTCGCTTCATCAGGCTGCAAGGCGTTCTGGCCCGTTGCCATGTTGGAAAAGGTGATCACGGTACGATCGCCCGACGCTTCGAGCATCGTGATTTTCTGTACGTATTCGGCGCCACTCAGTTCAATCGCGCTGATGACGCGACGCATGCCGCTTTCCTTCGGAACGAGCGTGGCGTTCCAGGACGCCGGCTGTGCGGTTGCATCGATCCTGAAACCAGATTTGAGTCGCGCAAAATCGCCGGCCAGCACCGAGAACAACAAATCACTGATGACACCAACGGTGGGTTCTTCGCGCGCCGACAGTCGTGACGTGACCCGATCACCTTGCGATTGCACAATTTCTTCGCGCGAAAGTCGCAGCGTTGATGCAAAGGGCGTGAGCGTGTTCCACAACACCCCTTTGTCGGCCACGGCGCAGAAGCGTCCCGCAGATTTCACAGGTTTCTTGAGTCCGACGAGTGTTTTTTGTTGCTCAAACGCGCCGCACATAACCGGCGGTCGCGCCACCATCTTTTGAATTTGGGTGACTGCCGCGTCCCCTTGTACGTGAGAAACTGCAACACTCACAATCAAAAGCAGTTTACGAATCATGACGCGATCACTCCCAGTCGCTCAAGCAGTATTGGAGGCGACTGCAAATTCATGACCTTGGTTGAGAGGTCGATTGCGACTTGCCGAGTGCTACCTTTGGTGAGCCGCAGACCGGTTGCTTTGTCGCGAATGGCGTAGTCGATTTTGAGCCAGTATTCCCACTCGACGATTTCTGCGCGCACTATTGCCGTTTGGCCGAAATGCAACGACTGCAGGTATCGCACTTGCAGGTCGATAATGGGCCAGGCAAACCCTGACGCCTTCATCTCGGCGTAGTTGTAGTCGATTTGGTCCAACAATGTGCAGCGCGCAACTTCGAAGTACTTCGCGTAGTTGCCGTGCCACACAATGCCCAATGGATCGAGATCGTAGAACTGCACCGTGAGTTCGACCTCGGCCGCCCAGGTGCGGTTCTGCGCGCTCGTGTCAGGCATACAGCACCCACTCATGTGACTGAATGTTGGCGACCGTTGTGCGCAGTAGTCCGTCAAGTGCGCGATCTTCAACAATAAACGGCATGCTGGATTCGAGCGCCGAGAAGAAGTGTGTGATCGCGTTGGTGAGGTGGAGCGTCGTAATGTTTCCACGCAGCCTGATACCCTGCCGAACGGCAATAAGTAACGCGGCTGCAACCTGGTCCGTGAGTTCGATGACGCGGAGGCAATCGCGCGCAGCGATTGTTCCCATGCTCACCTTGTCCTGGTTGTGGCATTCGGTCGAACGCGAGAACACCGATGCGGGCATTGTGTTCTTGAGGGCTTCGGCCGTCCACGCGGATGATGCGATTTGCAGCGCCTTCAGCCCATGATTGATGGCGGACCGAATGCCCGTTGCGCCGGAGAGGTTTGCGGGGAGGCCGTTGCTGTAACGCGTGTCCACCAGCAGCGCGAACTGTCGGTCGAGCAAGTCGGCAATGTTCGCGACGAGGTTTTTGAGTGAATCCATCGCGAATGCGACGTGTCCACCGTAGAAGTGCCCGCCGTGCAACACGCGTTCGGTATCGGGATCGACCAGTGGATTGTCGTTGGCGCTATTCAGCTCGTTCTCGATGGTCGTTGTGAGAAACGGCATCGCATCTTCGAGCACACCAATCACGTGTGGTGCGCAGCGAATTGAATATCGATCCTGCAGGCGATGTTCGTTACGCTCGGGTGGCGTGGCCGCGAGATCTTCGCGCAAGCGTCGTGCAACCAATTGCTGACCAACATGCGGCTTGACGGCAAACAGCGCTTCGTCGAAGTGTTTCGGGTTTCCGTCGAGGGAGAGTGATGCCATCGCCGTAATGCGTGTCGACAGTGCACTCAAGTAGTTCGCCCGATGGAGCGCGAGACACGCCAGCGCTGTCATGACGGAAGTGCCGTTCATTAGCGCGAGTCCTTCTTTCGGACGAAGGCGCAACGGCGTGAGACCGGCCAACGCGAATGCTTCGGCTGCAGTCATCTCCTGGCCGCGGTACAGTACGTCGCGCTGTCCGCACAACACTGCGGCGACATACGAAAGCGGAGTGAGATCTCCACTGGCGCCAACCGATCCTTCGGCGGGAATTCTTGGAAGGATGTCGTGCTTGAGCAGATCCGTGAGGCGTTCCAACAGCAGGAGGCTGACTCCGGAAAAACCCTGGCTGAGCGAACACAAACGTGTTGCAAGCACCGCCCGCGTTTGTGCGGGCGACAGTATTTCGCCAAGTCCGCACCCGTGATACGTGAACAACCGCTCGGGGAGTTCTTCGATGAGCTCAGCGGGTACGACGACCGTGCATGAATCGCCGTAGCCGGTGGTCACGCCGTAAATGACACCGTCCTCGGCTAACAGTCGATCGACAAAATCGGCGCCGCGCTGAAAGCGGGCGCGGATTGCGGGATCGTCCGACAGATGTGCCTCAGCACGGTTGTGCGCGAGATCGACAATGTCTTGAATGGTGCAGATGCCTTCGCCAAACAGGACGCGCCGGCGGTTGGTTGGTTCAGTGCGTGGCATCAGGGGCAGTGACAGTGGCGGGGGCCGCGGCGGAGTGAGACATGTCCCAAAAATCGTAGAAGTTGAACCACTGGAGCGGTGCGAGGCGGCAATAATGCGCGAGGCGGGATGCGAATTCGGTAGCCAGTTGGCGCAGGTCGGCTTCGCGGCTGGCGCGTTGCAGAATTATGCGTTCGTGGAAGCTTTCAAAATACGCTTGGTACGTGCCGCGTTCAGGGATGCAGAATAACAGGTAGGTGGGACACTGCAGCAGGCTGGCCAGCACATACGGCCCCACAGGAAATCCGGCGGTCTCGCCGAGGAATGGGGCGGGGGCGACGCGAGGCCGGTCGGCAATTGGCACGCGGTCGCCGGCGATCACGACATATTCGCCTCGATCGACGCGCTCCTTGAGACGGATGATCGTTTCTGCCGAGATATCGGTGACCTGCAGGATATTGAGCGTACTGGCGGGATCGAGATCGGCGAGCAGCCGGTTGAACATCTCGGAGTGCCTGGTGTGGACCAGCACCGTCATGCGAATGCCGTTTTTGCGCGTCGGCAGTGCGCGACACACTTCGACGTTACCGAGATGCGCGACGATGATGAGTCCACCGCGGCCCGCGACTACGTGTTGGTTGATGACGTCGTAGTTGTGAAAATCGACATCGGTCGCTTTGAGTTCGCCTGCCCAGATGCGCAACTTGTCGAGAATGTTCTCGGCAAATGCCCCGAAATGTCGCACGGAATCCCACAGCGTGGCCACGGGTTTCTTGCCGTCCATGGTGCGAAAGACGCGAGTGAGATACGTGTGTGATGACCTTCGCGCCAACGGATGTCGCAGGATGTAAAACAACAATGCCGGATACACAAAAAACCGAAACGGCCAGCGCCCCAGCAGGCGATGCACCACAAAGAGTGCCTTGATGCCTTTCACGCTGGTGACTTCGCCAATGTGCGCCCAATGACGCCTGGGTGATTTCGCGTCCTGCGCTGCGCGACGTGGTATCTCGCTGGCCTGGGTCACGCGACTTGTCGAGTGCGAAAGAGCAGGCGCGGTATGCGCCACAACATTCCGAAAAAGAGTCGAATATGAAGACTGGTAATACGCACGTTGTCTCGCCACAGGCGAAAATGCGACACGCCGTCGATGGGATATCGCACCGCGGTGCGTTTCGTGAGCACGGGAACTCCGGCCCAATCCAGTCGCACGAGGATATCGATATCAAATTCCATGCGGTGCCCGATTTCGATTTTCCGCTCGAGTTCGAGCACCTCTTTCACTGGGTACACGCGAAAACCGCACATCGCATCAACCAATTGAAAGTTCAACGTGTTGATGGCGACCATGTAGTGCGTGAGATATCGCAGATACAGGCGATGCAGGGGAACCGATTCGTCGAAGACGGGCTGCCCCGTGACCAATGCTTCGGGATGCGCACGCGCAATGTCGAGCAGCTGCGGTGTGTCTTCGACCGTGTGTTGTCCGTCAGCGTCAATTTGAACCACGTGTGTAAAACCATTGTCGGCGACGCGGTGGAGGCCGGCGAGGAATGCATAACCTTTTCCCTGATTCTTTGGGAGCCGCAGCAGTTGTGCGTTGGTGGGATGTTGCTGTACGATCGCGTCGATGACGGCGGCGCAACTCGCGGTGCTGCCATCGTCGACGAGCAAGACTGGCAATTGCATTTTCACCAGCTTATTCACGAGCGTCGGTAGATAGCGATCGTGGTTGTAAACAGGAATGACAACGATCTCGCGAAACATTAATCAGCCACCGAAAAAAATGCGCCCGCTTGAATGCGTGCTTTGGTCGGATTCAAATCGAAACGCAAGCAGCTGACGTTCGGGATTCCATTGCATCGTAAGATGCAACATGGGGCCGGGTTGATACACGCGCAGAAACTTGATCGCTTCCATGCGCGCAAATTTTGACTGAATGCCAAATAATTTGCGGCCAAGTAGCATGGCCCAATCGATTTGCACGACGCCGGCCAGCACGGGCAGCTTGCGAAAGTGCCCATCAAACGCCGCGAGGTGCGGACTCACGTACAAGTCGATCGTTGCATCGCGCGGTGATGATTGCAACACAAGCGGCACCGGTAACGCCACGCCATATTCGGCGAACAATTCAACGGCCGCCGAGTGCGAGGTTTTTCCAACGGCGTTTACTGGCAAAGCATCAACCCAGCGCCAACGCCGCGGATGGGCCAGTCGCTCAACCGATCCGGCAAGTGTTGTATGCAGTCGGGCGCGAAGTGCGCGTACGCCTTCTTCGCGAAGTACGCTCCAACCCGCGTCGTTTGGAACTACAATTGCACCGAGTTCATCGCGGTTTGATTCGAGCTGAGTGACGCGCACCTCCGCAACGAGGCCACTTTTCATGAGCGCATCTTCAACGCCTGTGAGCGAGACGCGTTTTCCTTCGATTTTTGCAATCCGATCGGCGCGCCCCAGCAATGTGAAGTGGCCACTGACATCGAACGACACGTTGTCGGGAACGAGAAACCACTCGAGATTGGGCAAGTGCCGCGAACGCACCGCGAGCTGCCCTTCCTGAGCCGTAACCTCCACTCCCGGAATGGGCGTCCATGGCGCGGCCTCGTTGTTCGCACATTGACGATACGCAATTCCGCCCGTTTCGGAACTACCGTACACTTCGAATGGCGCCTTGCCGAATAACAACTCGACGCTTGATGCTGCGGCCAATGGCAGTGGACCGCCCGATGAAAACGTTGCCGAGATGTGGTGCTGGGCGGCGTTCCAGTTGAGTGTTTCCGGCAGTCGCTTGAGATGTGCAGGGCCGGAAACAATTGCACACTTTCGCTCGGCAAGTGTCGCCAGAAGCTGTTCCGGATATATCAAACTCTCGGCAACAAACGTGCGCCGGTACGAAAGTGGCCACAGAATTTTGAACAGCAATCCATAGATGTGCTGATGCGATACGGTTGCAACCATGGTGCTGCCACCGATGGTCGCACCGAACCGGTTTTCGAGCGCGTCTACTTCGGCCAGCAGCTGACCGAATCGCTTTGGAACGGCTTGCGGTGCGCCCGTTGACCCCGACGTAAAAATGACGACCTGCGCATCGTCGGCGTCGAGCGCTTCGAAGTTTGCTGGTATCGCATCAGTGCTGTTTGCGAGCACGTGCTCGAAATCATTCGGAAATGCCCCAACGAAAGCAACATCCAATGCTTGCAAGGCTAGACAGGTTTCCGGTTGCGTGTCGCCCGGCAGATACACGATTTTGTTGGCGTACCACGCGCCGATCAGCGCTGCCGAAAACTCAACACCATCGGGTTCGTAAAGCGCGACTGACGTATTGGTGATGGTGCCAAATGCGCGGCGCCATGCGTCAATTCGTGCGCGAAATTCCAATTCGCCAATTTCGATTTTGCCACGCAACGCAACTGCGTTTGAGTTTGTGTCCGCGAGCGAAAATCGGTCGAACGCAAACGAGTGGACCGCGACGGACATCCGCCTAGTGTCGTGGCTGATCCTGCACGCGCAGGGCGGCAGCAACAGAGTCGGAGTTGTGATTCAGCAGATGATCCAGTGCATTGGTTAAATCACCAACCGTGCGCACGGATTTGAAAACTTCCGACGACAGGCGCGCGCCGGTTTCGCGTTGTAAACGCGCGGCGAGATCGACGGCGTCGATGCTGTCGATGTCCAGATCTTCGTACAAACGCGCGGACAGCACGATGCGCTCCCGGTCGAGGCGAAAGGTGGTGATCAGGCCGTCGGTGATGAGCTGCAGAATCTGCTCGTGGGTCAGCAGGACTTTGGTCACTTCGGTTGGCGCTCGATGAGGGCCATCAATGTCCGAACGGACGCAAAGTCCTTGCGTGATTCGTCTGGATCGCCGGCCAGTTGCACGTCGTATTTTTTTCGAATGGCCATGCCCAATTCGAGCGCATCGATGGAGTCGAGCCCTAAACCCTCCACAAACAACGGCGCATCCGTGTCGATATCGGCCGGCGTCAGTTCCTCGAGCTGGAGTGAGTCAATGATCAACTGTTTTACGTCGGTCTCAAGAGATGGCATGCGCTGGGCTTGGTGTTGTGAAATACTGTTCCAGGTAGGCCGTGAGCCGACGTACCGCCAGCGCGGGACTTTCGTCGTCGCTGCTGAAAGCCTGAACAGCAATGTCGTCGCCAACCGCGAGATGGAAGTGCGGTCGTCGTTCCGGAATCTGCCACCACTTTTCCCCTTTCATCAGGGTGCGGGGCGAACACT
>JBDUBA010000272.1:0-3863 GCA_040004335.1 Gemmatimonas sp.
CCGGAAGTGCAGCTCACCGGGCTCGCACGCACCGCATTCAACACGATTGTCATGGACCTGCACGACGCGCAGCGGACGGGAACCGAGACAGCCGGAAAGCTGGCTGCACTCAACACGGAATTCGCCCGCGTTGCGGGGCAGGTGGATTCCAGCAACGCGACCCTTGCCGTCAAAACGCAATTCAAAACCCTTCGCAGCCAGCTTGACTCAGTTCGTGCGAAATTTGGCTTGACACAAGCGGTCGGCGGTGGTGGTCGCGGCGGAGCTGGGGGTCGAGGCGGTGGTGGTGGTGGTGGAGGTGCGGGTGCTGGTGCTGGTGCTGGTGCTGGTGCTGGGGCGGGTGCTGCTGCTGCCGCGCCAAGTGCCGCTGCCGATCCCGTTGCCGCCTTTGGCGCCCAAGCACAAGCCAATACTCAGGCGAATGCGCTTGGCCGAGTGGGAACGGTCAAGAACGCAATTCAGAATTGGTGGGAAACACCGAGTCCGGCGTTGATGAAGCAGGCAACCGACGCGAAAGCGGCGTTGACGCTTGCGATGACGGAGGCGAACGGCGTGTTGGCGCGAGCGCGCTTGCTCGCAACGCAGCTTGAACGGTCGAACGTGAAAATCACGTTGCCGCCAGCGGGGCACTAGCTCCGCTCAAAACACGCACATTAACAAACGCTCCTGCTGCCAAGGTTTCGGCAGGAGGAGCCTTTGTCATTCATGACATGCGGCAATCATTCAGACCGAGTGTTTCGCTCGGAAAATGCAGCGCGTTGTCATCAACACGCGGTTTAGACAACGCGGCGCGTAGCACGACGGTCGCACAGCAACCTCACTCAAATTTCGAACGCGCTATCGCACAACCTCAGCACGCTCAATAGCCGCTACCCTGAGTGACTTCACATTGTGCATGAAGATGATGTTGCTGCCTCTTGGACCAAACCCGACCAGCGTGCGGTCCTTCGGTAGTTGCACGCGTTCTACGATCTCTCCCTCGCGATTCACTACGTCATACGCGAGGCCACCAGCTGCCCCGGCAATTGAAGTGCTTGGAAGAATCCAGACGCGCCCCTCGTAGTCAGACCGAACCTGGCCCGCGCGCACTGGCGGATAAAAATCCGGGATTTCGCTTGGTTCGACGGTCATGATCGGCATAATCGGGGGGAGCGAAATGCCAGGCGGTGGTGGTGGTTGCGGCGGCAGTTTGGCAAGGCGATCGGCGTCAGCTTTCTTAACGGAATCGAGCATCTGCTGCTTTTCTTCGAGCGTAATACGCTTCCACTCGAACGGCATCTTTGGCGTGGAGACCAACTTGCCATCTGCGCCCAACCAATCGATGTGATAGTCCTGCGTGCGGACAATCGCGATCGTGCCGTCGGGTGTGAGCGTCCATTCGTCGGCCGCCGGAAGCGGATTGATGACGGCCGCAATACGAATGGAATTTTGATTGCCAATGATCATTTGTTTGACCACCGCATTCTTCATCATTGCAATCGTGTCGACCGTACGGTTGTCGAGATCCATGCGCATGATGGGCGATGAATCCGACTGCGGGAGCACCAATGGCTTGCCATCCGTCGGAATCGCAAAACCATTATTCCCGGCCGCCGGCCGCGACGACTTGTATATCAATCGTCCTTTCGCATCAAATCCCGCCGTTCCAAATGGCGCGGAAACAATGATGCGTAAATCGGACGGTCGCGTTGGCGCCATGACGCGCGTGAACGCGCCGCTCGGGTCGATCACCAGAAACGCGCCTGATTCGCTATCGACATACAGCGACGAGTCGGCGATGTACGCAATCAGACCACCGGTGCTGGGTCGCAATCCGTAACTGTTTGGCGAATTGGTCGACGTATCGGCAATGATGGTGTACTTCTTCAACGTCGAGTCGAACAACACCAGTTGGCGTTTGTTTGGATCGTTGACCAGCACGCTTCCGTTTGGAAGGTACCGCATGCCGGACAGACCCATTAACACTGTGGTGTCAGAGCTGACAATGTTGGTCAGCTTTCGGACGGGGATTGTACTCGCCGCCGGAGTTTGTGCGAGCGCGGTCGTTAGCGCACAAATGCCCGAAACAACGACTGTTGCAACTGCTCGGCACGCGGCACTTTTTACACGAGCCATGCTGGTCGGATGGTTGAATGTTTTCGTCATGGCACTCAGAAGTAGATCACGAATTCACCACCGCCTGATTGACCCTTCTGCATCAATTCGAGGTAGCGCGGTTCCAACAGTGCGGCAATACCCGATGGCAACACGCGGCGTTGTCCCTTGGTTAACATCGACCGCACGCCCGGCGCAACCTTGATGAGATATCCGACGGCCACTTCGCGCGCTTGCACCAATCGTGCCTGAGCGGCGCCTCGGTCGTAATTATTGGGGAGCGCAGCGAGGTATTTCGCGGTAGGAGTCCACAACGAATCAACGATGCGAGTGAACCGGCGACTCATCGTTGCCAAACTGTCGGCTTGCGTACGCGTGAGATGCATCTGTTCGCCGGCTTGCAACATGCGCGCCATCGGATTCTGGAAAATGCTGGTTGAAAATTGACGGACCGACGCTTCTGTCATCTTCGTTCCAACACGACTGCGTCCGCGGTCCAGCGATTGACTGAGATTCTGCCAGTCGCGCGTTGGTGCGAGATCGACACTCAGCTGCATGGTAATGACGACCGGTGTGCGCGAGGTCGTTTGTGCAGCACGTGTTGACCCGAAGCGCTGATTGACTTCGTAATTGTAGCGCTTGTTTTCCGTGTCGAAGCCACGAACAAAGAAGAGCGATTGATCGATTTGCGGAGTCTGCCCCCATCCGTGCAGTTTGTCCTGCCCGTGCATCAACAAGTCGGCCGCGCCAATTGGATTCGAGACGGTGAACGAGAGCGAGGTGCGTTGTGGCAGACGAATCTTGGACGCATTGATCGCAAGGCGGAGCGTGGTGTTACCCATCGTCCATGGACCAACGCAACTGTTGCGCGCTGCAACCTTGCCAATCTGACTGCGCAGACACGCGCTGGCTCCGTCAGAACCGTTGTCGATCAAACTCTGGAGTGAGGTGCCCAGGACGGCGCTTGGTGCACTGGCTGGGTCGAACACAAATGCGCGATCGTTCCGGCTGCCGTCGCCATTGATATCACCAGCGATGGTCGGCGTGAAACGACTGCCCGACGTGATCCGACCATTCCATGACATCGTGACCGAGTTCGCCAGGTTATACGTCAGTGAATACCCGAAATCGTGGCGCGGTCCTGATCCCGCTCCCGATTGCACTTCAAGCGGATTGCCCGCCGTGCTGCTGAACCCACGATACTGCTGATTGACGTTCAAATAGTTGTAACTCGCATTCCAGCGGAATTTCGTGGCTGAGAATGTGAGCGGAGCCAATGAAAACGTCAGCTGCCGACTCTGTGAATGCAGATCGGAGCGCAGTTGCGATACCGCGTTGAAGTCGGGAGAAACGCGTGCATCACGTGATGCAATCAGTCCCGATGCCGGATCGATGCTGGTTGGCAGCACGTACACGGGTCGCCCCAACTCGGACGCGATTGCGAACTGCTGCGTGGGGCGAAAGTTCAGATCGAGTTGGTCGGGCTGATTGCGATTGTATGAATACTGGCCGTTAACGTTGAACGTGAACCGATTGTCGAGAACAGCGCCACCCCAACTCAAATTCGTGCGAATGCTCTGTTCCTGCGCATAGTTCTTCGAAAACATCGTCACGCTGGGAAGCGCACTCGCGAAGACAGTACCCGCCGACCCATCACTGCATTGGGTGGGGACCATCGACTCGTTGCTACCCAACACATCCCACCCAACAATGGGGGTGGCGGCGCCCGTGCACATCAACTGTTGCGCCGACGCTGGAAGCCCAGTGTT
>JBDUBA010000100.1:0-13030 GCA_040004335.1 Gemmatimonas sp.
TTAGTTGTGGTTTTCTGAATTCTGAATTGTGGACATTTCTCAAAGCTGGCAGCTGGAAGCTGCAGTGGCAGTTATCTGAATTCTGCCTTCTCTATTCTCGCGCCTGATATTTCACACCAACCGTTGCCGTAAATCCGCCTTCGATTTTCACGGGCACGACTCGCGCCCCCAGCCGCTCGTGCCACACAACAAGCTGGTAGCTCCCCACGGGTACGCCTTCAAACACAAATTCTCCGTCCGCTTCTGTCACCGCCACAAACGGATGCGGCGCAACGGCGATGTACCCGCGCACCCACGAGTGTTTTTCGTCTGTGATTTGAACGAGCCCGGCCCTTGCCAGTGGCAACGCTGACGGCACGACTTGGCCCGGATCAGTAAATCCAATGGTTACGCGTGGTGCTGCATCGCGTAGGTGATCAACAAAATGCAGCTTGCTCACCATGTCGTCGCGATTTGTCGTATTGAGCGTCGCGCCAGCGATTGCGACCATCACGCGCGGCGTAAGATGACAATCGTCGAGCAGCAGATTCACGCGTCTCGGTAGAACATCGGCAGGTCCGTGCGTGACACCAACCAGCCAGATCACCGCGTTGCCAATCGGATTTGCGCTGCTGTCTTTTTTGGCGCCGGGAGCGCGGCGCGGAATTGGGAGCGTGATATCCAGAAACGGACGGCACCCGGTCGAGTCGCGCTCCGGTGTCACAATCGTATCAAGCGGCAATGGTCCACTTAGAACTACACTGCCGTTGATGGTGCCGTGCGCACCCTCGACGTCGTCAACGTGATACGGTTTCGTACCCGCAGCGAACACGAGGGTGCGTGCCGCAGTGTCAGCACTGATCACCGAGGATGCTTGTGCAACAGCAGCTGCGCTTTCCTGTTGCGCGGTGGTTGGTTTGGGCGCTGTTTCTTTGGCGCATGCCGCTGCGCAAAACAATCCGTACAGCGCCCAACCCCAACCGACGCGCCTTGGCGCACGTTGCATCACGACGGTCAACTCATACCTCTTAAACGACGAACAAGTCGCGCTGGATGTCTTTCGGTGTGACGAGGAGCGAATCAACGTCGACCCACGCGTTCACTTCCGTGCGCACCCCCATCTCACCCGGTATGTAAATGCCAGGTTCAATTGAGAATCCAACACCGGGCAACAACGTCCGGTCGTCGCGCGACTCCATGTTGTCAATTTGCGGACCCGAACCGTGCAAGTCGCGCGAATCAATACTGTGTCCAGTGCGATGCCAGAAGCTGTCGCCAAATCCCCGCGAAACAATCACGTGTCGCGCCGCATCGTCCGCTTCACCGCCGCGAATGGGCATGCCGTTGTTGATGCGATCGTGCAGGAGTGTGAGCGCAGCATCTCGCGCATCGCGTACCGCTTCCCAAATGGTCACCAATCGATCGCTTGGTGCGCCCACAGATGCCATCCACGTTTGGTCCGCCCACACGCCGTCTGGCTCCCGCGCCCACAAATCGATCAACAAGGAATCACCCCTGCGGAGCACGCGCGGAGTGCTTGCGCTCGGAGCGTAGTGCGGATTCGCGGCGTTTTCTGAAGCAGCTACATCGGGTGCATGCTCCGTCTCCAACCCGGCACGCTCGAACGCGGTCAGAATGCGCCCCTGCACCTCGTGCTCTGCGACGCGCGTTCCGGACGCCATCTGCTCACGCGCGAACCCGAATGCATCCTTTGCAATCTGCGCAATAATCTCCGCGGCGCGCACATGCGAGTCGCGTTGCGGCGCCGTCCATGTGGCGTACACCTGGCTCACGAGATCGGCCGATGTCACCACCGTCGCCCCCGTTGCCCGCACCATTTCCAAAACGCCCGCCGGAATGCGATCGAGATACGGAATGGCGTCGCCCGCTGAATACTCCATGGCGACATGTTTGCCCGCGATTAGTTTCGCGAGTTCGCTTTCCAAAGTTTGCCATGACGAATACGTCACGCGTGGCCACTCCGCCGGCCACTTTGCCCATGGACCCGGTTCAATTGCGTGTCCAATGGCCCGCGGAGTTCCTTCGCGCGGAATGAAGGCAAATACCCGTCGCGACGCCAAACCCTGAAAACCCAGCAGGCCCGCGGCAATCGCGTTTGTTCCGCGGAAATCGTACAGCAGCCACCCGTCAAGACTGGCGTCAGCGAGTAAACGCTGAATCGCGGGGAGAAGTGCAGGAGTAAGCATGTCGTCGAAGAGTTGCGGCGTGAACTCGGCGACCCCGAAGCCGTTGTCGCGAGCGAAAGCCAGTTATTGTAAAAGCCTGCTGTGGCGTAAGCGTGTTATTGCGAAAGCTTACGACAGCGTACGCGTGTTGTTGCGAAAGGCAGCTTGAGCGAACGCACGTGTTGCGTCACGCTACAATCAACGCTTGCGCCAGTCCGTGCGCCATTGGCACGACGTATCGCCACGCGCCCGACACGCCACATGTTCAACGAGACCTTCGGCACCCACCAACGATTGCAGTGATTCGCGCAGTGCGGCCTCGTAATATCCGCAGCCCGCCGAGCGGGGCGCCGCGTCGGCTGAAACGGGGGATACCACTTCGAGGACGATCGCACTGCCCTGTCGCTGCAACTTTCCGTCAAGAAATGCGCGGGACAAGCGGCGCAGTTGACGCAGCGCGATTGGCCGGCCAATGAGCGCGGGAAGGGTCACAGCCGCCTTGCGTGCAGTGCCGGACAGCGTGCGGAGTGCCGCGCGCGCGAGTCGTCGTCCGGCCTCGCGAAAGACGAGATCGGCATCGGGGCGACGACCAATCAATCGCGCAAGCGCCAACACTTCGTCGTACCGGACACGTTGTGGCTTTCGCACCATGTCATTGTAGCGCCGAATTTGCGCGTTAACCGTTTCACTCAACCCGAACCGCTTGTTGCGGAGTTCATGCACCAGCTCCGCTTCGAGTTCGGAATCGGGGGTGTCGATCGTGCGCACCGCTTCCAGAAGACTGAGCGGAACGCGCGCGTCCAACGGTTGCCCTTTGAGGGGCAACTGCGCCTGATTGTTGTGCGGGGTGGTTCTACCAGAATCTTCAATGACCTGTATCACGAGAGCGAACGCTAACGGGGCGAAGCTGTGTGCGCCACGACCTTTAACTAACTGCAATGTTGGCCACTCCAGCTCCGTTCCTGATCGCAATCGGCATCAGCGCGATAATTGCGCTGCTGGCTTGGCATGCGCGCTCGCTTTCCTGGAGTGGTGCGGTTGCCGCCACAGTTGTTGGGACCGTCGCGACGCGTACGAGTTACGGACTGGGGTTGTACGTCATTGTTTGGTTCGCATTGGCAACCGTCTTGTCGAAAATCGGCAAGGCGAAAAAATCGCGCCGACTACAGGAGATTGTTGAAAAAGGCAGTCAACGGGATGCCTGGCAGGTGTTAGCGAACGGCGGGGTGTTTGCCGGGGCGCTCGGATTGGCTATGCAGTCGGCCGCTACCTGTAGCCTGGCGGGCGTTTGCGATACCCACCTGGTCGTGGCCGCGCTCGGCGCGCTTGCGGCGGCAGGTTCGGATACGTGGGCTACCGAAATCGGAACGCTTGCTGGTGGAACTCCGTGGTCTTTGCGGTCGGCCTCGCGCGTACCGGCGGGAACCTCCGGCGCCGTCACCGTTTCCGGCAGTTTGGCAATGATTGGCGGCGCAGTGATTCTCGCGCTCCTGGCCTTCGCGGTGGGCAGCGTCACCGATCTGCGGCAAGTTGGCGCCATTGCGATTGGCGGTGTTGCGGGCGCGCTTGCCGACACCCTGTTGGGGGCGTGGATTCAGGAACGTCGCTGGTGCCCACGCTGTACAATGGAAACTGAACAACGTACACATCGCTGCGGTACGCTTACCGTGCATCACCGCGGCCTGACGGGCCTGAATAATGATCTGGTGAATTTCGCATGCACTATTGTTGGCGCGTTGGTCGCGCTGCTCCTCGTATTAAGTTGAAATCATGACACGTCGCAGAACGAGCGAAACATGAAACGTTGGCGCAGGTCACAAGTACTTGTGGTTGGCGGCGGACCGGCCGGTGCTTCGACGGCGTGGCATCTCGCGAAGAGCGGCGTTGATGTGACACTGGTTGATCGCGCGCATTTTCCGCGTGACAAACCCTGTGGCGAATATCTGAGTCCCGAAGGTTCGCGCATTCTCGAATCCATGGGGGCGTTGCATTTGGTTGAAGAAGCGGGCGCCGCGCAATTGTCGGGGATGACAATCAAAACGCGAACTGGAGCAACCATTCGCGGCGAGTTTATCGCCTCGCACGGGTTTCGCGGATTTCGCGACTGTGGATTGGCGCTCCGCCGCTCGAAGCTCGACAAAATTGTGCTCGATCAGGCGCGCGCGGCCGGAGTTGCTGTTGTGGAGGGCGCAAAGGTTGAGGGCCTTTCTGTCGCGGCCAATGGTACGTGCACAGGCGCCGTTATTCGACACGAGGGCGAAGTACACAACGTCACCGCGCAATTCGTGGTCGGTGCCGATGGATTACGCTCCGTGGTTGCGCGACGACTTGGCCTTGCGCATACGTCGCACCGCCCGCGTCGGTTTGCAATTGTTGCGCACTACATGCATGTCAAGGATGTTGGAACGATGGGCGAGATCTTCACGCTGAACGGCACGTATCTGGGGTTGTGCGCGGTTGGCGATGGATTGATCAACGTTGGATTTGTTGTGCCGCAGCCGAAAGGCGCCGCGCTTCCGGCGGCCCCTGAAGCAATGTTGACCGAGTTTATCAATGGACATCCGTCGTTGCGTGGTCGCTTTCAACACGCGATACGTATCGGTGATGTCAGCGTGACCGGTCCATTTGCCTCGCACGCGAAACGCGCGTGGACCCCGGGTGCCGCACTGGTGGGCGACGCTGCCGATTTCTTCGATCCCTTTACCGGCGAAGGAATGTTCGCGGCGCTGCGCGGTGGTGAGCTCCTCGCGCCTTATCTGCACGAGGCGTTGCGTGCTCACAATTCACGCGCTCAAACCCACCATCTTCGCGCGTACGATCGCGCGCGTCGCGACGCATTTGCCGGAAAGTGGCGCGTCGAAAAGGTGATCGGACTGGGGGTGGCGTATCCGTGGCTTTTCGAAAAGGCCGCAATGCTCTTACAACGCGACCGGTATCTTTGCGATTTGCTGGTGGGCGTGGCCGGCGATTTCGTGCCGCCGCGCGAACTGCTGCGCGCGCGCGTGCTGCGTCGATTTTTCATTGGTAGTCCTCAACAACGTGTCCTGACGCAACATGCCCATCGATCCTGATCTTTTTCGCAGTGTCCTGGGTCGGTTTGCGACAGGCGTAACCGTTGTCACCACACGTGATGAACGCGGTGATCACGGCATGACGGTGAGTGCGTTTTCATCGTTGAGCCTCGAACCACCGCTCATTCTGATTTGTGTCGCACACGACGCCACGATGACGCCGGTTATCTCGGCCGCTTCCGATTTTGTGGTCAATATTCTCTCCGATGGGCAGGAGGCAATGTCGCGTCGCTTCTCCAGCAAGCTCGACGATCGATTTGCCGGACTTGGATTTGATCGCGGAGAAAAAGGCATGATCATTCTTGATGATGTGCAGGCCTGGATGGAGTGTCGTGTGGTCGGTCATCACGTTGAAGGAGACCACACTATTATTGTCGGCGCTGTTGAACGCGCGCATGCGCGCGACGCTCGACCCCTCCTCTATTATCGTGGCGGATACGCACAGTTGGACCGGTAGGTGCAAAAGCTGGCCGGTGCCAAGCGCGGATTCGAGTATCTCGACGATCCCGCATTGCCGCCGGAGATTGCGGCTCGATCGCTCAAAGACGTCGCGGTTGCCAATGCATTATTTGGTGGAACCCGCGCCATTCTCGCCGAGGCGCGCGCCACGTTCGGGCAACAACGTGATGTTGGAGTGCGCTGCCTGACATTGCTCGACGTGGGGACAGGACTGGGCGATATTCCCGCCGCGCTTCGCATTGAGGCGACACGATTTGGAATTCAACTGCGCCCGTTTGGGTTGGAAATCACAGCGACAATGGCGTCGCTTGCGCCGCACAATAACGTAGAGGCAGTCGCGGGCGATGCACGAGCGCTGCCATTCCGGAACGACAGCGTCGATGTGGTAACGTGTTCTTTGGTGCTGCATCACCTCGACGACGCCGATGCACTGCTCATGTTGCGCGAATGTTCGCGCGTCGCCCGCGTGCGAGTTATCGTTGCCGACCTGCGTCGAAGCTGGTTGGCGCTCGCCCTATTGTGGCTGGTGTCGTTTCCACTCCGGTTTCATCCAATCAGTCGACATGACGGCATGGTTTCCATTCGTCGCGGATTCACTGTTGCCGAATTGCGCGCGCTCATCGGGCAAGCGTGCAATTGCAAAACGGAGTGCCTGAGCCGTTTGGGATGGCGGGTAACCGCATCGTTCAAGCCGGGTACAATCGTCGATGGTCCATCTGCAACCAGCGCCAACTGATTCCGTGACCACTTCCGACAAAACCTCACGTTCGCCGTACAAGCTCGGGCCACTTCCCACCAATCGATCCATGATCATTGTGGACGAACTGTTGGTGCGCGCGCCGGTCGCGACGATATTCGATGTTGCGCGAGAAGTGGAGCATTGGCCGGCGCATCTCAAACACTATCGCACGGTGCGTTTTCGGCATCGCGCGCGTGACGGCGGTGGACTGGTTGAAATGGCGGCCGACCGCCCTTTTGGTGCGTTCAACTGGCCCACTTGGTGGTTGTCCGAAATGACCGTGGATGAACAAGCGCCAAATATTCGGTATCGCCATGTCGATGGAATCACCAGAGGCATGGACGTGGAGTGGAACTTCAAAAAAACGACCGAGGGCACCTTGGCGCGAATCATTCACGTATGGAACGGACCAGGTTGGCCTGCCATCGGCGTGTTTGCCGCCAACGCAGTGATTGGTCCGGTGTTCATCCACGGCATTGCCAGTCGCACGCTCGCGGGGCTCGCAATAGTCGCCGAGCGTCAGGCGAAGTCGGGAGCGGTGCGTTCGTGACGCGCCGCGTGGCCATCACTGGAATTGGGTGCGTGACGCCAATTGGCACAGGCGTTGAAGCACTGTGGACCGGACTGCGTGCCGAGAAGTCAGCCGTCACCAACGTGACGCGGTTCGATCCGTCAATTTTTCGCAGCCAGTGCGCAGCCGAAGTTCGCGATTTCGTTCCGGAGGATTATCTCGATTCGAAACGCGTGAAACGCCTCGACCGCTTCGGGCAATTCAGCGTAGTCGCCTCAAAACTGGCGTTGGAAAATTCGGGCATTAATCTCGAGCACGAGAACCGCGACCGCGTTGGTGCGATGATGGGAACTGCGTTGGCGGGTGTGGCCTACGCCGAGGAACAAGCAGCGCGTTTTGTGGAAGGGGGAATTCGTGCGGTTGATGCGACGCTTGCACTCGCCGTCTTTGGCGGTTCGTCCAGTTGTAACATTGCAATTGAGTTTGGAATAACCGGCCCGAACATCACGAACGGCATGAGCTGTGCGTCTGGCACGATTGCAATCGGCGAAGCGTTTCGTTTGGTGCGGAGCGGATTGGCCGACGTCATGATTGCCGGTGGCGCGGAAGCACCGCTCGCAACGTTGTGTTACGGTGCGTTCGCGCTGATTCGTTCCATGAGTACCCGCAATGACGATCCGGCAACCGCCTCACGCCCGTTCGACGCCGGACGTGACGGATTCGTGATGGGCGAGGCGGCCAGCGTGCTCATTCTCGAAGAGTGGTCGCACGCGGAGGCGCGCGGAGCACACATCTACGCAGAACTCATTGGTTACGGTCAAACGAACGACGCGCACCACATGACCGCACCACTCCCCAGCGGCCAACAGGCCGCGCGTTGCATGCGCGAAGCGCTTAGTGACGCGAACGTGCGGCCAGAACAACTTGACTATGTGAACGCGCACGGCAGCAGTACGCCACTCAATGATCCCACGGAAACCCTCGCACTCAAACAAGTGCTGGGCGATCACGCGTTTAAAATCCCAGTGTCAAGTACGAAAGGTTATTACGGACACGCGCTGGGTGCATCTGGTGCAATCGAGGCAGCAATTAGCGCACTGGTATTGGAGCGAGGATGGATTCCCCCAACGCTGAATCTTATGACACCGGGCGAAGGGTGCGATCTCGATTACGTGCCGCGCCACGGACGCGACGCTGCACCACAAATCGTGTTGACGAATTCATTTGGGTTTGGCGGAATCAATGCCAGCTTGGTGTTGCGGAAGGCGCAGGGGTGGGCGGTTAGTGCTTGACTGGTTGCGAGCCGAAACCCAGGTGCCGCCTTCCCTTGCGACTGCTTGACACACTGATTTAGCGGATAACGCGGATGCTCCAACGCGGAGTCGTTCAGCTTTTGTACGCGTCGTGATAACGCTGAATGGACTCCAGAATCACCTGCATCGCGCGATCACTTTTCTCCCACCCAAGCATCTCGCAGCGCTTGCCCTCGAGGTCCTTGTAGATATGGAAAAAGTGCTCGACTTCTCTCAGATAGTGTTGAGGCATATCCGCGATATCGAAGTACTCGTTGTGGTACGGATCGTCGCTTGGAACGGCCAGCACCTTATCATCGGGCTCACCGCGATCGAGCATGCGTAACACGCCAATGGGCCGACAGGTGATCTGACATCCCGGAAACGTTGGTTCGTTGATACGCACCAGAATGTCCAGCGGATCGCCGTCTTCGTGCAGCGTTTGCGGAATGAATCCGTAATCGCCCGGATAGTGCACCGCGCTGTACAACACGCGGTCGAGTTTGATGTGCCCCGTTTCCTTGTCCAACTCGTACTTGTTGCGAGAACCCGCCGGGATTTCGATAATCGCCGTAACAAGTTCCGGCGGATGCGCACCAGGTGGCTGGTCGTGCCACGGATTGTGAATCATGAGGTGTTGCGAAAGTGAAACTGAAAGAAAAATTCCCGAACTATCAACGACGCGATTGCGCCGCGGAATTCTGCCGCTGCTTAAGCGCCGCCCATCGACGGCGTAGCGAGATTAAATAGGAACCGTAAATCACGGCCGCCACGGTGTACGCGATTTGCATGTACCCCGCGTTCTGTGGCGTGCGAAACTCCGGCTGGGCCGCTGGTTGCGCGGTGCTCGCACTGACGGAATCTGCGCGCGCTTTTGCCGAATCCTGCATGAGTTCAAACATCCCGCGTTCAACAAGCATCAGCGTTGATCCTCCAACAGCTGCAGGCGATCGCGTTCCGTTGCCCAACGATATCGGTTGCGCGCCATGGCCAGATACAGCGTTAGAAATGCTGCCAACGAGTACAGAAAACTGCGCAACATTTCCGGCGAAAGATTTGCCCTGGTGAAGTTGGGCGTGAGCACAATCGGCATCGGATGCAACGTCGTGAACATGTACACGGTGAGGTGAATAAACGGCACCAGGCATCCGGCCATGATTCCGATAATGGCCGACAACCGCGCGCGTGGTTCCGGCTGTTCAATCGCGCCGCGCATCACCAGGTATCCAACCAACACAAACGAAAGGAATAGCGTGGACGTGAGACGCGCTTCCCATTGCCAGTACGTGCCCCAGATGGGTTTCCCCCAAAACGGACCGGTACACAACACCACCGCCACAAACACCAACGCCACTTCGGCCAATGATTCGGCGATTCGATCGAGACGTTCATCCTTGAGCCACAAATACATTCCCGACACGATCGCCATCGGAATCACCGAGAAATACAACCCCGTGATGGCCGCCGGTACATGTATGTAGAAGATCTTTTGCGCGAGCCCCTGCCGCAGTTCGGTCGGCGTAAACATCAACACGTTTACGCATGCAGCAATAACCAGGGTAATGGCTCCGATCAGGAACCAATCCACGCCGGATGGAGAGCGCACGCGCTCCGTGCGAGAACCGCCCACTGTCGACGATGCCGAAGTCGACGTCATGATCTTACTCCTCGAGCGTAAATGGAAACGCAACCGTACTGACGGCCACAAACACGATATCAAACGCCGCCAGAATCTTGATCCAGTCGGTGGCCTCGCTGAACGGCCGGCCGTTCATCAACAACGACGTTGCCTGCGCCGCCGGGATCACCACCGGTACAAAAAATGGCAGCGCCAGCATTGGCAGCAACAACTCCGCGAGCCGAGTGTTCGAGGTGATTGCGGCGAACAAGGTGCCCACCGCCACGAGTCCGATGGAGGCCAGCAGCGAGACCGCCACAATTCCCCACCAAAACGACTCTGCAGGCAAGTTAAAGAACAGACCCACGGCGGGAAGCGTCAAAGCCTGCACACAGGCCACAAACGCGAGATTTGCCAGGGCCTTTCCCGCAAAAATGGACTCGCGTGACATTGGCGAGGCCAACATCGCATCCAAAGCACGATCCGCCAGTTCCACACCGAACGAACGGTGCAGCCCAAGCAGCCCTGAAAACGCGAAAATCACCCACAATACACCCGGAGCAACGTCAAGCGGCGAGATACGACTCTGCTCCCAGGTAAATCGAAAAATCACCGACGACAACACCGCAAAAACAGCCGCCGCCATGAACGCGCTCCGCGTGCGGAATTCAATCAGCAAATCCTTCTTCGCTACACGAATTGCATCGCGCACAAACCCCGGCGGCCTGTACGACAGCTCGACGGACGGCGGTGCGCTCATTCGGCCTCCTGCGCCGTGAGTGATCGATACAGTGCGGCATACGTGACCGAGTCGAATCCGTTGGGCGGCGCGAGGTCGGTGCGAACAATGCTGCCATTCATCATGATCGACGCACGTGTCGCGAGAGCAAGTCCTTCACCAAGATGATGTGTCACCAACACCAACGTCGCCCCAAGCAACAACAGCTGCTGGAGCGCCCGAGTGAGCGCCCGCGCGCCGGTCTCGTCGAGTCCCGTGTACGGCTCATCCAGCAACACGAGCCGCGGATTGTGCACGAGCGCGCGCGCAATCGACACACGCTGTTGCAAACCTCGGCTCAGGAGTCGAACGGGAGTCGCTGCACGAGCACCCACCTTGAGCAGCGCCAGTGCATCCATCGCCATCTGGCCCGCATTTTGTACGCCATGGCACTCCGCCGCAAATTGCACGTTTTCGTGCGCCGTGAGTGCGTCGTACAACATGGTGTGATGCGAGATCAGCCCAACCAACTGGCGAGTGGCGGCCTCACCGGGCAACCGATGACCATGCAAATGCACCGTACCATGCGTTGGCTTGAGTTGACCGCCCAACATTCGGAGAAGAGTTGTTTTTCCCGCGCCGTTGGGGCCGAACAGCGCCAGGCACTCGCCCGATGCCAATTCCAGCGAAACGCTGTCGACCGCTTTGCGCCCACCAAATCGGCGCACCAGCTCTGATGCCACAACGGCCGTGCCCCGCCCCGCACGGGGGAGCGTGTCAACGTCCAGCGGCATACGTGGAGACAGAGGGATGACTCAACCGCTCCGCGACACCTGAGGCGTGCTTGCGGAGGCCGGCGGGATTGCGGCGCAGGGAGCGTTCGGCGTGCATGGTAAAGCATAGCCAACCGACCGGTTGCACGCGACGCGTTTCGTCATCAGCTTCGCAGTAAGCCCGCCCGAACATTTGCCTCGAACGCGTTTTCGTTCTCCAATCCCTGGCTGTGCCATGAATAACATCGACGTTCTGCTATCCGAAACGCGCACCTTCCCGCCCCCACCGGAATTTGCGAAGCGGGCGCGCGTGCATGACGGATCATTGCACGCCAGTGCGTTGGCCGATCCCGAGGCATTCTGGGCAGCGGAAGCGGCCGAGTTGCAGTGGGAGAAACCGTGGGACACGGTGATGGAGTGGACGCCACCGCACGTGAAGTGGTTCACCGGTGGAAAGTTGAACGCCTCGGTCAACTGTCTCGACCGGCACATCAACGGTCCACGTCGCAATAAAGCCGCGCTGATTTGGGAGGGCGAACCTGGTGACAAGCGCACATTCACATATTGGGATGTGTATCGCGAGACCAATCTCGCCGCCAACATGCTGAAACACCTTGGCGTCAAAAAAGGTGATCGCGTCGCAATTTATCTGCCGATGATTCCGGAAGCCGTATTTACCATGCTCGCCTGCGCGCGTATTGGCGCCGTGCATTCGGTCGTGTTTGGTGGATTCTCCTCCGAGTCATTGCGTGATCGCATCAATGACTGCGGTTGCAAGGTGCTGGTCACAGCCGACGGCGGATATCGTCGCGGGCAAGTCATTCCGCTTAAGCGCAACGTGGACAAGGCACTGACCGAATGTCCCACCATTGAACATGTGTTGGTCGTCATGCGTCAGCGCGCGGGCGGGAGCGATGCGTTTGCGGAAATCACCGACGGACGCGATGTGTGGTGGCACCGCCTTAAACGTCAGGTTCCGAAACATTGCGAACCGGAAATCATGGACGCGGAAGATCCTCTGTTCATTCTGTACACATCGGGAACGACCGGAAAACCCAAGGGCATTGTGCACACAACCGGTGGTTATCTCACCGGCGCTGCGTCAACCACGAAATACACGTTTGATTTGCGCGAAGAAGACGTGTTCTGGTGTACCGCCGACATTGGCTGGGTCACGGGACATACGTATCTGGTATACGGGCCACTCGCGAACGGTGCCACCTGCATCATGTACGAAGGCGCACCTGATTGGCCCGAGAAAGATCGCTTCTGGCAAATCTGTGAGCGATATGGTGTCACGATTTTTTACACCGCGCCCACCGCAATTCGTGCGTTCATGAAGTGGGGTGCGGATTTCGTGAAGCCCTACGATCTGTCGCAATTGCGATTGCTGGGTTCCGTTGGTGAACCAATCAATCCCGAAGCGTGGATGTGGTATCGCGAACACATCGGCCGGAACAATTGCCCAATTGTTGATACGTGGTGGCAAACCGAAACCGGTGGCATCATGATCACGCCACTGCCGGGAGCGACTACCACAAAACCCGGCTCTGCCACCGTCGCGTTTCCCGGCACGCACATTTCCGTGTTGGACAACAACGCCGACGAGATTGCGGTCGGTGGTGGACTGCTCGCGATTATGCGTCCATGGCCGTCAATTGCGCGCACCATCTGGAACGACGAC